>CALCRR010000113.1 GCA_937894495.1 uncultured Ruminococcus sp. | reverse complement strand
TCATTTCCTTTTGAATGGAAAGGCCATCTTTTTTGAAATTTACAGAACCAAAATACTTTGAAAGATTAGAAGTCTGTTTAGATTTTACAGTCTGATTATAGCGATATAAAACAAACTGAATATAGTTTTCTATATCAACAAGACATTCTTGAGGCACATGTTTTATTTGTTCAACCATCGTATCATAAGACATAAAATCCTCCTTCACTCATTCTAGGTAAATTATATCATAAAAACACAGATTTTTCCATAAAAAAGCGGGGCGGAACAGAACTAAAGAAATAAGCATTATACAGCACATTTCCACCGAGCCACGCCCCCCCCCGCACTTTTTCAACGCACAAAAACAAGGCAACTTCCCTTTCGAGAAATTGCCTTGTTGCCGTCTAAGAGGTCGCTTTACTTAGGATTTTCGCTGCTTATTCAACTTTGTATGTCTTTGTGTTATCTACAAGAGCAGTGACCGGAACACCGCTGCCGCTTTCGTAAGAGATAACACCATCGGTACCGAAACACGCCCAGCCTCTGTATGCTATTATCAAATCATATCTGTCGACTAAAGCCTGCCATGTTTCTCCGGCGTAGTATTCGCAGGTGAGTCTATCACCGGTGTACGGACCTACGAGTTCGTTAATATGAAGTACTTCTGGTACGGTGATTGAAACAGCTTCACTCGCCAGCTTCTCATCGGTCTCCTTGACACGGATCTGTACGGTTCCTGCTGCGAGAGAAGCGATGGAGCCGGCAGAAGTCACATCAGTCCAGGTCGTGCCGTTGTCGGCGGAGTATTCCATAGAGGTCGTAATATTAGCGTTTGAGAGCGTGCTCTTGCCGTTTGAGGGGCTGAACGTGCAATCTGCCTGTGCAATGTCGGGCTTTTTAGCGGCAGCTTTTGCACTCTCTACCGAGATACCAAACGTCAGCGTGCCGGTGTAGGTGCCTGCGTACTTAACATCGTCCTTGTTGATCTTCGCAAAGGTCAGGGTCTCCGAGCCGTTTTCGGAGAACTCAGCTACAACGCTCTCTGCGGCAAGCTTGTTTGCAGCATCGGTAGTTGTTCCCTTATATACAGCGTAGGTGATAGTTTCGTCACCGTTCTTTACCTCGAAGGTGTTGTCCTTGTCAAGGGAAACTACTATCTTATCGCCCTTTTCAAGACGAACATCACTTGCAGCTACTGCGTTTTCAAGCTTTACGTCATTCTCATCAGAAAGAGTTACTTTTGTGGGGATAGTTACGGTGTAGCTGGGGTCAACGTTGTATGTAACGGTTGCTTCGGGTGCAGCATTGTTGGGATCAGCGTTATAGGGGTTGCCACCTATGGGCTTTACCTCTGTTGCCGAAACGCTCATTGCCATTGCTGCCGCCATTGTCATTGCGGAAAGTCCTGCGATAAATCTTCTTGTGGTTTTCATTGTAAAATCCTCCTGAAAATTAATTTTTTATCAGTTTGCTGTCTTCACCGAAAGCCCGAAAACCACGGTGTCGCTGTATGTGCCTGCGTACTCGGGGGTCTCGGTGGTGGTGAAGGTTATGGGCTGGAACTGCTCTTCCGTGGACGTGCCGAAGGTGGCAACAACTGCGCCGTTGTTATCAGCCGTTACTGTGACCTCGCCTGCCTCTGCCTTGTAGCCGAGCTTCACGGTGCTGTCAGCCTCGTTAGCAAGCTTAAAGCCGCTGCCGCTTGTAAGGGTCACCTCGATAGACTGGTCGGGCTTCAGGAAAACGCTCTGTGCGGTTATCTCGTCAGAGCCTGTGTAAACGTCCTCCTCGCCCTCGGCAAGCTCTACCTTTGCAGGTATCGTCACGGTGTAGGCGGGGTCGATGCTGAACTCTACGGTGGTGTTCGCCGTGTCGGGCTTAGGCTTGAAGCCGTTGTCGGGGTCGGGAACTATCTCGATCGTGCCGTCGCTATTGATCACAAGATGCAGAGTGGATTCCTTCTGAATGTTGTAATCTGCAAGGGTCTTGTTATCCTCAAGCTGCTCGCCTGCGAAGATCAACCTCTGCTTTTCGGGTGCGATATTCTCTTTATCCTGAATTTTAGCCTTGACATTCTCGACGGTGTCGCTCGGCTCAACGTCAAGAGTGATAGTCTTGCCTGTCAGGGTCTTGACGAATATCTGCATAGCGCTTGCGTTCACAGCAGCAAATGAAGTCAGCATTGTAAGCGCCATGCCGACTGCTATCAGTTTTTTCATTTGGTTTCCTCCTTGTATGTTTGATTGCCGAACTAAAGCCCGGCAGGAATGTTTTTATTGTACTTCGTATGTCTTTGTATTATCTACGAGATCAGTAACCGCAAACCAGTTGCCTTCTTCGTCATAGATAAAACCATCGCTGCCGAAAGCTGGATGACCACTATATGCTTTAATCAAATCATATCTGTTGACCAAAGCCTGCCATGTTTCTCCGGCGTAGTATTCGCAGGTGAGTCTGTCACCGGTGAACGGTCCCACGAGTTCGTTAATATGAAGTACCTCTGGTACGGTGATCGAAACAGCTTCACTTGCCAGCTTGTCGGCTGTCTCCTTGACACGGATCTGTACTGTTCCTGCGGCGAGAGAAGCAATAGAGCCGTCAGAGGTCACATCAGTCCAGGTCGTGCCGTTGTCGGTGGAGTATTCCATTGCGGTCGTGATATTGGCATTTGAAAGCGTGCTCTTGCCGTTTGAGGGGCTGAACGTGCAATTTGCCTGCGCAATGTCGGGCTTATCAGCGGCAATCTTGGCGGTCTCCAGCTTCACCCCGAACGTCAGCTTTTCGCTGTGCTCGCCTGCGAACTTGACATCTTTCAAATCAGCGGTGAAGCTAAGAGGAACGCTCTGCTCGCCTTCCTTGCTCTCAAACTCCGCAACGGTCTTGTTCGCATCGTCAAGCCCTATCGCACCGTCATTTATCTTGTACTTGACCACCGATTCGCCGCTTTTATCCTTAGCTGAAAACTCGCTGCCCGAAGCGGTGTTGCTTGCACCGTCAAGGGTGACAACTATCTTCTGACCCTCGTTCAGCGTAACGTCCTCGGCTGTGATGTTCACAGGGTCGGAGCTTTTGAGGTTGACCTCTGCGGGGATAGTTATGGTGTAGGTGGGGTCGATTTGCGGTTCATCGCCTTCCTCAAAAGAGGCATGATAGTTAGTCAAATTTTGCTTTGTCTCGCTTTTTCAACAATAACATTTTGCTTGCAATTTTTTACATTTTGCGTGCGAAGCGACAACAGGGACGGCTCAAATGTAATTATAGCAAAAGCAGGCTTTTTTACCATGGCTGTTATAATGCCTAGATATCTTGATTATGACAGTGTTAAGCTGGAGCTGGGTCTTATCGTTGAGACTCTTAAACGCCAGAATGAGTTTGAAGATGAGATAAGACGCACAGAGTTTTATGATCGGGCTGATGATGAGCCTGACCGTGATGATAACGATGACTAAGAGAAGATACATATATAATAGTACAAAATAAATGTTCGTATTTTCCGCAGCTGAGGGGCTGCGGAATTCGGGCTTGTAATGGGTATTAACAAGTCGGACATTTTATCAGCAAGAAAAGGAAAAAGAAAATGAGGGCTTACAGAAAAAGATACAGAGAGCAGAAATATTTTTATGGTGATTATGCGGAGATAAATATTTATCCTGTATATGAATATCCGAAAGCAGGCAGGCGAAAGAGAATAAGAAAGCCCTCTAAGGCTTGCCAGGTGAAGCTCAACCAGAAGAATGCTGAAAGACAGCTGAACAGGATCATCGGAGCTAATTTTACCAACGAGGACTACAAGCTGGAGCTTACATACTCGGACGAGCATCTTCCTGACAGCCTGGAAAGAGCTAAGAAAGACCTTTGCAACTTTTTCGGTAAGCTAAGAAGGTTAAGAAAAAAACTGGGGCTGAGTGAGCTCAAATACATATACTCGGTGGAGGTAGGCAGCCGCAAGGGCAGGATCCACTTTCACCTGATACTCAACGGCGGTATTGCCCTTAAAGACATTCAGAAGAAATGGGGAAAGGGCTATGTTGACAAGGTAAAGCCTTTGATGTTCGATGAAACAGGTGTGCAGGGCATTGCTAAGTATTTCTGCAAGCAGAAGCTGTCCGAGGACGGCAGCATTGACGGTAAATATCAAAAGCGCTATCAGTGCTCGCTCAACTGTATAAAGCCAGAGCCGAAGTGCAACGATTTTAAGTACACTAAGCGCAAGGTCACAGAAATAGCTGATGACTGTGAAAACCGAAGAATGATCGAAGCTTTGTATTCGGGATATTTCTGCGCCGAGTGCAAGCCTTTCTGGAACGAGATGAACGGCGAGCATTATCTGACTATTATGCTTTATAAAAAAACTGCGGATATTGATCTGAGGTTGAGGAGGGGGTGAAACAAGATAATGAAAATAAAAACTGAGCATATATTTCCGCTGGTGCTGATAATTATAGATTTGCTGGCGGCAGTCATCTATGCTGCAAACAAGGATTATAAAAAAGCTGTCTATTGGGTGGCTGCTGCTGTGCTTAATATCACGGTGACGTTTTAGCGTTCAAAATTAAATTGAGGGAGGTCGGCTGAATTGACAACGAAAATGCTTAGAAGCTATAGAAGAATTATCAGAAGAATGAAGAGTATGGATATTCATTCAGAAGCATATAAAAATGCCAAAGAAAAAGCGGATAAAATCATAAATTGGATAGAACAACAAGAAGACCTTACACACGACATACTTAAGCGAAGATATATAGAACCTCAGCTTAATGGAATAACTAAGCCGCCATCTTGGGATGAGCTGAAATCTTTGTTGTCCCTTGCTGAAAGTAAAGGTATCATCAAAACCCATATATCTGTTGACAGCGGATTCGGGGCTGGGACGGCTGCGGTAGTAAACCAGCTGCTTGCCAAGTGGGGGTATAGGCAGAACGGGGTTGCTGGGGAAGGGTTTGTGAAAAAGTTGATCGAGATATTAAAATAGTATGTGAAAGTAAAAGACCTGCCGAGTTTATTTCGGCAGGTCTTTTTTTATTACCTGTTTTTGTAGTCTGCACCGCCAAGCTGGCTGATTATTACCTTAGCCAGCGCAGGGTTGGGATTTTTGATATTTACAGGGTACTGTAATTTCTTTTCATATTGCCACATCAGCTCTCACCTCTCTCCCAGGGGAAGGGGGTTGAGACCCAGTCCCACTTTTTCTCAGCCGATGACTGTACGGCTCTTACTGGACCGTATTTTTCCACATACTCAGCCTCCAGCTTTTCATACTCGTCTCTGTGCTTTCTGAAATATTCAAGCCCCATTTTGCAGGTGGGGTGGCTGTCGAGGTAAAGGTTAGCCTCCACCAGCGCAAAGCTGCAGCTCTGCAGCTTTCTCATAAGCTTCTGCTTGTCATTTAGTATAGGCACTGTTCACAGCCTCCTCTCCGATAAACGGCTTATCAAGACCGGGGAACACCGTGCCCCTGCTGAGCCCCACCTCAGCCTCATAGGGCGTCTCCCACTGCTGAAATGGTATATATGCCATAGCAAGTGGAGTTTTTTTCGGGAATACCGTATCAGGCATGAGGCAGCTGCCCACATCACAGCTCTCGTCCTTATCGGCAAAGAGCTTTGCAAGTATCATGTTTTCTGTGTTGTCCAACTTATTCACTCCTTATGTTTTTTTCGCTTACTGGTTTAGAGTATGCATATGGGAGCGAAATGGTGAGAGCAGCTATGCTCAGGCAGACAAAACCGCCCAAGTGGTGCTATACTGCGAAACCAAGGAAGCCAAGCCGAACGGCTGACGGTTTCCAGAACACACCGAAAGGGGGTGAATGCAATGGGCAAACAGAGAAAGCCCAAGACAAAAAGAAAGAGCGTTGCTACCAACAACACTCTTTCGACCGCTCAGCAGGTCGCCCATCTGCAACTAGCAGATACCCTGTTGAGATTAGCACTTGCATTAATCAACTTGCTTAGCAAGTTCTTGTAACCGGTGCAAGCCCATTAAGGCGAGGCGCAAAAGCCTCGCCCTCTATGGGTAATTATAACACATCTGGGGGTGAAAGTCAAGTGAAAAAGCTTAGTATTTTTCTTAACATCGCAGAAATAGCCGTGCTGCTCAGAACGCTTGTTATTATCTGCAAGAGTAAGTAAACCAACAAGACAAAAAAACAAGTAATATTAATTAACTTTCAGGAGGGTTTTGATTATGACAAACACAAACAACACAAACGACGTTTTACACGGTTTAGCACTAGCTGCGGATATTGTCGCAAGGATTTACTGTCTTTTCGATGATAGAACACACAGCTCCGAAGAATTTGCAATAGCACGTACATTTGGCGCTTTGTATGATGCTTTGAGAGAAGCTGCCGAGGATGACCTGCTGAACGAAAAAACCGAGGATATGAGCGATGATGAGCTGACAGAAGGTGTCTATGAAATATTACTGGACGAGATCTGCGGCGACTGTATGGCTGACATTTATGAGTTCCGCAAGAAGTATTATAAATAACAGCCCTGACGAGTCTTTGAAAATTAAGACGAAACGGCGGTAATATGACCGCCGTCGGCTGACAAAAAGTCTGCCAAAAATGGCGGAGGTAGTACGAAAGGGAGTGAGGTTATGAAGCACATGACTAACGAGCAGTCAAGGCGATTTGAAGAGCTTATACGTAAATGCGATAAGCTTAAACGCAAAAACAAGAAGCTCAAGAAAAAGCTCAAAAAAACAAAGAAGAGCTAGAGAGCTAAAATAAAAACCGTTTGCAGGAAGCGACCCCGCAAACGGCTAGATAAATATAATCCGCTGAACAAAAGAACAGACAACGCACCCAGGGGAACGCCTCCGCCTTGTTCCCCTAGATTATAACATAAACAGGCGGAAAAGTCAAGTATTTATTTATAATTTCAGGAGGACATCATCATGACAACAAGAAAAAATCAGCACCAAAAATTATCAACAATATTATTTTATTCTTTCAAATTCCATGCCAGATACTTGAAATGTACATAAAATTGTTGTATAATATGATATAACTATATTCATGTAAAGATGAAAATTTTGGTTAAAATATATTATTAAAGGAGCGTAAACCCGAAATGATAATATCAGAAGTTAGAAACGAGCTTGAAAACCACATCATACCTTTCTGGAATAACCTTAAAGACGAGGAGAACGGCGGCTTTTACGGCTACCTGAGCTTCGGGCTGGAGCTGGATAAAAAAGCCGATAAGGGCGTTATCCTCCATTCAAGGATACTCTGGTTCTACTCAAACGCATACCTCACCCTTAAAGACGAGAGCCTGCTTGACTATGCAAGGCACGCGTTTGAGTTTATCAAGGACCACTGTATCGACTATAAATACGGCGGAGTTTACTGGATGATGAACTATCAGGGCGAGGTCGCCGACGATATGAAGCATACATATAATATCGCCTTTGCTATCTATGCTTTGTCCTGCTATTACAGGGCAAGCGGTGATAAAAATGCCCTTAACCTTGCCTATAAGCTGTTTATTGATATCGAGGAGAATACCCTGGACGAGTACGGCTACGGCGAAGCCTTCGACAGAAAGTGGAATTTAGTGGATAACGACGCCCTCAGCGAGAACGGACTTAAAGCTGACAAGACCATGAATGCCATACTACACCTTATCGAAGCCTATACCGAGCTCTACCTTGCCGACCATAATGAAAAGGTGGGCGAAAGACTTAAATTCCAGCTCTCGCAGATGAGAGATATCGTATATACCCCCGAGACCAATGCTTTGAAGGTTTTCTTTGATACCAAATTCGACCTGGTGGGAGATATCCACTCCTACGGTCACGATATCGAGGCGACCTGGCTCATGGACAGAGCCTGCGATGTGCTGGGCGATGAAGAGCTTAAAAAGCAGTTCGCAGAAATGGACCTGAAAATATCCCGCAATATCCGGGATATAGCCCTTGAGGACGGCGCTCTCAACAACGAGCGTGAGAATGACAAGATAGACCGCAAGAGAGTTTGGTGGGTGCAGGCAGAAGCTATAGTGGGCTTTATAAATGCCTACCAGCACAGCGGAGAGGAACGCTTCCTTGAGTCTGCAAAAAGCGTGTGGGAGTATGTAAAGAGCGATATCATTGATAAAAGAGAGGGCTCCGAGTGGTATTCGGAGGTATCCTTTGAGCACGTTCCCCATGATTATAAGGAGATAGTGGGTCCCTGGAAGTGCCCCTATCATAACGGCAGAATGTGCATGGAGGTTATAAACAGGGGAGTAGATTTCTGATGTTCAAGTATGAAACTCATCTGCATACCTGTGAGGTATCAGCCTGCGCATCAGCAGGCGGCGCAGAGCAGGCAAGGCGATACAAGCAGGAGGGCTATGACGGCATATTCGTCACCGACCACTTTTTTAACGGCAACGCTAGGGTAGACCGCAGCGCACCGTGGAAAACTATGGTGGACCAGTATATGCTGGGCTATGACGCCGCAAAGGCTGAGGGTGAAAAAGCAGGCATAAAGGTATTTTTCGGTATTGAGTATTCATATAACGGTGCAGATATACTGGTGTACGGTCTCGGCAGACAGTGGCTTTACGATAACCCCGACTGCGTTTCGATAAGCTTTTATGAGTTTGCCCAAAGAGCCCATGACTCGGGTGCGGTGCTGATACACGCCCACCCTTTCAGAGAGGCAGGGTATATCAATGAGATAAAGCTGCTGGATAAATGGGTAGACGGCGTTGAGATTTATAACAGCGGCAACGGCAGAGAGATATGGAACGACAGAGCCCTGTGGTATGCAGACCAGTACGGCATAGCCGCCAGAACAGGCGGCACCGATAACCACCATTTGTCTGTAGACTCAGCCAGACTAAGCGGAGTTGTGAGCGAAAGCGAGATATGCACGGTGCAGGATTACATAAACGCCGTTAAAAACAACACCATCAGACCGATAATACCTGAGGTAAAGGCTGATTAGGCAAAAATGTCAGTGTGCTGTCAGCTGTGTTTTATCAGAGCAGCTTTATGCAGGGTAAAACACTACCGCAGGTCACACTAAAAAAGGAGGACACTTTTATGAAAATAAAGGTGCTGCTTACGGCAGCTCTCACAGCGGCAGCGGCGGCTGTCATGGGGCTTGGCATGATAAGTGCCTCAGCCTATGAGCTGGAATATCATACTCAGGCAGAGATAAAAGAGATGTATGAAGAGCTGCCCTTCAATATACATTCCCACACAGATTATGCCGAGGACTATTCATCGTCATCTCCCTATAAAATAGGCAAGCCGAGCAATGCTGCACTTACAGAGGCTATAAATTCGGTGAACTTTATAAGATATGTGGCAGGTCTGCCCTATGATGTCACCCTTGACAGCAGCCTGAATACCCAGACCCAGACGGGCAGTCTGGTGCTTTATATGAACCAGGTCATGTCCCACACGCCCCAAAAGCCCGCGGGACTCACCGACAGCCTTTATCAGGTGGGCTATAAAGCCTGCGGTGAGTCGAATATCGGACTTAACTATTATAATATAGCTAACGCCGTTATTTCGGGCTATGTCAACGATACCGACTTTTCAAATATCGAAAGGCTGGGTCACCGCCGCTGGGTGCTCAATCCCAGAATGAAGAAAACAGGTTTCGGCATAGTCGGCAACGCTACGGCTATGTATTCCATAGATAAGTCGAGAAAAGAGGACTTCACAGGCGATTACATCTGCTGGCCTGCATACAACACCCCCTATGAGCTGGTCACTGACGGCAGGCAGGGCTATGCCTACTCGGTATCGCTGGGCAGCTCCTACGATACCCCTGATATCTCAAAGGTAAAGGTGGAGGTAACATCAAAGCTGCTTAAAAAGACCTGGAAGCTGTCGCAGAAAAACAAGCTGACAGGGCTCACCAGGAGCAGTGATATTAGCACATATTTCAATGTTGAAACAGGCGCCTACGGCATAGGCAAGTGCATAATCTTCAATGTGGGAGTTCTGCCTGAGAACGATGAAGTCAGCGTAAAGGTGACGGGCATTTATAAAAACGGCATTGAAGAGCCTATAAGCTACAAGGTGCATTACTTCAACCTGCTGGACGAAAAGTATGATAGCTTTGATTTTGACAGTGATAAGTATGACCTGCTGCTGGGGGAAAAGCTGGAGATACACACCAACAAAAGCCCTCTGCAAAACGGCTATGTGACCTTTTATCTGGCAAGGGGCGGCGATGACCCCAAGGAAACAGCCAACGCCACATACATAGGCTCAACAGCCTATCTCACAGGTCTTAAAGAGGGCAGCTTCAAGCTGTTTATAGGTACTGAGACCGACTACGACCGAAACAAATTCGCCACCATAAACGTCACCCACCAGCATATCCCCTCTGACTGGATAATTTCGCAGGAACCCGACCTGCTGAGCACGGGGCTAAAATATAAGGAGTGTACCATATGCGGCGCTGAGCTTGAAACTGCGGTGATACCCCAGCGCATAATCGACACCGCAGAGGTGGTGTTTGCAAAAAATGCCTTTGCGTATAACGGCAAGGCGGTCATACCCGATTTCAAGGTGATGCTGGACGGTGTTGAGCTTGTTGAGGGAGTTGACTATCAGGTCAGCTACAGGGGCAATGACGGCGTAGGCAAGGGCTATATGTTTATTGAAGCCCTAGGAGATATGGACGGCTCGCTGTCAGCCGAGTTTGATATCGTGAGCGCCCTTTCTCTTGAAAACTGCGAGGTCACACTGGCACGCAGCAGCTATGTCTACACAGGCAGCCCCAAGACCCCCGGTTTTACTGTTAAGGACGGCAACACTGTGCTTAAGCCCGGCAGTGACTATCTGTTCAGCTACACATCTAACACCCAGAAGGGTACAGCCTATCTGGTGCTGACAGGCAGAAACAACTATGCAGGCTCCAAGGTTTCTATTCCCTTTGAGATAACCGACGGGCAGTCATCTAAAATAACTATCAGCACCACAAACGGTGTGAGCTTAAACGGTGCGGTCATCACCTTCACAGGTCAGACCTGCGGCAATGCAGCCACTGTTAACGGCAGCGGCACCAGCATTGTCACCACCCTCACCGAGGACTGGTATCTTATGAGGATAGATCTTGACAAATACCCCGTTATGGAAAAAATGATCTACGTAAGCCCCAATGCTGCCGAGAGCATTGACCTTTACAGGCTGGGCGACATAGATGCCGACGGCAGCATCAACACCAAGGACGCCATGCTATCTGTAGGCTTTGCCAAAAAATCGGTCACTCCAAGCTCGGCTCAGATACTCAGAGGTGACATAAATGCCGACGGCGTGATAAACACCAACGACAGCATGAGGATAATCGCTCATGCCAAGAAGATCAAGCTGATATAGATCATTACCGCAAATAAACATATTAGTTTTGAGCTTTTTTGAATATCTGCGCACTGCGTCTGCTTTATTGCGGGGCGCAGTGCTTTTTTGTACGATAAAAAACAGGTGCGGCTCTTAAAAATAATACCGCCGCTGCTGATATCAAAAATTGATTTGTGTGGATTTATTATCAATACCACTTGCTTTTTGGAGCTAAATGTGTTATCATATAATATGAGGGGGTATTTTGATGAAAAATATATTCTCTGTAATATTTATGAATGTTCTGGGCTATGACCTTATAATATTTCTGGCTGCGATCTTTACCGGCGTGGTGTATTATGCATTGAAGGAGTCTGCGGACAAGCTCTATAAAAAAATGCACCTTACAGTGTTCGTGCCCGACGGCGGCGCATCAAAGCGTGAGGCTGACAGCGATATGTCAGAGCTGCGCGAAACAGAGGTAGTATCTATGCGCAACCAGACGGGTAAGCTGTATTCGGTTTTTGTGAACCTTACGGGTATTTTCCCCTTGCTGGGTATACTGGGTACAGTCATATCACTGCTGGGCATGGTGTCTGATGCAGGCAATGCCACCGATAATTTCTACGGTGCGCTCACCTCTACCTTCTGGGGGCTGGTGTTTGCCATAATCTTTAAGTTTATGGACGGCATAATCTCAGCTAAAATAGAGGATAACGAAAAGACCGTTGAGCTATACCTAAGCAGAAATTCAAAAACTGCCGGGGATAAGTCAGGGAAGGAAAAGCCATGAGCGGTTTTCATAAAAGCAAGGGCATAGTTATCGAGCTCACAGCGCTGCTTGATGTTATTTTTATTATGCTTTTCTGGATGATAGTGAACGTTCAGGACAGCGGCGAGGCGGTGAAGGCTGACGCCGAAAGCAGGATAGAGGCTGCCGAGGCGCAGACCGCTAAGGAACAGCAGGCAAGGGAAGAGCTCGAAAGCCTTGTGGAGCAAAAGGATAAGGAGATAGCCGAAGCCTGGGCTTTTGCCGAAAGCATAGACAGCACCGCCGCTGCCGACCACCAGGCGCTGGAGGGGTATGAGCAGGGAATGCTGATGACCCTAAACCTTAAATATGAGGACTCGGGTGAGCTTTACATACTCAATAACGGCTCTGAGCTGGGGAGGTCGGGTATAGGCTCTCAGGAAGAGATATACAGCGGCATTATCAGCTCGCTCAACGCCGCAGGGCTTGATACCGAGGACGTGGTGCTTTGCGCAATGGTCTATGACGGCAGCAAGGCGCTGTATAAAGATGTTAAAACGGTGACCGCTGCAGTTGACGACGTCAGCGGCATCTATAAAAACTTTTACTGCACCTATATAAATACCGCAAGGTGAAAGGATCGATGAAAATGAGTATCGAAAAAGAGGTCGAAAGAATGTACAGGGAGGATCAGGAAATGCAGAAGAAAAATGAAAAGAAGAAAAAGAGCGGAAAGCTTATAACTATCATTATCATCATACTGATAATCGCAGCGGTGCTGTTCTTGCTCAACTATCTGGGTCTGGGTCTCGGCGGAGGCAAGGGCTCCGGCGGAGACAGCAAGGGCGAGGCTGATACCAAGGCTGCCAAAACAACAACGGTGACCACCACCGAGGTTGCCAAGGAGTATGAGAGCGTTAAGGTATCGGGCAGCACATATATCTATAACGGCAATGTGGTAGAGCTGGATACGTTCATTGATACAGTTTCAAAGATGAACGATAACGTGGTAGTTCTTATCGAGGACGATAACGCTACACAGAACGCTATGGAAGACCTTAAATCTGCCCTTGACAAGAGCGGCAGGGCTTATGCCGAGGAGACCGCCGATAACGCCGATACAGAAAACGCTTCTGAGGCAGAGTAATGCTGGGACTGACTCTTGAAGGGGGAGCGAGCAGGACCGTCTATTCCTGCGGCATATTAGACGCTCTGCTGGAGAATAATATTATTGCCGATAAGATATACGGCGTGTCGGCAGGCGCTGCCTTCGGCGTGTCTTATGCCTCAAAGCAGGTAGGCAGAAACTATCGTCTGGCTGCCGAGTTTATGGGCAGACCCGAGTATATGGGCACAAAGCATCTGCTTAACCCCAAAAACCGCAGCTATTATAACCTCAGCTATGCCTATGACGAGGTGCCCAACAAGCTGCTGCCCTTTGACTATGAAGCCTTCGGGCAGTTTGAGGGCGAGTTCTACGATGTGGTAACTAACGTTGAAACAGGCAGAGCCGAGTATCTGCCGGAAAAGGGAGATGACAGAACATGGAAGAAGCTGCAGGCAAGCTGCGCTCTTCCCCTGCTGTTCCCTGAGATAGAGATAGACGGCGAGAAGTATCTCGACGGCGGCATAGCCGACTCGATACCCTATAAGCAGGCTATGGCGTCGGGCTGTGATAAAAATATCGTTATACTTACCCGACCCAGAAGCTATCGCAAGCAGACGGATAAGATGACAAAGCTGTGTGCTAAAAAGTATGCGAAATACCCTGAGTTTTCAATGGCGCTGCTTACCAGGGCAGAGCGGTATAACAAGTGCGTTGAAGAGATACAGCAGCTGAGAAAGCAGGGCAGGCTGTTCGTGTTCACCCCGAAAACGACCTTTGGCGTGAACCGTATCGAGGGGGACGCTGTGAAGCTTAAAAAGCTGTACGACCACGGCTATAAGCATGCACAGTGGGCTATGGAGTCCCTGCTTGAATACCTTGAAAGATGATCCTGTCTGAACAGAGGTGCAGTTAAAATATGAAGTTCAACAAGTGGCTGATAAAGCTGTCGCTGCCGCTGCTGGGCGGCTATGTGCTTATTCAGAACCGAATGCTGAAAACTGAAAATTATAAAATAAAGTGCAGCCGTCTGCCCAAGGGATTTGAGGGCTGCCGCATCGTGCTGCTTGCAGACCTTCACAAAAAGACCTTCGGCTATGGCGACTGCAACCTGATAAACTCGGTGGCAGCAGCCCAGCCCGATCTTATCTTCTTTTCGGGCGACCTGTATTCACGCAGTGAGAAAAAGCTTATGCCAAAGCTGAAGCTCATGAAAAGGCTCTCAAAGCTGGCGCCTGTTTATTATGCGGCAGGCAACCACGAGCTGGGGGATATCAGGCGGTTTGACCTTTTCTGCAAAAGGCTGAAAGGGCTGGGGATACACGTTCTGAGAAACCGGAGCGAGAAAATTTATCGGGGCGGCGACAGCGCAGATGTTTACGGCGCCGAGCTGCCGTTAGAGTATTATGTTGACCCGAATGGCGGCTTTAAGCATATAAGCGAGCTTACCGGGGAAAAGCTGACCGAGCTTCTGGGCAGCCCAAAAAAGACCGCCTGCACTATGCTTATTGCTCACGACCCCTTGTTTTTAAAGGCATATTCCCGGTGGGGAGCTGACATTGTGTTCTCGGGACACGTTCACGGCGGCATGATAAGGCTGCCTGTGGTGGGCGGGCTTCTCTCGCCCGAAAGAAAGTTTTTCCCACGCTACACCAAGGGGCTGTATAAGCTTGGCAGGACCACAATGGCGCTCACCGCAGGTCTGGGCAGGTTCAGGCTCAACAACCCGTCGCAGATAATGCTTATCACCCTTACACGGGACGATATACCTGTTAAGAGACCTAAGGGCGAGAAATGGTTTCTTGACGTGAAAGAGTAAAAGATCGTGATATGATATAAAGCCGACACCACCCTGTGCCGGCTTTTTTATACTGGTAAAACATTGATTTTTATCAATAGTTATCAAAATTTAATTTTTTCTGAAAAAAACTCTTTACAAATTGTATAAAATATGGTATAATAACATTATTATATTTATCATTCTGACAAAAACGACTTTAGAGCTTTGTCATTCAGTAATAAAGGAGCTGTGTGCTTTGGATTGGGTCGAAATGGATATCTTCACCACCAGCGAGGGAGTCGAGCCTGTTACGGGATGCCTGCTGGGACTGGGCATAAACGGATTTGTTATAAAGGACTCCAAGGATTTCGAGGAATTTCTCAGCGATAAAAGTGTAAACTGGGATTATATAGATGATGACCTTATGGGACTCAAAAACTGTGAGACTACAGTCACTGCCTACCTGCCCGAAAACGCACAGGGGCTTGAAAACCTTGAAGGAGTGAAAAGCGAGCTGAAGGCTCTTAAAGCAAGAGATGCTGACAAGCTTTTCGGCAGGCTTGAGTATGAGCTCAAAAATGTCAAGGAGGAGGACTGGGCGAATAACTGGAAGCAGTACTTTAAGCCCATTGAGATCGGCGAAAAGCTGCTGATAAAGCCCAGCTGGGAGAAGGCTGAGGATAACGAGACAAGAAAGATACTGGAGATAGACCCTGCTTCAAGCTTCGGCACGGGTCAGCATAATACCACAAGGCTCTGTCTGGAGCTGGTGGAGAAAGATCTTACCGAGGGCGACAGGGTGCTTGACCTGGGCTGCGGCAGCGGTATACTCTCGATAGGTGCGGCTCTGCTGGGCGCCAAAGAATGCACGGCGGTGGATATCGACGAAAACTCGGTCAGGATAGCCGCCGAGAATGCAGCTAAGAACAATATAGGCGAGGATAAGTATACAGTGTTCTGCGGCGATATAACCGCCGATGCTGAGCTCAGAGAAAAGATCGGCAGCGGCTTTGACCTTGTTTGCGCAAATATTGTAGCCGATGTGCTCATAGCTATGAGCGGGAGCTTCTCTTACTTTTTAAAAGAGGGCGGCAGGCTGATAGTTTCGGGCATTATAGATATGCGCAAGGACGAGGTGCTCGACGTGATAAAGTCACAGGGCTTTGTGCTTGAAGAGGTGCGTGAGCTGGAGGACTGGGTGGCAGCATCATTTACTAAGTGATGATATTGGAAAACAGAAAAATATATGAGAAGCAATGATCTGAACAGGAAAGGAAGGAGTTAACTATGCAGCTTTTATTTTTAGTTATCAAGAGAGTTGAGCTTGTTGACGAGATAATGAGATCTCTGGCACAGGCAGGAATAAGAGGAGGTACCTGTATTGACAGCGTCGGCATGGCAAAGTCAATATCGCAGATGGACAACCTGCCTATGATAGGTGTACTCAGAAGCATACTTAACGGCGGCGAGGACGTGACCCAGAAGGGTAAGACCATATTTGTGGCTGTAAATGACGACCAGGTGGAGACAGCAAAAAATGCCATAATCGGCATAACGGGCGATCTTTCAGAGCCAAACGCAGGCGTGCTTTTCGGCGTGCCCATAACCTTTGCCGAGGGCATAAACTGATAAGATGAAAATGACTGACCATGAGCTGATAAAGCTTGCCGAAAAGGCGGCAGAAAAGGCATATTGCAGGTACTCAAAATTCAGCGTGGGAGCAGCGCTGCTTTGCAGTGACGGCACTGTGTTCACAGGCTGCAATATCGAAAACAGCTCCTATTCGCTGACCAACTGTGCCGAGCGCACAGCCATATTCAAGGCGGTCTCCGAGGGCTTCACTGAATTTAGCGCCATTGCCATAGTGGGCGGCGCTGATGGGGACCTTGCCCGACCATGCTGCCCCTGCGGCGCCTGCCTGCAGGTCATGAGCGAATTCTGCAGCGGCGAGTTCAGAATAATACTCACAGACGGCGAGCATAAGCTGGATGACTTTTTGCCTAAACGATTTGAGCTGTAGTAAGGCGATCTGAGTTTGATTATTGATAAATAATTTACCGTATATTTCAAAAATTAATTTTTATATTTGCTGAAATACTTGTATTTTATTTTTTGATATGTTATAATTATAAAAATCTTTTACAGGAGGTAGACCACCATGAAATATGTATGCGATATATGCGGATATATCTACGACCCCGAGGAGGGCGCACCTGATGCAGGAGTAGCTGCAGGCACAGCCTGGGAGGACGTAGCTGATGATTTTGTCTGTCCCGTATGCGGCGTTGGCAAGGACCAGTTCTCACCTGCTGAGTAAGGGTCGGTGCTTTTTACTAACAGACACAACAAAAGCCTGGGAGCTAAAGCTTAGCTCTCAGGCTGAATTTTTTTATCTTGCCGGCTTACACGCTCAGCTTGATATCAGTGTTATCGGGCTTAACTACCCTGGTTATGTCAGCGCCCAGACCTTTCAGCTTGGTGTCGATGCTCTCATAACCTCTTTCGATGTAGTGGATATTGTCGATCTCAGTGATGCCGTCAGCGGCAAGACCTGCGATTATCATAGCAGCGCCTGCCCTCAGGTCGGTGGCTGAAACAGGTGCGCCCTTGAGCTGACCCACGCCCTGAATAACTGCTACCTTACCGTCAACAGAAATATCAGCGCCCATTTTTCTAAGCTCGGCAACATATCTGAAACGGTTGTCGAAAATATCATCAGTAACTATGCTGGTGCCGTCAGCCATGGTCAGCAGAGTAGAGAACTGCGGCTGCATATCTGTGGGGAAGCCCGGGTGCGGCATGGTCTTGAGCGAGGTCTTTTGCAGGGGAGCGTCTACCCATACGTGTACGCTCTCATCATTCTCCTCAACGTGAACGCCGCATTTGCGCAGCTTTGCAGAGATAGACTCAAGATGCTTTGGTATAACGTTGTTTATGACCACATCGCCTTTTGTTGCCGCAGCAGCTACCATGTAGGTGCCTGCCTCGATCTGATCGGGTATAGTGGCATAGGTAACGCCTTTGAGGTAATCAACGCCCCTGATCTTGATGACATCAGTGCCTGCGCCCCTGATATCAGCGCCCATTGAGTTTAAAAAGTTTGCAAGGTCAACGATGTGGGGCTCCTTAGCTGCGTTTTCGATGACAGTCATGCCCTTAGCCTTTACTGCCGCAAAAATGGCGTTCATAGTAGCGCCCACAGTTACAAAGTCAAAATAGATCTGGTTGCCTATCAGCGAGTCAGCCTTGACGTAGTTAGCGCCGTTTATTATATCATCGCTCGCGCCCAGCGCCTTGAAAGCCTTTAAATGCTGGTCGATAGGTCTGTCGCCTAAGTTGCAGCCGCCGGGCATGGGCACATATGCCTCGTGAAATCTTCCCAGCAGTGTTCCCAGAAAATAGCAGCTGGCTCTCATAGTCTCAGCAAGCTCACGGGGCACTACGGGCTTTTCAATATTCTTTGTATCAAAATAAATGGTATTTTTATCTGTAAGTCTGACGTCAGCGCCCATCTGACGCAGTATCTTCATGCACTTTGTTATATCGCTTATCTCGGGAACGTTTTCAAGCACGCATGGCTCATCACAGAGAATAGTAGCAGCTACCAGCGCTACCGCAGCATTTTTAGCACCGCTGATGTTTACCGTTCCCTTAAGAGGCTTGCCGCCCCTGATAATAAATTTCTCCAAAATTATACAACTCCTTGAAAGCCTGCCCGTTATATCTGTCAGTGGGGCAAGACCTGTTAGCATAATATATAGTGCCTTACGGCAAAAAAGGCAGCTGTTACTGCCAATGTAAAATTCATGACTATAAGCTTAAAAAATAGCTTAAGCTTAATACTCATTTATTGTACCATACTCTCTCAAAAAAATCAATAGCAATAGGTACGATTTTTTAAAAAAAGACAAAATTTTTTGAAAATCGCAAGGGATTTATTACAATTCGATGACAGTTAGCGGCGTCTAAAGCCCAATTGTAAACGGTTTGTAATATTTGCTGTCCAACTAATTACTCACTTGACGAAATTTTCGGTATGTGCTATAATCTAACTGTACAAAATATTTCGTCTAAAAGAAAACTATGTTTATATTTCTTCGCAGATAGGGGGAGAAAAATTTGAAAAAGATAAAAATTACAAATTTTGCTCTCGCAATCGTTTTTGTTGTAATAACAGTTATTTGCATTTTATGGATAATATTTACAAACAATCAGCCCTCAACAGGTGCTGAGATACTGGTGAACGGCAAGGTGGTAAGAAGGATAAACGATATCGGCTCAGACGAAGAGAAGGAGATAGTTATAGAAAACGAGTACGGCAAAAACGTCATCGTTTACGGCAGGGGAGAGATATATGTAAAGGAAGCCGACTGCAAAAACCGGACCTGCGTGCATTTCGGCAGCATTTCAAAAGCGGGTCAGAGCATTATCTGCGCCCCCCATAAGCTGGTAATAAAAATAACCGGCTCGGATAACGAAGCCGATGCCGTTGTGTGAGGTGGACAATGAAGCTAAGCGCTAAAAAAATAACGCTGGTGGGAGTGCTGACGGCGGTGTCTCTCACCATTTATATGGTAGAGGCACAGTTCCCCACAGCCCCCATAGGCGGCATAAAGCTGGGGCTTGCTAATGTGGTGACGCTGGCAGCCATGCTGTTTGCCGACAGGCTCTGCGCAGGTATAATGCTGCTTTTGAGGATAATACTTGCATCTGCATTTTACGGCACGCTGGTGAGCTTTGCATTCTCGGTAACAGGGGGCTTGTTTGCCTACCTTGCCATGTGCCTGCTGATAAACAGGCTGGATAAAAAGCAGATATGGGCGGTGTCGGTCACGGGCGGCATATTCCATAACATAGGTCAGATATCAGTCGCCTGTTTTATAACGGGTCAGGGCGTAGCGGCGGCTTTGCTGCCCTACCTTATAATAAGCGGCATTGCCACAGGGCTTTTCACAGGGCTGCTGGCGCAGCGGCTGTGGTTCTCACCGCTGCAGAAGTTTAAGATAAATTGAAAGAAGGAGCTTTTATATGTCAAGAATATATCCGCTGTTTTCTTCCAGCAGCGGCAACAGTACATACATAGGCGATGAAAATGGCGGCATACTTATTGACGCAGGGGTGAGCTGCAAGCGTATCTGTGATGCCCTCTCGGGGGCAGGTATCTCACCCGAGGTCATAAGAGCGGTGGTTGTTACCCATACCCATTCAGACCACATATCGGGGCTGAGGGTGCTTACCAAAAAGTACGGTATGCCCGTCTATGCCCTTTATACAAACTTGGAGATACTCAGAAAAAGCGGCAAGGTGCATGATACCTGTGAGCTTATCCCCGTGGACGGCACTCCCGATGAAGTGGCAGGCTTTGAGGTCATCGCCTTTGAAACTCCCCACGATACCCCTGCCAGCTGCGGCTTTCGGGTAACAACGCCCTCGGGGAGAGTATGCGCCGTTTGTACCGACCTTGGCAAGGTAACTCCCGAGATCGACAGAGAGCTGCGCCTGTGCGATTTAGTTTTGCTGGAGTCTAACTACGATGAAAAAATGCTGAGGTACGGTCCCTACCCCGAGGACCTGAAAAAGCGCATAGCCTCAGACCACGGACACCTATCAAACCCAGACTGCGGCAGGCAGCTTGTCAGGCTTATGGAGGCAGGGGTGTGCAGGTTCATACTGGGGCACATAAGCCAGCATAACAATACCCCCGAAACTGTGGAGAGCTCAGCCGTTGAAGCGCTGAGAGATTACAAAAGGGGAGAGGACTATCTTCTGCACATAGCCCAGCCTGACGGCAGGGGAAAGGCGGTGGTTTTTTGATAAGGATAAATCTTATAACGGTGGGCAAACTCAAAGAGAAATACTGGCGTGACGCCGCAGCCGAATACAGCAAAAGACTTTCGGCACACTGCAAGCTTGAAATAATAGAGCTGCCCGAGAGCCGCCTGCCCGACAGCCCCTCGGAAAAGGAAAAGCTTTCAGCCCTTGATAACGAAGCCGCGGCCATGAAAAAATATCTTGAAGGCAGCAGCACATACAACATAGCCATGTGCATTGAGGGCGCCCAGACCGACAGCGAGGGCTTGTCAAAAAAGCTGGCAGAATGCGGAATAAAGGGTTACTCCACAGTCAATTTCATCATCGGCTCCTCCTTCGGCATTGCCGACAGCGTCAAGCGCCAAAGCGACATGAAGCTTTCAATGTCAAAGCTCACCTTCCCGCACCAGCTTGCAAGGATAATGCTGCTGGAGCAGATCTACAGGGGGTTTCAGATCGCTAATAATACTAAATACCATAAGTAAAGTGATAATTTGCTGTTGATTTTTTATCTACAATGTGCTATAATCATAATTGTTGTGAATGAACAAAGCAAAAGGCGGTGATACCGTGAAGCTCCATGTTATATCAAAATATAATTCTCTGGCAAAAAATCTGCTTTTAAGCCTGGCGTCCTCGGTGGTGGGGGCTTACGGGCTCATGTGCCTTGTGTGGGTGGTCACGGGGCTTAAATATAATGCCCTCACCTGCGTTAAGATCTATCTGGTATGCGACCTTCTGCTGCTTGCGGGGCTGTTCGCTGTTTCCTGCGCCTTTTCATATCAGCGCAAAAAAGAGCTGGACCGCATAACCGACCGCTATGCCCAGTTCGGCAGCGATGATGAGTATTTCAGAATGCTCAAAGCCTACATGGGTGAGCCGCTGAGCGACTCAAAGCTGCTTCTGTACGCTTCCTGTCATCTTGAGGGCGGCAGATATGCCGACAGCAGAAAGGTGCTTGAAAATATAGATTTTTCAAAGCTGGACGCCGACGAGCAGGAGGAGTATTTCAACATCTGCCTTTACTCGGCGATACTTGAAAATAATAAGGAGCTTGCCAACGACATATACTTTAAAGCAAGGCACTACTTCGACCGTGCGGTGATGGCAGGCAAAAACAGATACATACTGCATACTCTGGGTATGTTCTGCCTTATGAACGGCAAGCTGGAAAATGCCTACACGCTTTTCATGTCAGCCATGCGTGAAAGGAATGTGAGCCTTAAATGCGAGTGCGATATCGGGCTGGGTCACTGCTATTTAGCCAGCGGCGATAAGGAGAGCGCCAAGGAGATGTGCTACACCGCTGCCGAGCAGGCTGTAACACGCTCGCAGGCAATGCGTATCCGTGAGCTTATGATACTGGTGGAAGAGGAGTACAGGAAGAGCTCCTGAAAATAATAAAAGGGTGTTTTTATGCTTAAAACTTATATTATGACATTTTTTATATCAATGGTGCCTATAGTGGAGCTGAGGGGCGGTGTGCCCTTTGGCACGTTAAGGGGGCTGCCCTGGCACTGGTGCCTTATCGTTTGCATGATAGGCAATATGCTGCCCGTACCGCTGATCTTCTTTTTTGCAAGAAAGGTGCTTGAATGGGGCGCTGATAAGCCCGTTATCGGCGGATTTTTCTCCTGGTGTCTCAAAAAGGGGGAGCACGGGGGCGAGAAGCTGAAAGCAAAGGCTGATAAGGGGCTGTACCTTGCGCTTATGCTTTTTGTGGGAATACCCCTGCCCGGCACGGGCGCCTGGACGGGCACGCTGGCAGCCAGCTTTCTCGACCTGGATTTTAAAAAGAGCGTAAAAGCTGTGATGCTGGGCGTTTTGCTGGCAGGCTTGATAATGACGGTAGTGAGCCTTCTAGCCAAGGCAGGCATCACATCGGTGCTGTGAAAACTTTAAGGGGCGTATTTGCGTCCTTTCTTTGTTATGTGCTTAAATTTTCCATGAAAACGATATCTGTAGCTGTTGCACAAAAATAATGTGAAAAATTTGTGATAAATTTGAGCGAAATGGAAAAAAATATTTTACAAAAACACTTGACTTTTTTTGAGAATGCTGGTATACTTAAAACTAAGAATTAATGCAGTTTTATGCAATTCTGATAAAATTTTTAGAAATTTGGAGGAGATCTAAAATGAAAATTTCCAGAATTTTCGCAGGTATGTCTGCTCTGGCTCTTGCAGCTTCAATGACAGCTGTTACAGCATTTGCAGATTCTGAGGCTGCACAGCCTATCGATATCAGTGAGATGCCTGCAACACTGAAGAACTATAATGATACTTCCATCAAGTTCTCCACAGATATGGATCTTGACGCATTTGTACAGCCTTTCGCAGAGGTCAAGGATGACGGCACAGGTCCTTACATCGAGAACGGCACTGACGAGTCTAAGGTAACTCTTTCTGTTGAAGAGCTTGCCGGCGTTCCTATGCTGAGAGTTCAGACTCTTGACTGGAACGAGAATTCAGATCCTGCCGGATGGGGTATCCCTAAGATCCACTTTGATATGTCCAAGATCTTTGCAGATCAGCTGGATAAGCTGCCTGAGATCTTCACTATCAAGATCGATTTCGTAACCAAGGCAGTTGGTCCTTTCACAAATGATGAGGGCGAAGAGGCTATGGTTCCCGGTAACTTCATGGGTGCTATCAACGTTCAGAAGTATGATGAAGAGAAGGGCGCTCCCGGCTGGGACGAGACAGGTTCATTCGGTGAGGCTGAGTGGACCAGTGAGTGGGGTTCCTACGAGGTTATGGTAAGAAACGGACTCAGAGACGGTTCTACATATCTTAACACTTCCGAGACACAGTATCTCTCCATCATGAAGTGGAGTATGCCTAACCAGGCTGATTACTATATTGCCGACATCAAGTTCGAGGACGAGTACGGCGATACTATCCCTGTAAACCTTGACCTTCTCAAGAAGGGTGCAGATCCTGTAGTTGAAGATCCTACCGGCGGCGATGACAGCCAGGGCGGCGACAACCAGGGCGGTAACGACAGCCAGGGCGGCAGCAGCGAAGGCGGCGCAGACGCTCAGGGAGGCGACAACGCTTCTGCAGGCGGCTCTGAGGGCGGTTCTGCTGACGGCGCAGCTTCAGGCGACGGCAGTGCAGCAGGTTCTACCGATGGTTCAACTGACGGCACAGGCTCAGCTGACGGCACAGGTTCTTCTGACGGTTCAGCAAGCGGCTCATCTGACGGCAAGAGCGATTCCACTAAGGATTCAAGCGGTTCAGGCAGCAGCTCTTCAGGTTCAGGCAGCAGCTCTTCAGGCTCAAGCAGCGGTTCCTCAAGCTCAGGCAGCTCTTCAGGTTCAGCTTCAAGCGGCACAGGTTCATCTGCAAGCGGCACAGGCGCAGCTTCTGACGCTACAGATACAGACGCTGACAACTCCAACACAGCAACAGGCGCTACAGCAGGTCTTGCACTTGCAGGTATCGCAATAGCTGGTTCTATCGCAATTGCTTCCAAGAGAAAGTAATCGCATATTCTAAAAAAATTAAAGACTCTTCCTTCGGGGAGAGTCTTTTTTTGCTTATGAGAATTTGGCTTTTAAGCAGTCGGATATCTCCAGGGAGCGTATCTCCCCTTTGCTCACCCTTGCAGTGAAATCCTGCCCCGAGATGATACCCGTTTCGGTGAGCTTGCCGTCCTTTTCGGTGCAGGAGATATCTCTGCCTGCTATCATGGCGTCGAGCGCCCCCGTTATCAGCGGCATAGCGCCGTATTCGGGCAGCACGCTGCGGTCGGCGGTGTATTCAAGCCCTTGAAATTCCAGTCGGCAGTTATCACCCGATGCGGTCATTTTCAGCCCTGCGACAGTCTCGGGCTGGGTGAACTCGCACTCCCAGATATCAGCGCCGCCCCTGCGCAGCTTGGCGGTGTACTCCCTGTCGTACATGGTTATCACAGCCGTCTTTTCAAACTTCTCCCCGAGCTTTTCGGGCTCAGCTGCCTTGCGGCTCTCTCCGCAGGCGGTCATCATCAGGCTCAGCACCGCCGCAAGAACTAAGGTCTTTAGCTTTTTCACTATGTATTACCTCCCCAAAAAAAGGGCTTCCTCACATTGAAGAAGCCCTTTGATGTTTTAGGCAGGCAGTCGTCTTAGCTGCTCTCCAGCTTGCCGAGAAAAAACGGTAAAGCTCTGATGATATCCTGCGCCAGAATGCCCCTCTGTGAGCGGTCAGCACTTAGCATCTCAGCCGTACCGCCCATGATGTAACAGCCCAGCTGTGCCGCATTTTCGGGCTTTTCGGGCTGCTGCGCCATAAGCGAAGCCGTTATCCCTGCCAGCATATCACCCGAGCCGCCCTTTGACAGCGCTGTGTTGCCAAAGCTCATAACAAAGCACTCGTCACCGCTGCAAACCAGCGTCTCAGCCGATTTTGATACTACCGTAACACCGTATTTTTTCGCCAGCCCGTAAGCATGAGCCTGCCTGTCTGCCAGTATCTCCCCCACAGTCACGCCGCAAAGCCTTGCCAGCTCCCCGGGGTGAGGGGTAAGTATAACTGCCGATCTCTTCTTCAACAGTACATCTATATTCGCCGCCAGCGAATTTATTCCATCTGCGTCCAATATCACAGGCACGGGGGAGCTTTCGACCAGCTGAGCCACCAGCTTTTCTGTCCCGTCGGTGTGCCCCAGACCGCAGCCCAGAAGCAGCGCATCTGCACCCTCCAGCCGTGACAGTATCTTATCAGCATTGTCGGCGGTCATAAAGCCCTCATTGTCGGCTGCCATTTTCTGATAGGTGCATTCAGGCATACGTGACGAAAGCGCCTGTATCACCTTTTCGGGAGTGCACAGCTCCACCAGTCCCACGCCTGTCCTCAATGCAGCCATTGCCGATATCCCTGCTGCCCGGATGTAGCTCTCGCTGCCGCAGACGCAGACAAGCTTGCCAAAGCTGCCCTTGTGCCCCCAGGGCAAGCGCCTTGGCAAAAGCGCCTTGAAATACTCCCTGTCATCAGGTTTGTTGATCACCTGAGCAAGCTCTCCGCCGTCTGCCATATCGCTGAAGTCAGGTATGCCGATGTCGCAAACACGCACCTCGCCGCAGTAGTACCTTGCAGGCGAAAGCACCATGCCCAGCTTTTTGGCGTGCATCGTCACCGTCATATCAGCCCTGACGGTGTGCCCGCTCACCTGTCCGCTGTTGGCGTCAGCGCCCGAGGGTATATCGCAGGCAAGCTTAAAGGCAGAGCTTTCATTCACTGCGTCAAACAAGCTGTGCATATTCTCACGTACCTCGCCCTTGAAGCCTGTGCCGAAAATGCAGTCAACAATGATATCTGCCCCTGCGATCAGACGGGTGTCGCAGCCTGTTACCTCAATGCCCCTGTGGAGCTTTTCAAAAGCAGCTTTTGAAAGCTCGGTGGCAGGCTCGCCGCAGCAGAGCATTACCGTGGGTATCACGCCGCTGTCAAACAGAAAGTTTGCAGCCACCAGACCGTCGCCGCCGTTGTTGCCCTTGCCCACCAGTATCAGCACATTCTTTTTGCCAGTTCTTACGCATTCGCCCAGTATCTGCCGCCCCAGCTCCTCACCTGCGTTATCCATAAGCTGCCTAAGCGTAACCCCCAGCCTGTCAGACTGCTGCTCGCAGAATATCATCTGGGGCACTGTCAGTATTCTTTCAAACTTGCTCAAAATCATCGCTCCTCACCCTAAAAGCCGTCCTTCCAGCGGCGCATATCTTCTTTTTTGAACTTGAAGCCGCCGATGACAAAGTTATCCTGTTCAAGCTGCTGCCCGGTAAACCAGGGCGTCACCTCGCTGCCGTTTACATTGGCGATCACATGGAAGCATACCGCAGGAATAAAGCTCTGCCCCAGAAGATAGCATTTTTCGCCATTTTCGTTAGCCGCAATATCGACCACCATAACAACATGGTCATCGCTGCAGATGATATCGCCTATGCTCAGCTGATCGGGGGTTATCTG
Source organism: uncultured Ruminococcus sp. (assembly GCA_937894495.1). Taxonomy (GTDB): domain Bacteria; phylum Bacillota; class Clostridia; order Oscillospirales; family Ruminococcaceae; genus Hominimerdicola. The sequence continues at coordinate 2,225 of CALCRR010000113.1, read as the reverse complement.
TTCTGACTCGTTTTGCAGCGATATGGTTCCAGCGTAGTTCATTACCTCTTTTAGATAGTTTCTGTACTGCTGCTCGCTGTCATCGGGCAGCGCCCCGGGGATCTCAATAGAAAGATCTCCCAACACCAGCATTCTTTTGCCCTTGCGCCAGCGCTGATAATCACAGACATCGCCGTTTGAGAACTGGAAGGATATTTTATCAAACTGTCCGTTCTCATAAAAATAATCGCTGTAAAGCCTGATTATGCTGTCTGCGCACTGCTGATAGCCCTCGTCGCCCAGACTTATATCAAATACAGCGGCGGTGTATGCCGAGCTCATTGCCGTGCCGTCATACACAGGCAGCTTTGTATCATCAGGCAGCAGGGGATAGTCCCTCAGATACTTCCCGAAGCTGCCCTCGCTTACGCTGACACGCTCATACCCGGTGGGAGGGGTGATACGTGCTTCAAGGGTCGTGCCGTCAGGGTCGATCGACTGTATCTCAAAAGTTCTGTCGGCAGGCTCTATTTTTAGCTCGGCAGCCTTCCATTTTGGGTTTACTCTGATATAAACGGCAGCAAGCACCGCCGCTGTAAATATCACAAATAATGTGATAATAAGCCATTTTCTGCTCAGTCTTTTCGCTGCTTTTTCAGTTCTTTTCATAGTCACCTCTGAATGCTATCACAACAGCCGTTGCATACTCTTTTGTATGAGATATGGAAACTGAAAATCCCAGCTGTTTTTCCCTTGCTATCTCAAGCGCCTTGCCTGTGAGTTTAAGATACGGGCAGCCCAGCTCGTCACGCAGCACGCTCACCTCATAGAGCTCAAACCCCCTTACCCCCGTGCCAAGGCTCTTGCCAAAGGCTTCCTTGGCAGCCCAGTTGCCAGCCATGCTCTCATAGGGGTTTTTCTTAACTGAAAAAAGGGCGCACTCCTCCTCGGAGTAGACCCTTTTTACAAAACGTTCTTTCTGGCAGCTGTTTTTTATACGTTCCACCTCAACGATATCCGTGCCTACCATTAAGCGCTCCATGCTATTCTTCCTCGCTTGCGGGCTTATCGCTCACGGTGATGTTGCCCCTGAGATTTCTCGGCAGCCCTGTCTTGATAACTCTCAGCATATCCTCGTCGGGGGTGAATATTATCCTGACGTCGCCGTAGCTTTTGTGCTTTGCGTCGATATAGTAGTCCTCAGCCTCGGGGTCCCTTGCAGAAGCCAGCACCACTGTCCTCTCGCTGTCGGGTGCATTATCCGCAAGCCCGATATCCGAGGTATCCTTGATGTTTATCGTTATGAGCCTTTTGCGTGAGCGCTGGGCGATTATCTTATCTATATCGAGGTCGCCGTTGGTGTAAATATACTCATATTCAAGGTTGAGGTTCTGGGTGAGGTAAAAGCCGCCGTACACGCTGAGACAGGCAAGAAAAATGCCTATCACTGCCAGCCTTGGCACTGCCAGCGCCATAAATACTATGCCGAATGCCAGCGCAACGCTCGCCAGCATTATCACCACCTTGGTGTAAAGATCCTTGGGGGTCGTCTGCTTTCTGATTATCTGTTCTTTAAAACTGTCCATTGTTTTATTCTCCTTTAGGGGTCAGCGCAAGGGGCAAGCCCTTGTTTTTTGTAATGAAAAAACGCAGCAGCTGCTTCCTGCACCTGTTATCTTGCTTATATTATAGCATAACTTCCCCCTTTTTTCAAGGAAAATATGTGACAACTGTATGAAAATAAAGGAATTTCGGCACGCAAATCAATTTTCAAAATAACGAGCAATAAAAATCACAATTCTATTACAAAGTGTACAAATAACTGGACATAGCGGCTGCCAAATGCTATAATGTAAGCATGAATAATGGAATAACCGAGTATTTTGAAGATGTAGAACTTTACGAGGAATACGACGGATATTTTTGCAGCGTGCCTGATGTTATCACAATAGCGATCCTTGGCAGTATTTGCGGACTTAGGAACGTTCATCAAATACACCAGTGGGCGGCAAATGACAGAGTAAGCGAATTTTTGAAGGAGAAATTCGGAATCGGTCATGTCCCCTGCTATTATTGGATATTGAGCCTGCTAAAATACGTCAAACCGGAATCGCTCAACCGCTGTTTTGCGGATTGGGTATATTCGTTTATGCCCGAAAAAACTAGGGATATGACTATCTCTCTTGACGGGAAAACTGTTTGCTCAACGCTGAAAATGGATAAGATAAAAAGTCCTTTGCACATAA
>CALCRR010000112.1 GCA_937894495.1 uncultured Ruminococcus sp. | reverse complement strand
GGTGGACAAGCTGGCAAAGCAGTATGAGCTCACCACCGACAAAGAAGCGCTCGAGCTTAAAGCAGAACAGTTCGCACTTTCAAAGGGCGGACGCTCGCCCAGGGTGGCAAAGCAGTTTGTTGAATACATAAAGGGCTGCGAGGAATGATAAACGGCAGTATCGGGGAAGGTCAAAAGCCATATGCCGTTACTATTATATAAAACAAAGGTGATACAGGCAGAATGCCCATATCACCTTTTATTTTTCAGTCATCAAAGCTTACGCCTGTTTCAAATGCAAGTGAATTTCCTGTGCTGGTGCAGCGGATATTTCCGTCACGGAATGTCACAAAGGTCTTAATGCCCCTTTCCTCTAAGGTCTGTTCTGTCACCTCGGAATAGTTATCCTTATTGGTGGAGACCACCGCATACTCGGGACTGACCTTGTCAAGAAACTCGCCTAAATTAGCTATCTCTCTGCCGTGATAGGGCTCTTTCAGGAGGTCGCAGTCACCTATCTCCATTATTTCATCAAGGCGCTCCTGCATGGCGTCGGCTGCGAAAAGGAACACATCGTCCAGATGAGTCATTTTTATCACCAGCGAGTGATTATTGTCGTTACCGTCGCTGTATTTTTCCTGCTCACAGGGGTATATCTCAAAATCAGTATCGTCAAGGGTAAAGCTCATAGTCTCGTCTTTGAGAAACTCCCACTTTATCTCCTTATCATTCATGGCGGCGTCAAGCTTGGTGTATTCAGCGCTTTCCTCGGTATAGTCGGCGCCTATCACATGGCTGACCTCATAATCCTCAACCACCTGAGCCGCACCGCCGATGTGGTCTTTATCATAGTGGGTGAGTATAAGCTCGTCTACTCTTTCGGCATCCAGGGAGTCAAGACATTTGCAGACCTTGCTGCCGTCGCTCTCCTCGCCGCAGTCGATGACCACGATATGCTCCCCTGTTGAGATGACCGCAGCATCAGCCTTGCCCACTTTCAGAAAATCCACCGTCACCGTAAAGCCCGAACTGCTGTCGTCATTTGTAGGGCTTGCGGTGCTTGTTTTTGAGCTGTCACCGTCAGCAGCACAGCCTGTGAGAAGTGCTGCCGCAAGCGTTAATATAAATAGCCTGTATCTCATTTTATCATCTCCGATACGCAGTCTTAAAAGCCATTTTTTTACTGCGTTTTTTGAATTATAACACGCATTTTGCCCGATGTCAAGCAAAGCAGATTTTTTTCAGACAGCTTTCAGCTTTGGGTCATAGAGTTTTCATTTTATGCACAGACCGGAGAATAGCCGCAGGTCATTTCGGCAAAGCAAAAGACCGCGCAGCATGAAACTGTGCGGTCTTTTTTATGTATATGCATATTTACTCATTAAAGCTAATTAAAGATCATCAGAATGACCATTGTGCCGATAACCAGCACAATGGGTATCAATATAACATAGCCGATTATCCTGAGGGCAATGCCCAGCTTTTTGCGGTTTGTTTTTCTGTAAAGCAGGGTGCCTGCCACGATCGGGACAATGCCGCCGAATATCACCAGCATAACTATAGCTATATCAACTGCAAGAAGTCCTATAAATGCCATAATGCCTCCTGAACTGCGGTGCTATTTACCTATGAACTTATGGTAGCTGTCGTTGAAGGTCTTTAGCTCAGAGTCGATAGTTGCCTTATATGTCTCTCTGAGGGTCGCCCATGTGTACTGCTTGCCGTTCTCGTCAGACTTCATCACCGATGAATACATATAAGGTATGATAGCTTCCTTAGAGGGGTTGGTGGCAGCGTCATCGTCCGAAAGGGCTGTAGATATGCCGTAGCCGTGGTCGATAAGCCTTACGAATTTATCTGAGATAACATCGCTGTATGCCACATCGTACATCTCCTCGGTGAACTGGGGTTTGTTTACAAAAAACTTCTCCTTGCCGATGGCTATCATCTCTTCATCGGTGGCAGCAACTCTGGAGCACTCGTTCCATATCCTGTAGGCATCGGCAGCGGTAGAACCTCTTACCCACATAAATGCGTTTATTTCCAGGGTGGTGTACAGGGTGTCTGAGTTCGGGTCCTTAGGCATGGGTACTATCGCCCACTCGTCCCCCTCCTTAGGGGTAACAGCCCATGTGCCCATTGCGTAGAAAAGAATGTTTTTCTTGAAAGCCTCGCTGGCTGAGCCTACCCAGTCGGGGTAATAAAGCCCCTCCTTCTGGATATTGTAAAGCAGGTCGGCAGCACGTTCAAGGTCGGCGTCATAGAGATTAGCCACATACTCATCGCTTGTCTCGTCATAGCCGATAAGGGTCTTGCCTGTTGACTGGAAAATGAAAGGCGCAAACCAGCCGTTAACTCCGAAACGCTCCTCATCGGGTCCCGAAAGGCTGCAATACTCCTTCATGATATCATGCCATGTATCCCAGTCCCACTCGCCATTCTGATAAAGCTCATAGGGGTCGTCAAGACCGTTTGCTTCGATAGCTGCCTTATCATAGGTCATCACCGACAGTGCGCCGAAGGCTATGGGCAGCACGTAATGCTTGCCTGCCAGAGTAAATTCATCTGCCGTCTCCCTGACATCAGCCCAGATGGGTGCATCAAGGTCGATAGCATCATCTATAGGTTGGAACATTTCCTTTATACAGTTTGCAGGAAAAGTCATTTTCTGCTCATAGGCAAACATATCAGGCGGATCGTTTGCCATAAGTCTGGCTGCCAGGTCGTCATACTTCTGCATTGAGCTGGTCTGGGCATACTTTATTGAGCCGCCCTTCTGCTCAAACAGCGACAGATTAGTGCTCTTCTCGGGCTGAGATCTGCTGGGGTTAAGGTCGTAGTAGGAAAACCATTCAAGCTCCGTCTGTGCTCCCTCGGGAAAATCCGAGATAGGGCTTTCTTCGGTAAGAGCTTCGTCAATGGTGACAGTTTCCTCAAACTTGCTTTCGTCCTTTTTGCCGTCAGAGTCCGACTTTCCGCAGGAGGCTGCCCCTGCTGCCATAGTCACCGCCAATGCAGCGGCAAATACTCTTTTTAGCTTCATATAGATCCTCCTAAAAGAATATGGCAGATGATAACACCTGCCATATTACGTTAAACCATATTATTTGCCGATAAACTTGTGATACGACTCGTTAAAGGTCTTGAGCTCAGAGTCGATAGTTGCCGAATATGTTTCACGCAGCTGAGTCCATGTGAACTGAGCGCCGTTATCATCGGTCTTCATAACTGATGTATACATATAGGGAATGATAGCCTCAAGGGTAGCGTTGGTAGCAGCGTCATCATCTGACAGAGCTGTTGAGATACCGTAGCCGGGGTCTACCAGCTGAACGTATTTATCTGATACTACCTCATTGAACGCCATATCGTACATTTCATCGGTCCAGTAAGGATTTGTTTCGTCAAACTTTTCCTTCTCGGTCTGGATATACTCTTCCTGAACATTTACAAGTCTTGCGCACTCCATCCAGCACTTCATAGCTTCCTTTTTGGTGGAGCCCTTTACCCACATATAAGCTGTTGCGTCAACAGTGGTGTAAAGTGTATCTGAATTAGGATCCTTAGGCATAGGAACAACGCCCCAGTTATCTCCCTCCTGGGGAGTGTGGCTGTCGATAGAAGCCCATGAGCCCATTGCGTAGAACAGTATGTTAGCCTTGAAAGCGTCAGAAGCCTGACCTATCCACTCATTATAGTACATATCGTTCTTCTTGATATTGTAAAGCAGGTCGGTAGCTCTTGTAAAATCGGGGTCGTTAAGGTTAGCCACATACTCGTCCTTATCGGCATCATACATTATCAGGGTCTTGCCTGTTGACTGGAAGATGAAAGGTGCGAACCAGCCGTTTACGCCGTATCTTACCTCGTCGCCCTGAGCGCCCTCGCAATACTCTGTCATCATATCATACCAAGCGTCCCAGTCCCACTCGCCGTCCATATAAAGGTCATACGGGTCGTCAAGATTAGCAGCCTCTACCATATCCTTATCATAGGTGAGAACTGACAGCGCACCGAATTTGATAGGCGCAACAAAGTGCATACCGTTGAGCGTATACTGGTCGGCAGCACCCTTCATATCGCTCCACAAAGGAGTATCGAAGTCAACTATATCATCTACAGGCTGGAACATCTCTTTGATACAGTTTGCAGGGAAGGTCATCTTCTGCTCATACCAGAACATATCGGGGGGCGTATTAGCCATAAGCTCAGACGCCAGCTTTTCATATTTTTCAATAGATGAGCAGCTCTCGTACTCGATAGTACCTCCCTTTTCCTCAAACAGGGTCAGGTCTGTTCTCTTCTCGGGAACTCTTCTTGACGGGTTGATATCAAAATATGAAAGCCACTTGATATTGCCGTCAGCGCCCTCGGGGATAGGCTCAACGTCCTGAACTATGTTCTCGATATCCTCGGTGCTTGCCACATCTACCTTATCGACGTAAGATGATGAGTCGTCCTTTTTGCCTGAGCTTTTGCCGCAGGCGGTAACGCTGAAAACAGATACAAAAGCAACTGTACCCGCCAGCAGACGTTTGATATTTTTCATTGTTATCTACCTCCGTTAAACATATAAATGATAGTTTATTCCCTTTAAATTCGCTTCATACAAAATCATTTTACCACCGAATGTAATCGTTGTCAACATAAATTCAAGAATGTAATTTGTGTGAAACAATTTTTGGCTGTTCATACAAATTTGAAAAAGTTTTTTTAGATATTTGAACAAAAACAAGCCGATGAAAAACACATCGGCTTGCAATATATTATTATATTTTCATATCTCAGTTTTACCCGAATATGCTTGCTTATATGATATCATCAGTCACCTGTTGACTGTCTCATGATGACCTCATGACCCACCGTGTAATACTTGTTATCCTTAACGTTTGAATGGATATTCTCGATAAGCTTTGCTATCACCAGCTCACCCATTTTTGCGCAGGGCTGAGATACTGTAGATACCGTGGGCAGCATCATCTCGCACATTGAGATATTATCAAAGCCCATTACAGCCACATCTGTGCCCACCTTTATGCCCCTGTCCACAGCCCTGTGTATTGCCGAGATAGCAAGCAGGTCGGAGACTGCAAATATGGCAGTCGGCTTATCTTCAAGCTCAGAGAACTTATCAAAGGCGTCTGCGCCGCACTCATAATCATAGGTCTGCTTATAAATATACTCCTCTCTGAGAGGTATGCCAGCGTTTTTCAGCGCCAGCTTATAGCCGTTCTCTCTGGCAGTCGAGGAGATAGCGGCTGAATTAGTGCCGATAAAGCCGATATTTTTGTGACCTTTTTTTATAAGGGCGGTCACTGCGTCGCAGGCAGCCTTTTCATCATCTACTGCCACCGTCAGCACATTTGCACCTGTAACGCCTTCACAGCACAGGGCGATATCATATTCCTGCGAGAGCCTGTTAAGGTCATCGGCATTGAACTGTGTACCAAGCAGCACGGCGCCGTCAACAGTTTTGTTAAAAAGCATATTCATCTGCCTTATCTCAGCAGCCGAAGTACCGTGTGATACCGCAGATATGATATCATACCCCACCTTTGAAGCGTAGGTCTGCATACCCATGATTATCTTGGAATAAAGCGAATGCTCAGAGGTGGGCATAATGCACAGTATCACGTTAGTTTCGCACTTTCTGAGGTTCCTGCCGAGAAAGTTTGGGGAATAATGCAGCTTTTCTATAGCCTCATTGACCCTTGCGGCAGAACTGTCGGACACGTTGCAGCTGCCGTTTAAAACTCTTGAAACTGTAGCTACCGAAACTCCTGCTTCTCTGGCGACATCTTTTATAGTAACACTCATGGTAATTATCCTTTCAGCGGAAAAGTTTTTATATATACTTATAATGATTATATCACATTCCGACGTATTTTCCAATGCACATATCAAACAAATTTTCAATCATTTTTTCGTAGTATTAAACTATTGAGCAGGCGTTGCAGGGAGTAAAATTTTTTTATTCAGCTATATTCTTAAACGATGTATACTTGCAATACGTAAAAAAATATGTTATAATAAAGCTATAGCCCCTGCTATCGCAGGGGTAAAGGAGCTAAAGCT
>CALCRR010000111.1 GCA_937894495.1 uncultured Ruminococcus sp. | reverse complement strand
GGAAAGGGGTCTGGGGAATAACCTTTCTTCAGAAAGGTTTTCCCCGGTAAGTAACCCACAAACTTCCCCCTGCGTGCAAACCTTCGGGCGGTGCAGAGGTTTTTTGGTTTTTCTGCGGTTTGGGCTTTACTTTTGGTCGGGATTGTGCTATAATATATTTATGTGTAAAAATTATTTTGGAAAGAGGTATGTATTATGGACTACAAATTTTCTGAGAAGGTATCTCACATAAAGGCATCGGCTATCAGGGAGATACTCAAATTTACATCTGAGCCCGGTGTTATCTCGCTGGCGGCAGGCAACCCTGCGCCCGAGGCTTTCCCTGTTGACGAGATAAACAGGATATCCACCGAGATCTTCGCCGAGGACCCTATACTCGCACTGCAGTACAGCATATCCGAGGGCTATACTCCCCTTAGAGACCTGCTGAAAAAGGAGCTTGCAAAGAAAGGCGAGTTTGTTGAGGGCAGAGATGACCTTATTATAATGAGCGGCGCACAGCAGGGCAATGCCATAATGGCTAAGGTAATGTGCGACCCCGGGGATATTCTTTGCTGTGAAGCCCCCAGCTTTATCGGCTCTCTCAACGCATTCAAGTCGTATAATGTTGACCTGAGAGGCATAACCCTGAAAGATGACGGTATCGACCTTGATGAGCTGGAGGAGACCCTTAAAACAGGCAGAGTAAAGCTCATCTACCTTATCCCCAATTTCCAGAACCCCACAGGTCTTACTACCTCTTATGAGAAGAGGGTGGGCGTTTATGAGCTGGCTAAAAAGTACGGCGCTGTTATCCTGGAGGACAACCCATACGGCGACCTGAGATTTGAGGGCGAGGATATACCTTCTATAAAAAGCATGGATAAGGACGGCATAGTTGCTTATTCAAGGACCTTCTCAAAGGTGCTGGCACCCGGTATCAGAGTGGGCTATATCAGTGCTCCCAAGGAGATAATAAACAAAATGGTCATCTGCAAGCAGGTGGACGATGTTCACACAAATATCTGGGCGCAGGTGCTGGCATATAAGTTTATGACCCAGTGCGATATGCAGTCTCACCTTGAAAGGCTGAGAGCTATCTACAGGCACAAGTGCGGACTTATGCTGGAGCAGATAGAGAAGAATTTTTCAAGCAAGGTAAGCTTTACAAGACCCGAGGGCGGACTTTTCGTATGGTGTACTCTCCCCGAGGACTGCGATATGACAGCCTTTTGCAAGAGGGCTGTGCAGGAGTTCAAGGTGGCAGTTGTGCCGGGCAATGCATTTATGATATCCGAGGACGACTTTACGACATCTTTCAGACTCAACTTCTCCACCCCCACCGACGAGCAGCTGGTGGCTGGCTGTGAGATGCTGGGCAGGCTCTCAAAGGAAATGTTTGGTGATTAAAGTGAGCAAGACAGGATTTACCCCCTTTCAGGCAGTGCTCACCTCGCTGAGCGCAGCTGCCCTGACCCTTTGCATAGGTGCAGACCTTTTTCTGCTGACCCATGACAGGGGAGCGGTGAGCGCATCATCGGTAAAGATAAATCTGGTGATGTCGCTGGCATCTATGGTGGTGTGCGTGGCGCTTATCTTTAAGGCGGGCAGCGTTGATATGTTCAGCCCCACTGTTGGTGAGGACGAGGACAAGCAGCCTGCTGTGAGGGCGCTGAGGACCTACTTCTGCATGATATTTTCGGATATGGCAGGGGTGCTGACCCTTATGCTGGCTGGTGCTCTTGTGTACGAAAATGCAGGACGCAGCATTATGATATTCGCCCCCACCGTGTTTGTAGCTGCGGCGCTGATATATTTTGTCAGAGTGAGCAGGATAGGTCTGGTGGATTTTTCGGATAACGAAAATGAGGAAAACGACGGTTTTTCCGACTGGAGCGAGTGAGGTCAAAAAGGCTTTACCACAGCCGTGTTTAAAATCGTTTGATGTATGGCAGCGCTTTAAAGCAAGCATATGCCACAAAATAGTGATCAAAGTATTTATAAAAAACAGTGCTTTGAAACACTAGCCGCACACATTGTTTTAAGCACTTAACGTACAAGGTGTTTAAGCCTTTATGCACAAAGTATTTAAGTGCTTAACATACACAGTGTTTAAGCACTTAACGCACACAGTAGTGCTTTGCGCGGACAAACTATTTACCTGCGCAAAAAAACAGCCGCGGCACATAACTATTATAACTGCGCAAAGTGATCGAGCGCAGCGAGAGGAAGCGTGAATAAAAATGGCAGAAATTACATTTTCTAAGGACAAAAAGCTGATATTCAGTGCGATACAGCCTACGGGTACATTTACCCTGGGCAATTATCTGGGCGCTGTTAAAAACTGGGGACCGCTGCAGGAGGAGTTCAACTGTATATATGCGGTGGCTGACCTGCATTCAATAACCGTTAAGCAGGATCCCGTAAAGCTCAGGCAAAATTCGCTGCAGGCTTATGCCCTTATGATGGCTTGCGGACTTGCCCCCGAAAGGTCGATACTGTTTTTCCAGAGCCACAACAGGCACCATGCGGAGCTGAGCTGGGTGCTCAGCTGCTCAACACAGTTCGGCGAGCTTTCGAGAATGACCCAGTTCAAGGATAAGTCACAGAAGCACGCCGATAATATCAACGCAGGGCTTTTCACCTACCCCGTGCTGATGGCTGCGGATATCCTGCTTTATAATGCTGATTTTGTGCCTATCGGCGCTGACCAGAAGCAGCATCTGGAGCTTGCAAGAAATATCGCCCAGCGCTTTAACCAGAGATACGGCGATTTCTTCACCCTGCCCGACCCATACATACCCAAGGTGGGCGCAAAGGTAATGAGCCTGCAGGAGCCTACCAAGAAGATGTCCAAGTCGGACGAGAACCCCAATGCCTGCATTCTTATTCTTGATGAAAAGGACGCTATCATAAGAAAGTTCAAAAGAGCAGTGACTGACTCTGACACCGAGGTGAGATACGCCGAGGGCAAGGACGGTATAAACAACCTTATGACCATATACTCCATCGTGACGGGCAGGAGCTTTGAGGAGATAGAAAAGGACTTCTCGGGCAAGGGCTACGGCGACTTCAAGCTGGCAGTGGGTGAGGCTGTGGCAGACCACTTAGAGCCTGTAAGAACAGAGTTCAGCCGCCTTATAAACGACAAGGCGTACCTCAAAAAATGCTACACCGAGGGCGCTGAAAAAGCGATGATGATATCACAGAGAAATCTCTCAAAGGTATACCGCAAGGTAGGTTTTGTGGACGCCAGGTGAATGCACCGTGTGATAACTAAGCATAAAGAAAAGAGGTCTCTGCCTTGAAGAATGCTCTTATAAAAGATACCCTGCGTGAAATAAGACATTCTTTGGGCAGGTTTCTTTCGATATTTGTAATAGTGGCGCTGGGCTGCGGCTTTTTCGCAGGCATAAAGGCTACCATGCCCGATATGGTGGATACCGCCGACAGGTATTTTAAGGAAAATAAGCTCATGGACCTTAAACTGGTGTCTACCGTGGGCATACGCTCTTCTGATGTTGAAAAGGTCAAGGAGGCTGCTAACGTCAGGGGAGCTCACGCTGCTTATTCAAAGGACGTTTTTTATTTTCACAACAACCAGAATTTGGTGCTCAAATGTATATCCTATAACCGCACCCTTGATGATGACAGCCCTAATCTTATGAACAAGCTGGTGCTGCTGGAGGGCAGGCTGCCCGAAAATGAGGGCGAATGTGCGGTGGAGGTAAAAATGTCCTCCCCCGACAGCTTTAAGCTGGACAGCAAGCTGACCTTTGCCGAGCCGGATAAGGATAAACAGCTGAGCGAGACCTTGAAGCATGATACATATAAGATAGTGGGCATAGTTACCTCGCCGCTGTATATCGGCTATGAGCGTGACTCCACCACCGTGGGCAACGGCACAATAGTCAGCAATGTTTTTCTGCCTGAGGAGGAGTTTGTTGCTAACTATTATACCGAGATGTTCGTCGACCTTGATGTTGACGACGGGCTTGACCCCTTTTCGCAGGAATATAAAGATCAGGTGGAAAGCAAGGGCGCAGGGGCTGTTAAAGCCTTTGACGAAAGCGTGAGCGATAGGTTCGATAAGCTGGTGAGCGACGCCGAGAGCCAAATCGAAAAGTCGCAAAAGACCGCCGATATGCTTAGCGTTTATATAACCCTTAATCAGGCAGAGCTGAGCGTAAAGCGTGAAGAAATGCAGAAAACGGTGAATGAAGCCCGGGCAAAGTATGACGCTGCCAATGAAAGGCAGCAGGGCAGTACCTCGGCGCTGCTGGCAAAATCAGCACTTTTGCAGTCGCAGAACGCCCTTGATATGATAGACGAGCTTTTAGCCGATAACGGCGACCTTTCGGGAGCAGCCCACACTAAATATGTGGCTCAGCTGGACGAAGCATATAAGGAGATAAACGAAGCCAGAGAGACCTTGGCTGCCCAAAAGGACGCAGCAGTGTATCACTTTGACCGCTTTGAAGCCAGCGACGACTATTCATCATTTGAGGGGGACAGCCGCAAGATAGACTCTATCGCAAAGGTGTTTCCTGTGTTCTTTATACTGGTGGCAGGTCTTGTGTGCCTTACCACCATGACAAGAATGGTGGAGGAGCAGCGTGTGCAGATAGGCATATACAAGGCGCTGGGCTACTCGTCAGGCAGGATAGCCGCGAAGTATCTTATCTATTCGCTGATAGCCGCGGTATCGGGCAGCTGTATCGGTGCGGCGGTGGGGCTGAAGGTCTTTCCCTACATAATCTATAACAGCTATAAAATAATGTATAACATACCAAAGCTGGATACCCCGGTAAGGGGCAGCTATGTGCTGTGGTGCTGCGTGGTATCGGCAGGCTGCGAAGAGGCTTTGGCCGGTGACGACAGTGAGACAAGGACGAAGGATACATACCGCCCT
>CALCRR010000110.1 GCA_937894495.1 uncultured Ruminococcus sp. | reverse complement strand
CAGCCACAAAAGTACCCCCTCCCCTCCGGGGAGGACTCGATATCTTGCCTACCACACGAAGGTGCGATAGGTGGGGGAATAAAAACACTTGTGGTTGTCAAGACTTTATTCAGTATCAAAAGAAAGGGTGATAGATAAATATGGAACAGCCTGAGCATATCGGCAGACAGTTCACACAGAAGGGCAGGCAGGTCATTGAGCTGGCGGTGTCACTTGCAGGGCGGTGGGGGCATACCTATGTGGGTACCGAGCACCTGCTGCTGGCTTTTGCAGGATGCGAGAGCTGTGCGGCAGGCACTGCGCTGTTAAAGCACGGCGTCACCTTCGAGAAGATATCTGCCCGGATCGAGCACGTTATAGGCAGGGGCACGCCCTGTCTGCCCTCTGAGAATGATATGACCCCCAATGCCCGAAACGCTCTCAGCGGGGCTGTGTGCCTTTGCGAGAGCTTCGGCGGCAGCGAGACAGGCACCGAGCATATACTGGCGGTGATGCTGAGACAGGGGGGCTGCTGTGCGGTGAATATCTTGCAGGCACTGGGGGTGAACATCAACAGGCTCTACGGTGACTGCACCGCCAGCCCCGAGGGCGTGCAGATTTATCAGCATAAGTCAAGACCAAAGCTGAAAACCCTCCCCCGATTTGGCAGAGAGCTGACCGACCCATCTGTCTGCGCAGCCTTTGACCCCCTTATCGGCAGAGACAATGAGATAAGCCGTATTATGGAGATACTCTGCCGCCGCAGCAAAAACAACCCCTGCCTTGTGGGTGACGCAGGGGTAGGCAAGACCGCCGTGGTTGAGGGGCTGGCAGCTAAGATAATACTCGGCGAAGCCCCAAAGCTTTTGCAGAGCAAGCGGATCTTCGCCCTTGACCTGACCCTTTTGCTGGCAGGGGCAAAATACAGGGGCGATTTTGAGGAAAGGCTGAAAGCCTGCATAGATGAAGCCGCAGCCGCAGGCAACTGTCTGCTTTTTATTGACGAGCTGCACAACATCATGGGGGCAGGTGCGGCAGAGGGGGCTATCGACGCTGCCAATATACTAAAGCCCCAGCTGGCAAGGGGCGGCATACAGGTGATAGGCGCCACCACCGTTAATGAATACCGTAAGTATATCGAAAAGGATGCGGCTTTGGAGCGCAGGTTCTCACCTGTCATGGTGGAGGAACCTAC
>CALCRR010000109.1 GCA_937894495.1 uncultured Ruminococcus sp. | reverse complement strand
AGGGAAAGATGAGACTGGGATCCCAGAGGACACAATGTGCTTCTTGGCTCAATTCTTGAGGAACCCGGTGTACTCAATTACCTCCGGGGTCTTGATTAGAGGGGTCCAGAGGACGCATGATACCTCCGGGTTCTACGTTCATCCTTGGAAGAATCTTTTGTACTCAGGATCCTCCTATAACACCCACTGAGGAATCCAGAGACCTCATGCAGCCTCCGGGCTGTACCAAAGGACTATTATGCCTCCGGGGTCTCCGTGACGCTGTCTGGCGGCTATTGATCCATTTGATTTCCATTTTCTTTTCCGCGATTCGGCGGAGGGATATTAGGCCTCTGGGTTCTTGCTGAAATGATACTGATGAACTCCCAGACTAATGAAGCCTCTGGAGACGCTCAGTTTGTTTTCAGCAAGGTCTCCATCGTTTTGGAAAAACTGAGAGGATGTGTGAGGGTGGGGTTGAAAAGTTTTTAGAGCCAAAGGTAGAGTCATGAACCAAGGAATGGTCAAGAAACGATCGAGCCTCTGGAGGCTTTCAGAATTTTTTCAGTGAGGTTTCCATCGTTTTGAATCTCGCAGATCGCTTGATTCTGTTCTTGGAGTTTTCTAAAAAAAGAAAACCCCAATGCGATAAATTGAAATCGCATTAAGGTTTATTCGATACTATATTTGATTGTAGAGAGTCGTTGCTGGGCACGAACACGCCTTTTGCCCTAAATACGGGGATATTGGGAGTGCCGAGGTACAACAAGCGATAATCTGAACACAATTTTGCCACTTCTCTTAATTTCGCTAAATATTCATTTAGCGAAATTACTATCCATGTACTAAATTCAGCGGCTGCTCGTATTTTTATTCTCGAACAAACTCAAATATGCTCCTCTGTCAAGAATCCGTCCAAGTTAAACAGACCAATTCGTATCAACCAACAAGTCTGAGATCAGATTCAAGAGAATTGTTGTATAATTTTTCAAAGTCATCCGGCGAGAGATAGTTGCAGTGACTGTGAATGCGAACTGTATTGTAAAACGCCTCGATGTATTCAAACACAAGCTTGTTGGCGTGGTCGTAATCTCTGATCCTTACCCTGTTCAGCCATTCGCGTTTTATCAGTGAATGAAATGACTCTATGCAGGCGTTGTCATAAGGGTATCCCTTCTTTGAATAGCTCAGCTGAGCCTTCTGCGCAGCGTCAAGATATGCCTTTGAAACATACTGCGAACCTCTGTCGCTGTGGAGAACGAGCGGTGCTGTGACCTTTCGCCGTTTCATCGCCTTGCGGACGGTGTCGGCAACGTGTACTGCTTCTAGCGTTGTTGAGAGCGTCCACGCCACGATTTTTCGGGAGTAAAGATCCATGATGCTGGTGAGATAAACGAAGCCTTCATCTGTCGGGATATAAGTTATGTCGCTGCACCAGGCGGCATCGGGCTTTTCGGGATTGAAATGCTGAGAAAGTATGTTTTTGAGAGACGAACTGAAGTTGGGATCAATAGTCGTTCTTGTGTACGGACGCACCCACTGCGCCCTTACACCGATTTCTTTCATATATTTCCCGACAGTCCTTTCGGCGATGATCTCGCCGCTTTTACGCAGCTCCTGCGTGATCTTTGGAGCACCGTAATTCTGATGAGAAGCATTATGTATATCAATGATCTGCTCCTTGATGCGGTTGCGGCGCTGCTCTGCCGCAGAAGGACCCCGATGCTTCCACTCCTTGTACCCCGAACTCGACACGCCCAGCTTTTTCAGCACCCCGCAGACGGAAACGTGGCGCTTTGCCGTGTCCGCCAGATCAGAAACAGCCTGATAAAGATCAGCCGTTACTGCTTTTCCCCCAGAATGCCGATGGCTTTTTTTAGTACTTCGAGAGCGTCCTGAGTATCTCTCAGCTCGCGCTTAAGACGAGCAATCTCTTTAGCTTCATCGGACGAATAATTACCCGAGCCGCAAAAAGCATTCTCGCCTTTATTCTTGTGAGCCGAGAGCCAGCCGTGATATGTGTCATAAGGTACGCCGAGCTTGGCAGCACACTCCTTGATCGTCAGATCGGGATGATCATAGCGGTAAGCGACCGCATTCTGTTTGAACTGTTTGTCATACTGTTTTGCCATGGTATTACCTCCAATGATATTCTCTTTATATGATACCATACCTGTCAAGTGCCGAAGCCCAGCGCTCTCCATTCGCTACGCTCATTCCGAGCGCTGGGCTTCCTGCTCATATCATTGGTCTGTTTAGGATGGACTGTTTTTATTCTAGCACTAATATTCTAAAAAAAGACAAAGACAATATCCTCACTCTTAACGAATAAGAGCACGAAAAAAATAAGGAAAAAATCGACCTTAATGCGTTTCAAATTTTTGCATTGAGTTTTTTTGTTTTAAAATAGATAAAAAAGAAAGCCGGACGAATCCAGCTCTCTTAGGTTTGGTCCGCAGACTTCAATTGCTATCTCGTTAGAAATAATTATACTTCGAATTCAAATATTTTTGCGTCCCAATTTTCGTGGTTTGGAGCGTCGTTTACCCACGCACTACCTACTCCTATTTCACAATCATCATCCGAAAAATAAGTTCCCGGAGTTGAATAGTCAACGCCGTTGATGATTGGGTCATCAGCAATTTCCGCTACTTTGAGAAAATCTTTTCTCATTTCGGCCTCAGCCTCTTCGTAAGTATAAAAGATCTGAGGAGTCGGAATCTCCCTATCAAATACATTGACATACAAAAACTTTTTCATATATATCGTGCAGGATTATAATGTGTATGGTACATTGCATTATCGTCAAACCATAAGTGCTTGATCTGTTCCATAGACTTGGGCTTTTTCTGATTAAGCTGCCGCAGAAAGCGCTGATCAACCTTTTGGCAATAATGGTCCTCACGCCAGTCTGCCACCTGCAAAGCCTGATACAGCATATCTTCCTTTGAAGCAAAAAGATTCACAAGATTTCTGATCTGCTGTGGGGAGAAGTCCGAGCAGTCGCAGTGGATGTGGATACCCGTGCTGTCATTGCATATCGCCCCGGCTTTTCTCAATGCCTTGACCACCGAGTGGAGCATATCCAGATCCTCATATTCGAGTATCGAGGTCACCATTTCCACCGAATAAAATCTTGATGCTGATCTGCCGTCATGGGTGGTACAGGTCAGGCTGCCGTCTGACATTATTGTCCAGTCCCGTCCCTTGCTGTCGGGAACATGATACTTGTCATATGTGCCGCCGTAGTGTTCAGGTTCTGTCCCGAATGCCTTGGCAAGAGCCTTTGCCGCTTCACACCTTGTCAGACCCGTCATCTCGATCTCGACACCGAACCGTCTTGTCTTGATACCGTCAAAGTTTCCGGCCATTGTTTCACCTCCGTCCTTTTAATATGTATCCAGGTTATTGCAACAAAAAAGCCCGGACTTGGTGTTTTTCACATTTCGTGAAAAGCACCAAATCCGGGCTTGCTTTTTATGTATTATATATGGTATAATGGGGTTGACCGCTGCGGGGCTTTTTTGCTCATGATCCGTCGATTTGTTAGTAACTGGTAATTGCATATAGTTTCGGGTGGTTCTGAACGAAAAATCGCCAAAATTCATCCACGGTTTTGAATTTGTAAAAAACGAGATTTTTAGGCTCGCAAACGCCGTATTTTCGGGCGCTTTAGGCATTTTCATCTTTTTGGGGTGAATAAGGGACCTTTCAAGGCTTGGGCGTGATTATCTGAAAACAGGCGAACTTATTGAGCTGATATTCCCTGATTATGATGTCCGCTATATCGCTATCAATGACTGTGTGGATACTTTCAAGAGCGAGAACGAGCTAATGGCATTCAAAAACATTTTTAATGACTGGTAAGCTCGTGATACAAGCAAGAAAATTCGTGCTGTCCAGAAAGCAAAGGCGCAGGCAGGCAAGCCCCTTGCCACGCACCCGCCTTACGGCTACAAGAAGTCCGAAACGGATAAGAACCAATGGGTCATTGACGAAGAAGCTGCCGCTGTGGTAAGGAGAATATTTCAGCTCTGCATTGAGGGCAACGGTCCGACTGAGATAGCCAATATCCTGACAGCGGACGGCATACCTACACCAACGGCATATTACCGTTCCAAAGGTTTGAACGTATGCAATCAGAACGCCAAAACAAAACGCTGGGGTATGGCGTATGGATTACCTCGGTCACACGGTCAACTTCAAGACCTACCGCAAGTCCTACAAAAACAAGAAGCTGTATGAAAATCCGAAAGAGAACTGGCTTATCATCGAAAACACCCATGAGCCTATTATTTCTCAGCACGATTTTGACCTTGTGCAGGAGATACGCAGCCACAAGAAAAGAAGGCAGAAAAGCGGTACGGTTAGTCCGTTTGCAGGAATAGTCTACTGTGCGGACTGCGGTAACACTCTCTATGTCGGCAGGGCGCAGACCTTATCGCCCAATCAGGAGCATATGATGTGTTCCACCTACGCACACGATTCGGACGAATGCACCGCCCATTACATCAGAACTTGCGTACTGACCGAAATTATCCTCGGTGAACTGAACAAGCTCTCACAGTTTGTAAGGGACAATGAGGACGAATTTGTCCGCAGGGCAATGGAAAGCTCCGCAGCAACACAGGACAATGAGATGCAGACCGCTAAGAAAGCACTGAGAATCGCTGAAAAGCGTATCAATGAGCTTGATGACCTGTTTGAGCGTCTGTATGAGGATAATGTTTCGGGTAAGATCTCCGATGAGCGTTTCACTACGATGTCAGCAAGATATGAAGCGGAGCAGACAAGCTGAAAGCCGATGCCGCCAAGCTCTCTGATACGATAAGCCGCAAGGAGCAGAAGAAAAACGATGTGATGAACTTTGTGGGTATCGTCAAGAAGTATGAGGAGTTCACAGAGCTTACCCCTGAGATCATGCACGAGCTTATTGACAGGATCGTTGTTCACGCTCCCGAAGGCGGCAGGGCAAACCGCACTCAGCAGGTGGATATTCACTTCCGCTTCAATGTGGTGACAGCTACCGCAACGGCTGATTTCAAGCAGTATTATGTAAGAAGAAAGGCTGTGTAGAGCCAAACTCTGCACAACCTTTCAATTAAAACCTGAGATAGTTCTTTATGTGTACTCGCCTTTCTATGACGGTGTTGACATTGTCTTTACCGCCGACAGCGGCTATCTGACCACTGGCAGCGCTTTTACCTCCTTCTCCGCCAGCGAGAATGACCTGAGACAGCCACTTTTTGCCCATTTCTCTTCACCCTTTATGGCGCCTGTCACCCTGTTAGCTATGCCGCTGTCTCGATTCAAGAATATATATTATGCCATATTCCAGTCAGTTCATCTACCCTTCGTACTTATGACCTATTTCATCGCAGCTAAGCTCCTCAAACTCACCGGTCTTGCAAGACAGAGCTTTATCCTGCTTTGCTCTTCTACCTATGCCGTTATGCTTTTTGTCCTCCCCATTGAGCAGTATAACTTCGCAGTGTTCTACCTCCTTTATGGTCTACGCCATCGTCTTCGATTCTCAGGAAAAGCTCCCGACCCTTTTCGCCGCCACCGGCACTCTCTTGACCAGCGCCGAAATGAGCTCAGGCGCAGTCCCTCACGCTCTGTCTTCAGTATTATACCGTGGATTTTCTCGACAAAAGCCTCTATGTTTCAATGGCCATGACCAATGTCTTCTATGCCCTCTGGGCAATCAGCGCAGCTGGCAAGTATTTCATTTGGACAGTCCCCGCGGTTTTCCTGATCTGCCTCAGATACTGTATGGATATTGGCAAAGATGATTCTGACGGCGACCCGGTGGAAGTTGTTCTGGACGATAAAGCGCTGATCGTCATGTGCCTTATCTATGTCTTCTCCGCCACCGTACTTCTCTATATCTGAAATCAAATATCACGTTGAAAAAAGCCAAAGGTGTGTCAACCAAGTATATTTATAGTTAACGACATAAATCAAAACCACCAGTTGAACTGGTGGTTTGCACTAGCCCTAAAAGGGCATGATACTTGTGGGCGAATGAAGTCCCACTGAAAAGTCCGCCAACCGCATTGTTTTTAAAGAACAGCCGCTAAAGTGGCTGTTCTTTATTTGCCCTGTTTTACGTGCAAGCTCCCCTTATCCTTAAAATATGCCATAAAAAACCTGATCCCGTAATTCTTTTCCTGATAGAATGCTGTCATTCATTCCTTTTAACTAACAAAAGATATATCATCATTTCCATCCGGGAAAGCACATTCTATATCTACCTTGCGAAGTCGATATATTCTGATCAAATCGTCTTTTGGTTCTCGCAATGTGAGTTTTCCGAGATAATGATGTGGAATAACAGAAAGACCCCAATTTAAGCATTTACTGTATGAATATTTTACATCTGTCATTTCATATCCAAATGTTACAATATAAGTATATTTGTCCAACTCCCATTCTGAGTAATCCACATGATATTTATCCAGATAACTAACATTGAAAAAACCTTCATATTCAGGGTCTTTTATGCATATCCAATACGGCGTGTTTTCTTTTATTGAGCCATTTGAATAAGTTGAATAAACTTCTTTGAAATCAGGGTGGAAAGGGAAAAACCAGATCGAAACTATGATCACAATAACCGCCGGGACAGCTATTTTGATCTTTGTTTTAAAGTTTCTACGCATAATAATTTGTCTCCTGATAGTGTTTTTATTCATTATCTTCTATGTTTATCTCATTTTCTAAGTCCGAATACCCTCTCGGTGTTATCTCTCGCCGCCTGAATAAGCTCGTTGGGCTCAACTTTCATATACCTCGCCAGTGTCTCAGCGACATACTTAATATTCTGCGGATAGTTCGTCCTGCCAAGCCCCTTTACGTTTCTAGGGGTGAGGTAGGGTGCATCGGTCTCGATCATCACTCTGTCAAGGGGCAGGATAGTGACCGCTTTTCTTAGCTCATCAGCTCTGCGGTCATCGCATATCCAGCCTGTTATTCCAATGTAAAATCCCATCTCGAGATACTTTTCAATAGTTTTTATGTCTCCCGTGAAGCAGTGTACCACCGATTTTCTACAAATGTCTTTATGTTTCAAAAATCTTTTTATGAAATCTTCACTAGCCGACCTTTCATGCAAAAACAGCGGCATATCATGCTTCTCAGCCAGAATGATATGCTTTTCAAGGCAGCGTATCTGGTTTTCTTTTGCAGAGAACATTCTGTCAAAATCAAGTCCGCACTCCCCTACGGCAACTATCTGCTTGTTGGCAGTTATGAGCTTTTCGATAAAGTCAAAATCCTCCTGCCCGGCTCTGTCTGCGTTGTGTGGGTGTATGCCTGCCGTTCCCCAGACATCGTTGTGAGTTTTTGTAAATAGGTCTATCTGCCTGTTTTCCTTATTATCTGTTCCCGTCAGTATGCAGGCAACGTTTTCCGCCGCTGCATCTGCTATTATTTTTTCAGGGTCGTGAAACTGTTTGCAGAACAGGTTAAGACCGATATCGTAGTATTTTATTTCCATTATATTTCTCCTATCCCTTTTTATAGAAAAGTCTTAGCTATCTTTCATCTCCTGCCTTAAAGTTATAAATAGGCTTGATGATTTCCACAATTTCCGCAGTATCGCCGATATTATCCACGATATCGTTCATGCTCTTATATGCCATAGGGCACTCGTCAAGGGTGGCAAAGCCTACCGAGGTGGTGTAAATACCGTACATCTGCTTTTTGAACTCGGAGACCGTAAAGCTCTCCTTTGCAGCAGCCCTCGACATTAGCCTGCCTGCGCCGTGAGGGGCAGAACAGTTCCAGTCGGGGTTGCCCTTGCCGACGCAGATAAGGCTTCCGTCACGCATATTTATGGGGATTATCAGCTTCTCCCCTGCCTGTGCCGAAACTGCGCCCTTGCGAAGTATCATATTATCTGTGTCGATATAGTTGTGTATGGTGGTGAACTGCTCCACAACGTGCAGCTTCATGCCCTTGATTATCTCGTCCATCATAGCCTTGCGGTTGAGCATGGCAAACTGCTGTACTATCTTCATATCATGGATATACTGCTCAAACAGCTCCCCCTCGCAGTAGGCAAGCTCCTTGGGCACGTCAGTGTGCTTGGTGTTTTTAAGCTTAGTGATCTCAGACTGTATATTCTTTTCCCTGCCCTCTGCCTTTAACCTCGTTACCAGCTCATCAATATCCTTTTTTGAGCTACCGTTGAGCCGCCTGTAAGCCTCATTCTGATAATAGCTTGCAGTCTCGACCCCGAGATGACGTGAGCCTGAGTGGATAACAATATAAATACTGCCGTCCTCCCCCTTGTTGGCTTCAATAAAATGGTTTCCGCCTCCGAGAGAGCCCAGACTCAGTACCGCTCTGTCGTGGTTTATCTGATCATAGCAGCAAAGCTCTGTCAGGTCTATATGATCGTTATATCTGTGTGCAGACTTGCGTACATTAAAGCCTGAGGGTATCTTTTCGTAGATAAGCTTATCAAGCTTTTGCAGCTCGATATGGCTCTCCTTTACTCTTATGACCTCCATTCCGCAGCCGATGTCCACACCCACAAGATTTGGCACAGCCTTATCGGTTATGGTCATGGTAGTTCCTATCGTGCAGCCTGCCCCTGCATGAACATCAGGCATGACCCGAATACTCTGACCCTCAGCCATAGGCTGGTTGAGCAGGTTAATAAGCTGCGATATCGCATTCTGATCTATGACCTCTGTGAACACCTTGCACGAAGCATACTTTCCGTTTAATTCTATCATAATTGCTTCTCCTTTTTCATTCTCTTTCTTTTTCTATCTATAAACAAAAAGAGACAAAACAAGCACCAAAAACGCACAAAAGCGCCGATAATACTTATCCTGTCCCATATAGTTTGCCGAACTAATTTTCATTATAATACTACAATTAATCCGTAAAGTCAAGTATTTAACATAATAGATACAATTAATTTACTTTTTGTTATTTTTTGATATCGTTCTATTGATCTCATATTCAGAACTTCTACCCTGCGTATTTATCTACTGCACAATATGATCAAGCTTTATTTTATTATCTTAAAGCAAACCGTTTTTGCATTTATCAGCGGACTGTTATAAGCAAAATACACAGTCCCCGATACGGGTGTTCTGATCTCATGGATAAGCTCACCGTCCAGCGGGTCGTATATCCTGCCCAGCACATTGCCGTGCTCAACCGTTTTGCCTATCTCGGCTGTTCTGAAAAATATGCCTGCGTGCTCGGACTGTATCTGCTTGGTCTTCCCCTCGTCGATGATCTCGGTGATATACCCGGGCGGCGTTTTTGCTGTAACTATACCACGGTTATTCATAAAGCGCAGTATCGCATTAACGGCTTCATCAGCCGCACTAACATCTATTTCATCGGTGGCATTGGCATAGACCGAAAAAGCCTTGGTCTCCCACACCTGCCAGTTGTAGTTGAGGGTTGTGGTGTCATAAGGTCTGGGCTTGCGTATAATGCCGAACTCCAAGCCGAAATCCTTAATTATCCCTGGGTCGGTGAAGCCTGTGTCCATCATCTTCACATGGGGCAGAAAGATGCCGGGCTGATAAAAGCTTGCAAGCTGTATGCCGTATTCATAGCCCTGTAGTTTGCTGAAAACTCCGTCAGCGATACGCTGTGTGGTCTCGCCCAGATCATACCCCGGGAACATTCTGTTTATGTCCGTATTATCCATAGCCCAGAAGCGCTTGCCGATATTCATGGAGTAGTAGTTGACACAGGGCACTACAAGTATCTCGGTATCCTCGGCTATTCTGCCCTCGCTTTCAAGCCTTTTGAGAGCCTGCACCATTCGGGAGCAGACATACATCTGCTGAACCTCGTTGCCACGCATTGCTCCCACTATGGCAAGCGACTTTCTGCCGTGACCGAAACTGAAACCGATAATATCCAGCTGTTCACGGTAAGGCGATCTGAGTGAAAATAATATTTTCTTTTTCATACCTCTTCACCTCCCGCAGGCTGTAATATCCTCGCCAGCAGCGAGCCG
>CALCRR010000108.1 GCA_937894495.1 uncultured Ruminococcus sp. | reverse complement strand
CGGCAGACCTCCTGTGATGTGCGCAGGCTGCCCCCACCGCGGCATGTTCTACTCACTGAAAAAGAGGAATTGCACCGTGCTGGGCGATATCGGCTGCTATACCCTCGGCGCCGCCTCGCCGCTGAACGCCATTGAGATGACGCTGTGCATGGGCGCGTCGGTGAGCAGCATCCACGGCTATAACAAGGCGCTGGGCAAGGAGGCTGAGAAGAAATCGGTGGCTGTTATCGGTGACTCCACCTTTATGCACAGCGGTATGACGGGTCTTGTGAATATCGCTTACAACGCCACAAACTCCACCGTTATCATTCTTGATAACTCAATAACAGGTATGACAGGACACCAGCAGAACCCCACCACAGGCAAAAACCTTAAAGGCGACCCTGCGGCTGCGGTCAACCTTGAAGAGCTCTGCCACGCTATAGGTATCAAGAGCGTGAGAGTGGTTGACCCCTACCACATGGCTGAGACCGAAAAGGTCATCAGGGAGGAGCTTGAAAAGGAAGAGCCCTCGGTGATAATCTCGAGGAGACCCTGCGCACTGCTTAAATACGTTAAGCATAAGCCTGCACTCAAGTGCGATAAGGAAAAGTGCGTGGGCTGCAAGCAGTGCCTTAAGATCGGCTGCCCTGCTATATCTATACACGATAAGAAAATGGTCATCGACCACACCCAGTGCGTAGGCTGCGGTATTTGCACCGAGATGTGCAGGTTCGGGGCTATTGTGGGTAACGATGAATGATCGAATATAAAAGAGGGTGAATACTTTATGTTTCTTGATAATGACGATGACAAGGTAAAAGGGGCTGTAGGCGCTGTTATCGGTGCTTTGGCGGGTATCGGTATCTGGTGCCTGATAGGGCTTTTCGGAAAAATTGCCTTTGTAGGCGGCTTTGCCCTCTGTCTGGGCGTGTTCGGCGGATATTATCTGCTGGGAAACGGTCTGAGCAAAACAGGGCTTATCATAATGGTCGGGATAATACTTATATCGGTATATTTTGCTACAAGGCTAAATTACGCTATCGCACTGAGCAGGGCTATGGACGGTGAACTGTCCTTCGGCGAATGCTACAGCAAGGTCATGAAGCTGCTTAAAGCAATAAATGAAACGGGCGCTTTCTATAAAGATCTCACTCTTGGCTATCTGGTAACGCTGGGCGGCGGTGCAGGTCTGCTTTACAAGCTCGGTGTATTTGAAGGCTGATATGGATATAACATACTGAATTATAACAAGGAGTTGAAATAAATGGAAACTAAGTCTATAATGATAGTCGGCGTAGGCGGACAGGGCTCTCTGCTGGCTTCAAGGATAATAGGCAACGTGCTGCTTTCGCAGGGCTATGACGTCAAGGTCAGCGAGGTACACGGTATGAGCCAGAGAGGCGGCTCGGTAGTTACATATGTTAAGTACGGCGACAAGGTATACTCCCCCGTTGTTGAAAAGGGCGAGGCTGATATCATCATAAGCTTTGAACAGCTTGAAGCCGCAAGATATGTGCAGTATCTCAAAAAAGGCGGTCACATCGTTACATCGACCCAGCAGATAGACCCCATGCCTGTTATAACAGGTGCGGCTGTTTATCCCGATGATATCATCGGCAAGCTGAAAGCTCAGGGCATAGATGTTATCGACGTTGACGCACTTACGCTGGCAGAGCAGGCAGGCACATCTAAGGCTTCAAACGTGGTGCTTATGGGTGTGGTGTCCAAAAAGATGGACTTTAATGAAGATGTATGGCAGCAGGCGCTGGAGCACTGCGTACCGCCTAAGTTCTTAGAGCTCAACAAAAAAGCTTTTGCCCTGGGCAGAGAGGCTGCAAGCTAGAGCAGGAGCACAGAAACAATGATCGCCGCCAATTACTGCGGTGACAGAGTGTGGGCGTCATCACTGTGATAGCGCTCACACAATTATGCGGTGGGTCTTTTAGCGGTTTAAAACAATAATCCGAGAAATTTTATAGGAATGAGGATATCAAACATCTTACCTCTAAAAGCCAACTGCTGAAGATCAGCAGGACCAATAAATCCAACGTAAACTATTAAGGCAACACCGCACAACTACCGCCTGACGGCTTTGCACGTCATAAACTTGCATAAATTCCGTCATATTGCCCAAATTCTCCTTGACTTGCGCCAGCAAGCCTGCGTCAAATTTAGGCAATCTGACGAAATTTCTGACTGCGTTTCTGACGCACAATAGTTGTGCGGTATTGCCTTAAAATCAAAATAAATGATATCTAAAAGGAGGTCGATATCCAATGGAAAAGATCTATTGGAACAAAGAGATCGAAACTATGGAGCATGAAGATATGAAAAAGCTCCAGAGTGAAAGACTTGTCAAGCAGGTCAGACACGTTTGGGACAATGTACCCTATTACCGCAGGCTGATGGAGGAAAAGGGCGTTACTCCCGATGATATCAAGGGCATTGAGGATCTGCATAAGCTGCCCTTTTTATCAAAGGCTGATCTGAGAGAGGGTTATCCCTACGGTCTGCTGGCTGTGCCACTTTCCGAATGCGTCAGGATACAGTCTACCAGCGGCACTACAGGCAAGAGAGTGGTTGCTTTTTATACTCAGCACGATATTGACCTGTGGGAGGACTGCTGTGCAAGAGCTATAACTGCCGCAGGCGGTACCAATGAGGACGTTTGCCAGGTCTGCTACGGCTACGGTCTGTTCACAGGCGGTCCGGGACTCAACGGCGGTTCACATAAGGTAGGCTGCCTTACTCTGCCAATGTCGTCGGGCAATACCGAGAGACAGATTCAGTTTATGATGGATCTTAAATCTACCATTCTCTGCTGCACACCCTCATATGCGGCTTACATAGGCGAGACACTTCACGAGATGGGCTATACCCCCGATGATATCCACCTTAAAGCAGGTATCTTCGGTGCTGAGCCCTGGACTGAGGAAATGAGACAGGAGATCGAGAGACTGCTGGGCATAAAGGCTTATGATATCTACGGTCTGACAGAGACCAGCGGCCCGGGCGTTGCTTTTGAGTGCGAAGCTCAGACAGGTATGCATATAAATGAGGATAATTTTATCGCCGAGATAATCGACCCCGACACAGGCGAGGTACTGCCCGAGGGCTCAAAGGGTGAGCTGGTGTTCACCAGCATTACCAAGGAGGCTTTCCCACTGCTGAGATACAGAACAAGAGATATCTGCGTGCTCACAAGAGAAAAGTGTTCCTGCGGAAGGACCCTTGTGAAGATGACAAAGCCTATGGGCAGAAGCGACGATATGCTTATCATCAAGGGCGTAAACGTGTTCCCCTCACAGATAGAGACGGTGCTGCTTAAAGACTTCAACGCAACTCCCAACTACCAGATAGTTGTTGACAGAGCAGGCAATGTTGATACCTTTGAGATCAAGGTAGAGATATCAGACGAGATGTTTGATGACACTATCAAGTCGGTGGAGCAGCTGGAGAAGAAGCTCAGCGCAGATATCGTGCAGATACTGGGCATAAGGGCTAAGATAAGCCTTGTTGAGCCTAAGAGCATACCCAGATCAGAGGGCAAGGCTGTGAGAGTTATCGACAGGAGAAAGCTTGTATAAATTTTTATTGAGAAGGTGAATATGATGAGTGTAAAACAGTTATCGGTATTTATTGAGAACAGACCAGGCAGACTTTCTGCCGTTACAGGGGTTCTTGGTGATGCCGGCATTAATATCAGGGCTATTTCAACCGCTGATACCAAGGATTTCGGAATACTCAGACTAATTGTTGACGACCCCGACAAGGCTGTAAAGGCGCTTAAAGAAAACGACTGCGTAGTAACCTCCACAAACGTGCTGGCAGTTATCGCCGACGACACCCCCGGCGGCATGGCTGGCATGATGAAGGTGCTTTATAACGATAACATAAGCGTTGAGTATATGTATTCTGCATTTTTAAATCCCTCAGACGTTACGGCTTGCCTTATACTGAGAGTTGAGAATGCCGAGAACGCAGTTGAAGCTCTTGAGGAAGCAGGCTACAAGCTGCTTACCGAGGAAGAGCTGGCTAAAATTTAAAGTAACATCATAATATCATTAGGACCGCTTTGTCAGCAGACAGGGCGGTCAGCTTTTTAGAGGCAAGATGTCAGATGCAAGAGGCAAGATATGCATATGGCTAGTTTGATGTATTATCCCCTTTTACTTCTGTAAATCAGCGGCTGGTTTTGTATTTTGATTAGTCATAACTAACCGTTCTGTTAATATGTTAGTTAGTCATAACTAATTATTAAATTTTCGTAAATCTTTGCTTTGAACTCTTGCAAATCCGTGAAAATATGTTATTATATTAATATAAGATGAAGCAGAGGTAATGAAGCTTCATTGAATATAAGGAGGTACATATTATGGCTTATAAGATTTCTGATGAGTGCATCGGCTGCGGTGCTTGTGTAGCTGAGTGCCCTGTAGGCGCTATTTCTGAGGCTGACGGCAAGTGCGTTATCGACGCATCGGCTTGCCTTGACTGCGGTGCTTGCGCAGGTGTTTGCCCTGTAGGTGCACCCCAGGCTGAGTAATTCAATTTACTATAGTACACAAAAAGGTTCGTTCTTTTTTAGAGCGAACCTTTTTTATTTGTTTATTGCTCTCCGTCTGATATGGAGAGAGCTGCAAATATATTATTTTAACAAAACAGGCAGACGCTTATCACAGAGCTTTTACAGCTGAGCCATAAGCTCCTCTATTTTTTCTTTAGTGGCAAGCCCCTCGGAGAATGCGGTGGCGCCCCCTGCGGCTGTGCCCAGCTTCAAAGCGTATTCAAGATCGCCCTTTAGTGCGCCTGCCACAAAGCCTGCCACCATTGAGTCCCCTGCGCCTACGGAATTTTTAACTGTGCCGCTGCAGGCTTTGCAGAAGTGGGTCTCCCCCTTTTCGTCCGCCAGCAGCGCACCCTCAGCCGCCATTGAGACCAGCACATTTTCAGCCCCCATATCTCTAAGCTTGCAGGCGTAGAGCTCTATATCCTCAATGGTATCAAGGGTCACGCCGAACATCTCGCCCAGCTCAAAGTTATTGGGCTTGACCAGAAAGGGCTTATATTTCAGCACATTCATAAGCAGCTTATTTGTGGCATCGACCACGGCTTTAATGTTTTTGCCCAAGAGCCGTTCAAGAATGCGCTCATAGATATCCGATGGCAGGCTGTTTGGTATGCTGCCTGCAAGTATGAGAATATCGCCGTCTGTGAGCTTATCCAGCTTTGCAAATAGGGTATTCAGGGCTTCATCGTCGATATGTGGTCCCTGGGCGTTTATCTCGGTCTCCTGCGATGATTTTATTTTCACATTTATACGTGAGCTGCCGCTTCTGAGCCTTACGAAATCCGCATCAATGCCCATTGCCTCAACGCCCTTTTCGATAGCCTCCCCCGTAAAGCCGGCGGTAAAGCCCAGCGCCCTGGAGCTGACCCCCAGCTCTCTCAGCACCGCCGAAACATTAATGCCCTTGCCGCCGAAATACATCTCCTCCCTTACCGAGCGGTTCACGCTGCCCAGAGCTACATCATCTATATGCACCACATGGTCGATGGCAGGGTTGAATGTTACTGTATATATCAAATCTAATTCCTCCTAAACAGTTACTGCTGTTATTTTATCATAGTTTTAAAAATAAATCAAGTCCTCGCCGGACGGGGTATTTCCCCCACCTGCGCCTCTAGAAGCAAGAAACTAGGGTGTGTTGACACTAAACTGATACGCGGATTTTTGAGATATTTTTGTT
>CALCRR010000107.1 GCA_937894495.1 uncultured Ruminococcus sp. | reverse complement strand
CAAAAGCCCCCTCGCCAAAAAGAAACAGAAGTTTTAGGGAGGGGGTTTGGGGGATGACCCTTTTTCAAAAGGGTCTCCCCCAATAAATAACGCACAAACCTAACCGTGGGACAGCTGGACCATGCCTTCGGTTTTGTTGACTATCACTAAGTCGAAGTGGGGGTGGTTGCTGTTGGTGGTGGCGTAGATAACAAATATCTCTGCGCCGTCAAGATGACCCTGCCAGAAGTCACGGTCTGCCTGAGTAATGCTAAAATCTAGGTCATAGCCCAGGTCGGCAAAAACCTTCTGACCTGTTATCTCATCGGTGACGTAGTAGTTCCAGTCATCGTCAAGATCAAGACCGCTGAAAACCGACTTGCTGTGCTTATTGCCGTAGTCAGCCCATTTGGCGGCTTCCTTGCTGCTGCACTTAAACCTCACATTGAAATATCCGCTGCCCTGCATGACAGTGGGGGCATAGCTGAGCTTGTAGTCCTTGACGCTGCTGTCCATCTTGTCGGGCAGCCAGCTTATGTCGCCGACGGTGCTGTAAAGCTCAACATATTTTTTTATCACAGGGTATCTCCATGCACCTGTTGAGGCTGTAAAAAGCGGAGCTGTGAATACCTGCGAGAGCACCGAAAAAAGCAGTGCGATGATCACCCTTTTAGCCGACTCGGAGACCTTTTTTGATCTTTCGGTATTATTTTTTTCTATCTTTATGATAACAGCCGCCCAGACCGCAGCTGCGGCACATAAAAAAACAGGCTTTTCGCCGCCCACCAGTATTAGACCTGCTATGCCTGTGAGCATTATCACTGCGCAGATGACCAGCTCGGTCCTTATGTTTTTGCTTTTGGGTATCATAAAACGCCCCCCGAAGTGCTGCTTTGCATAGTATCAAACTGTCCGTTTTTTTGAACAGTTGCCATATACTTCATATTCCCCCGCCTGAGACGAGGGAATATGCTGTGAACATTTTTTATTACTTTTTCTGCGACTTAAAGATAACGCCCACTACCTTGGGACCTGCATTTACCGATACCTCTGAGCCTATCTGGTAAAAATCAGCAGGGGGATAGCCCACCTTTTTGGTCATCGCCTGAGCCATTTCGTCCCTTACCTCGCTGTCATTGCCGTAGACCACACAGTAGGGGGTCTTGGGTATCTGCTCGCCTGCTACCAGCTCCAGAATTTTAGGCACCAGCGCCTTGTCGCCCCTCACCTTTGCCTCGGTGGTTATCTGGTTGTGCTGTATCCTCGAAACAGGGCGCAGTCCCATTACCTCACCCACAAAGGCAGCTGCCGCAGGTATCCTGCCCGACTTTTTGGCGTACTGCAGCGAATACATTCCGAAAAAGATCACGCAGTTATCTACCCAGTCCTTTATAAAGTTCACACATTCCTCGGCGGACGCGCCTTTTTCAGCCTTTTTTGCGCCCTTTACCACTGCGTAACCGTAGCCGCCTGTGTAGCTTCTGCCGTCGATGTTGTATATCCTGAAATTGCCCTTTGCCTCGGGGATATCATCATAAAACTCCTCCGCTGCCATGAGCGCATTGTTGTAGGTAGCCGAGCCCTTGGAGTTTATGGTGGTGTTTATCACATCGGTGTAGTCGTTGTAATAAAGCTCCTTGAAGATCTCCAGCCACTCAAAGGCGGTTATCTGCGAGGTAACGGGTATGCCGTCGTAGCTGTCCATAAGCTCATAGAACTTCTCGTTGTCAAAATCAACACGGCTGGTATAGCTTTTTTCACCCATAGCCACCTTAAAGGGCACTACAAGTATATCGTGCTTTTTCTCGTTCTCTGCCGAGATATCGCTTGCCGAGTCGGTCACAAATTTTATCTTGGGCATGAATTTTTCCTCCTTGTCGGGTGCGGTCCTATGACCTTATTTTCATGATATCACCATGTGTATTTTGTGAGCCTGCCCTCTCTGCCAAGGTCGGGGTAATCCCACTGCCTTAAAACCTCGTAAACTGCAATGGCGACAGAGTTTGAAAGGTTCAGGCTCCTCAGCTCGTTTCGCATGGGTATTCTCACACATCTGTCCGAATTTTTGTACAGCAGCTCCTCGGGCAGCCCTGCGTCCTCTCTGCCGAAGATGATATACACAGGTCTGTTATGGGGGTAGCTGACGTCAGAATGGGTCTTCCTCCCCTTGGTGGTGAAGTAGTAATACTCACCGTCATTCTTTTCAAAAAAATCCTCAATGCTCTTATAGTAATAAATATCCAGCTTATCCCAGTAATCAAGCCCTGCCCTTTTAAGCTTTTTATCGCTTATCTCAAAACCGAAGGGCTCTATCATATGCAGCGCTGCCCCCGTTACGGCGCAGGTGCGTGAAATATTGCCGGTGTTCTGGGGTATCTGGGGCTCTACAAGAACAATGTTGAGCTTATGTTCATTTATCATCATGTACCCTCTGTGCGTATAATACTAAAGCGTTGTATAATCGCCCAGCTGCTGGTAGCTTGTCAACCAGGGGAGCTGCCCCTCCAGCATAAGCCCCTCTGTCCAGTGGCGGCGGTAGCTGTTTGTCACCTTGACGTTAAGCTCGGTGAAAGCCGAAGCTCTGTTCATAGCCAGCGGCAGGCTGTCGCCCTTTAGCATGGAGCCTATGAGCACGCTTGCAAACATATCGCCCGTGCCCGAAAAATGGGCGTTGGGAACATAGTCGTTCTTTATCTTCCAGAAGCTGCTGGTCTCTTTATCATAGCCGATGGTGTGCATTCCCCCGTCGGCGAGGTCAACGCTTGTGATAACAACTATCTTAGCCCCCTGTTCGGCAAGCCTTACCAGCCACGACCTTGCCTCTGAATTTCTCAGTGGTGCAGCAGGGTATTTTTCTCCCAGCAGGATAGCCGCCTCGGTAAGGTTGGGGGTTATTATATCAGCCACTGCCACCAGCTCGCTCATACGCTTGCAGAGCTCGCCCGTGTAGGTGGCATAGCTCTTGCCGTCGTCCCCCATCACAGGGTCAACTACTTTAAGGGAGCTGGGGTATGCCGAGAAGAACTCCAGGCAATGGTCTATCTGCTCGGCAGAGGCTAAAAAGCCGCTGTAGATACAGTCAAACTCAGTACCCATTTTTTTATAGTGTTCAAGTGCAGGCTGCATATAATCAGTAAGGTCACGTATAACGAACTCACTGTAACCCGTATGTGCCGAAAGCACCGCCGTGGGCACGGGACAGACCTGAACTCCCATCGCTGAGAGCACGGGGATTATAACTGTCAGTGAGCACCTGCCGAGTCCTGATATATCCTGTATTGCAGCAACACGCTTGCAGCCGATCATTTTAGCATTACCTCTTTATCATTCAAATAACATATCATCTAATTATAGCACAGTATCTGTGATTTTTCAATAGCTGACGTAAATATTCACCAAAACAATTAATTAAGGGCATATACTTAATAAAAAAACTGCGCATTTTAGACAAATCATTGTCAGCCTTATGTCATTTATTACTTACAAAAATAAGCTGTGAAATTTGTCTATTTTTCTGCTTGAAAGTTTGGGGGATATGCACTATAATTATAAAAGTGAATTGTGTGATATAAAATGTGTTTTTTCCCTTAAAAGGAGAGAAATGAATATATGAAGATAAACAAACGCAAGCTTGAGACCAAGCTTGCCAGGTTTGAAAAGGTCAGTGAGCTTATGGTATACACCATAGGCGACGCTGCGCTGCTGCTGGCACACGTGATATATCTTGTCATGTTCATACTGCTGGGAGTTAAGGAGATGGCGGTATTCAACGTTTTCAGCGTGTGCTTTTACGGGTCGCTTCTGTATCTGGTGAGAAAGCCGAGGCTGCGCATACCCCTACTGGCTGCGGTGCTGATGGAGATAACCGTTCATGCCTGCATGGGCATATACTATATCGGGTGGAACAACGGCTTTGGTATGTTCATGCTGTTTATAATGCCTGTACCCTTTTATATGCCCCTGAAAAAGATTTATCTGCCGTATCTGTTATCGGCTGTTCCGCTGGTGGTGTTTGTGGCTGCAAAAATCATTCTGGGCAACCCTGCAAGGTCTGTTTACTCATTCCACGACCCTGTGGCGAATAACACCATTTATTTTATAAACACCTTTTTCGGCTCGGTGATACTGCTTTATGTTGCGTCTATATATATGTTTGACCGTGAGCTCAACAAAATACGCATGACCGAGAAAAACGAGAGCCTGCAGAAGATAGCCACCATCGACCCCCTTACCGAGCTTTTCAACAGGCGTGCCATGATGGATTATCTGAAGCTGGTGCAGAGCTCATGCAGGAAGAGCAAAAAGAGCTATATTATAGCTATCGGCGATATCGACGATTTCAAGAAGGTGAACGACACCTACGGTCACGAAGCGGGGGACGAGGTGCTGAAAGCCGTATCAAAGATAATGGCTGACAATGTGCCTGCCGAGGGGTATGTTTCCAGATGGGGCGGCGAGGAATTTCTGCTGCTGATACCCTCTAACGATATTGATGTAGGCATAAGCTGCGCCGACAAGGTGCGCCGTGAGATCAGCGAGCTGACCTTCCTGCACGACAGCAGGATACCCTACAATGTTACGGTGACTATCGGTATGTGCAAGGCGCTGCCCGACGATGATTTTGAAAAGGTGATATCAGAGGCTGACAAGCGGCTCTACCGCGGTAAAAATCAGGGCAAAAACTGCGTCATCGCACAGTCGGCTGACTCATAAAAATTCAACTGAAAACGAGGTATCGTCTTACCGGCGGTACCTCGTTATTTTTATTCCATTTCTTCAAGCAGGCATACTGCGGTGGCGGAAATGCCCAGACCCTCACCTGTAAAGCCCAGCTTTTCTTCGGTGGTGGCTTTTACCGATATCTGCGAGACATCACAGCCCAGGGCTTCGGCAATGTTTGCACGCATACCGTCAATAAATGGGGCGAGCTTCGGCTGCTGGGCACAGATAGTGCAGTCGGCATTGCCCAGCATATAGCCCTGCTGTTCGACCAATCGGTTGACCTCTTTTAGCAGCTCAATGCTGTCGGCACCCTCATATTCATCATCGGTATCTGGGAAGAGCTTGCCTATATCCCCCAGAGCCAGCGCCCCCAGCATTGCGTCCATAAGGGCGTGCACCAGCACGTCGGCGTCGGAATGTCCCAGCAGACCCTTGTCATAGGGTATCAGTACGCCGCCTAATATCAGTTTTCTGTCCTCTGCCAGTCTGTGAACGTCATAACCGTGACCTATACGAAAGCTCATACTCACATCTCCTCATAGTTTCCTAAAAATTTAAAGTAGGACAGCTCCTCTTCAAGCTCGCTCAAAAGCTTTGCAACCTCGGGGGTATCTATCGCCCCGTGAAAATCAAGATAAAACACAACATCAAAATCGGTGTTGGCAATGGGCATACTCTCTATCATCGAAAGGTTGAGCCCTGCCACCGAGAATTTTGTCAGCAGCCTGTAAAGGGACGAGGACTGGTGGGGCAGCGCCAGACACACCGATATGGTATTTGCGTGCTCAGATTTCAGGGTCTCCTTTGATATCAGGATAAACTTGGTGTAGTTTTCGGTGGCGTTTTGTATATCGGTCATTATGATATCCAGCCCCAGGTCGTTGGCACAGTCGGTGGAGCATATAGCGCCGTAGGGCTCCTCGCTCTGCTTGATATAGCAGGCTGCCAGCGAGGTGTTTGAATATTTGTGGGTTTTGAACTTATACTTTTCTATAAAATCAGAGCACTGCTGCAAGCCCTGCTCGTGGGAGTAAAGCGCCTTTATCTCCTCAAACCTTATCCCCGGCTTCACCGCAAGGCAGTGGGATATTTTGAGCTTTGTGCCTGCGCATATCTTGAAATCGTACTTTTTCATAAGATCATATGTCTGCGCCACCGAGCCTGCGGTGGAGTTGACGATGGGCAGTATGCCGAACTCAGCCTCACCTGCCTCCACCGCCTTGAAGATATCCTCAAAGTTTTCGTGGAACACAGGCTCAAAATCCTCAAAAAGATTTGAGCAGGCAATGTGGTTATATGAGCCGTTAGTGCCCGGGACCGCCACGGTATGCTTGCCGCTTAAGTCCAATTTTTTGTACTCAATAGAGCCGCTGTCAGCAAAAAAGCGCTGGTACTGCATACACTTTGATATATCCATAACATTGCGGAAGAACACCTTTGTTGCCCCTGCAAGACCCTCGGGGGCGTTATCAGCCACCCTTTGAAGTATCTGCTTCTCCCTGTCCTTCTGAAAAACAGGCATATCGTTGGCTATCTTGTACTCAGCCACCTTGAAGCACAGCTCCATACGCCTGTTGAACAGCTCCTGCAGCTGCTCGTCTATCTCATTTATACCCTCTCTTAGCTGTGAAAGATCCATTATTTACTAACTCCCGTCCATATGATAAAGCGTGTAAGCACGCCGATCAAATTATATTTTACCACATTTCACCATAAAATGCAATAGATATTTTATAAACAACAGCGGTACCAAGCCGAAACAGCCCGATACCGCAAAAAACTATCAATATCACAGTCTGCATTTAAAGTCCTCATAGCCGAAGCTTTTTACAAGCTCAGTGCTGCCGTCAAGCTTTTCGAGATATATGCTTGGCAGCGGCATACCGTTAAAGGTGTTGTTTTTGCACATTGAGTATATCGCCATATCGCACAGCACCAGTCTGTCGCCCGATGACAACGGCTCATCAAATGAATAGTCGCCGATGATATCCCCTGCAAGGCAGGTAGGACCGCCTATGCGGTAGGTAAAGGGCTTCTCGCCTGCTTCGGCTGAGCCTATTATCTCAGGGCGGTAGGGCATTTCCAGCACATCGGGCATATGGCAGGCAGCCGAGGTATCGGCTATTGCAATGTCTATGCCGTTTTTCTGGGTCTGCAGCACCTCTGTTATCAGCCAGCCTGCATTCAGTGCGCAGGCTTCGCCGGGCTCTAAATACACCTGAACGCCATATTTATCCTTTAAATAATTCACCGTATCGCAGAGCAGCTTGATATCATAGCCCTCTTTGGTGATGTGGTGGCCTCCCCCCAGGTTTATCCACTTCATATCATAAAGATATCTGCCGAAGTGCTTTTCGATATGGGGCACTGTCCTTGCGAGAACATCTGCCCCCTGCTCGCACATGGTGTGAAAGTGCAGACCCTCTATCATATCATCGAGCTCATGCTGCTCAAACACCTTTGGCACTATGCCCAGGCGTGAGCCTGTTATGCAGGGGTCATAAATATCAGTTTCTATCTCGGAATAGAGCGGATTGCACCTGAGACCGCAGGATATTTTACGTCCGCTTTTTTGTACAGTTTGTTTATGGAGCTCAAACTGCTCAAAGCTGTTGAAGATGATATCATGGCATATCTTCACAAGCTCTGCCATGTCGCTATGCTTATAGGCAGGGCTGAAAACGTGGGTCTCACCGCCGAACTCCTCATGCCCCAGCCTTGCCTCATAAAGACCGCTGGCGGTAGTTCCGCTAAGGTAATTTTTCATGAGGGGATAGGCTGAATACATTGAAAAAGCCTTCTGCGCCAGAAGTATCTTGCAGCCTGTTTTATCCATAACAGACCTTAGTATCTCCATATTATGCAAAAGTGTGCTCTCGCTCACAAGATAGCAGGGGGTATCAAGGCTTTTTATGTCCGTTTTGAACGGATAAGCGCTCATATACCGTCTGCTCCGTTTCTGTATACCACAGATATCTGCTGGTTGGCAATGCGGCAGTCAAGTATTGCGCTGACTACCTCGTTGGCAAAGTCCTTTACCTCGTCAACTATCTCCTCAAAGTCGTAGAACACGAACTCTATCTCCTCGCTGCCACGCTCATTCACCGCTTTTTTAAGGCTTTCGATATCGTTTATGCCGTCGCTGCCCTTGCCGAAGCTGCGGCTGATAAATTCAAGAAAGGTCTCCTTTGTTCTGAACTGTACATCGTCTATCAATAATAGCATTTCAATACCTCCAATTTTATCCTTATCCCGTAAGATCGATCATCTCTGCTGCACTTAAAAAACTCTGCCGATACTCTGTCAGTCTACCAGCACAGGGTCAAAATTCTCTGTCCAGGGCAGACCCCATTTGTTCAGAGCTTCCATAAAGGGGTCGGGGTCGAACTCCTCAACGTTATAAACGCCCGGGCGCTTCCACTTGCCTGTGAGCACCATCATGGCGCCTATCATGGCAGGTACTCCCGTGGTGTATGAGATAGCCTGAGAGCCTACCTCCTTATAGCACTCCTGATGGTCGCAGACGTTATATACATAATAGGTCTTGTCCTTGCCGTCCTTTTTGCCCTTGAAGATACAGCCGATATTGGTCTTGCCCACTGTTCTGGGTCCCAGGGAAGCAGGGTCGGGCAGCACCGCCTTTAAAAACTGCAGGGGTACTATCTCCCTGCCCTCATACATGATAGGCTCGATAGAGGTCATGCCCACGTTTTCAAGGCATTTAAGGTGGGTGAGGTAGCTCTGTCCGAAGGTCATGAAAAAGCGTATTCTTTTAATACCCTTGATATTCAGCGCCAGCGACTCCAGCTCCTCATGGTGGAGAAGATACATATCCTTTTCGCCCACCTGGTCGAAGTTATACACTCGCTTTATCTCCATCGGCTCGGTCTCCACCCACTTGCCGTCCTGTATATAGCTGCCCTTGGCAGATACCTCACGGATATTTATCTCGGGGTTGAAGTTGGTGGCAAAGGGATAGCCGTGGTCGCCGCCGTTGCAGTCAAGGATATCAATATAATTTATCTCATCAAAATAATGCTTCTGGGCATAGGCGCAGAAAACTCCCGTAACGCCCGGGTCGAAGCCCGAGCCCAGCACGGCGGTCAAACCTGCCTTCTCGAAGCGTTCACGGTAAGCCCACTGCCAGCTGTATTCAAACTTGGCGGTGTCCTCGGGCTCATAATTAGCGGTGTCGAGATAATCCACCTTGCATTCAAGGCAGGCGTCCATTATATGAAGGTCCTGATAAGGCAGCGCCACATTTATGCAGATGTCTGGCTTATACTCCTTCATGAGCGCCACCAGCTCGGGTACGTTATCTGCGTTCACCTGCGCTGTGGTGATGTTGGTCTTTGTCTTATCCTGAAGCTCATCTCTGAACTTATCGCACTTAGACTTTGTTCTGCTGGCGATACAGATATCGGTGAAAACCTCGCTGTTCTGGCAGCATTTGTGTATCACCACACCTGCAACTCCGCCTGCGCCGATTATCAATGCTCTTGACATATTTTTACACGCTCCCTCGTTTTATGGTATATGGGTCTTTAAGACCTATTATTAATTATTCTCACAATGCTCAATGTTGCCGGATATGCTGCCCGTATCACTTATAAAATCTCAGCAATATCTCCCTAAGCAGCTTGCAGGCAAGGGCTGTTGAGCGTCCGCTCTGGTCGTATACGGGCGAAAGCTCGTTCATATCAAAGCCGACTATATTGAGCTCTGACAAAAGCTCTATAGCGTCAAGCAGCTGTGTAAAGCGCACTCCGCCTGCTTCGGGAGTGCCTGTCCCCGGGAACTCCGAGGGGTCCAGCACATCGAGGTCGAGGGTGAAGTACACTGGTTTTTGTCCGATTTTTTGTACAGCTTCTTCAAGACCGTTAAAGTCAAAACGGTTCATAAAGGTGTGCTGCCTGGCAAAGGCGAACTCCTCCCTGTCGCCGCTTCTTATGCCGAACTGAAATATCCTGCCGTCGCCCACTATATCATGGCAGCGGTGCAGCACGCAGGCGTGGGAGAGCTTTACTCCCAGATATTCATCACGCAGGTCCGCATGGGCATCAAAATGCACTATGTTGAGCTCACCGAACCTTTTAGCGGCAGCTCTTACCGCACCCAGCGTAACAAGGTGCTCGCCGCCTATCATGCAGGGCAGCTTGCCGTCATCAAGGATAGCGGCTGCCCGCTTTTCGATATCATCAAGCGCCTGCTCGGGGCTTCCGAAGGGCAGCTCAAGGTCGCCGCTGTCAAACACCTTTATATCCAGCATATCCTTATCCTGATAAGACGAATATGTCTCGATACCAAAGCTCTCGCTCCTCATCGCCTGGCTTGCAAACCTTGTGCCGGGGCGGAAAGATGTGGTGCTGTCAAAGGGCGCACCGAACAGAACTATCTTCGCCTCATCATACTCGCAGTCGCAGGCTATAAAGGTAGATATGTTTTTTTCTAACATGATGTAACTCCTGTTTATGAATACTTGTCAGATATAACTCGCCAAAAACAATGCTTGACAAACATTCTGAAATCGTGTATAATATACTTAATAAAAGGATACTGCACATACGGTTGCAGTTCTCCTGTCATTTTTGGTGAATGAAACACCGCCAACTTTTGGGAAGCTTGGGCGGTGTTTCATTTTTTGTTGCTCCTCACTTTCGCTCGGATCAATTCAAAATATATCTCTGTAAAAGTCGGCGCTTCATACTACTTCCTCTTGAAGATTTGGTAGCACAAGGCAATGATGCCTGTCAGCGCTATCGTAAACTGTAAAAGCAACGATAGAAATTCAAACGCTGTCATAGCTATCGACCTCCTTATTACAGGAGAACCGCCAACCGCATCGGCATTACTGTCTCAACGGTCAATTCTACGTATGTACAATACCCTTTTGATCATGTTTGCAGCTTAATGCTGCAAGTATATTATAGCACATACGTTGTTTTTTGTCAATATTCCAGGGAGTTTTTTTGTACTGTTAGCTCTGCCCTGTCAGACCTCGTCAAGTATATCCAGCACGTAATTCGGCAGGGCAAAGCAGCCCTTGTGCAGCTGGGTGTTATAGTATTTTGTCTTTATGCCGAGAGCGTTCCACCTGTCGGCTTTGAGGTCATATACTGGGTGGAGATTTTTCGACGCAAAGCCGAAAAGCCAGTGCCCCGACGGATAGGTGGGAATATGCGCCTGATAGACCATTGTAACGGGAAAGCTTGCCCCTATGCGCTTATGGGTACGCTTTACCATATCCACATATGAGTCATAGTAGGTGCTCTCATGCTGGTTTATAAGTATGCCCGAGTCGGTAAGGGCTTTGAAGCAGTTGCCGTAAAACTCCTTGGTGAAAAGCCCCTCACCGGGACCGAAGGGGTCGGTGGAGTCTACTATTATCAGGTCGTACTCGTTTTCCTTTCTGCGGACGAATTTCAGTCCGTCCTCAAAGAAAAGCTCCACCCTGGGGTCATCGAATTTGCAGGCAGTCTGTGGCAGATACTCCTTGCAGACCTTTACCACCTGCTCATCTATCTCCACCATATCTATCTTTTCAATGCTTTGATATCTTGTGAGCTCACGGATAGTGCCGCCGTCGCCTGCGCCTATAACAAGCACTCTTTTTATATCGGGATCGACTGCCATAGGCACTGCTGTGACCATTTCATGATATATATACTCGTCCTTTTCGGTGAGCATTATAAAGCCGTCCAGCACCAGAACTCTGCCGAACTCAAAGGTATCGAAAACATCTATATCCTGATAATAGCTCTTGCCCGAATAAAGCTGTTTTTTCACCTTTATGGTGAAGTTAACATCGTCCGTGTGCTTCTCGGTAAACCATAAGTCCATAGCTGTTATCCTTTCCGCTTTAGGGTGTGTTGACACTAAACTGATACGCGGATTTTTGAGATATTTTTGTTCCGTTCTAGGCAAAAATCCGCAGTTGGGCTGTCGCCCTGCAAGGATTTTTAACGACGAACGGGACAAAAATATCCAAAAAGACGTGTGTTAGGCTTAGTGTCAACACACCCTAGTTACTTAACTACCACATTTATGTTATTTATCTCCAGATCCTCGGTGCCTGTCAGCAGGCAGCCCTTTTGCTTGCAGTAGTTGATGTAGCTGATTATCTCCCCTGTTATCCTCTCGCCGGGGGCTAGAATGGGTATACCCGGGGGATAGCACATGACGAACTCGCCGCAGATAAGACCTGCGCTTTTTTCTATGGGCAGTGAGCGCTTTTCGCTGTAAAATGCCTGCTGGGGAGGTATCTCAACAGTGGGGTTTATATACTCGTGGTCGAAAAGTCCCGTGGGGTCTTTTGAGTATAGCCTTTTTATCTCCGACAGTGAGGATATAAAGCGCTCTATCTCCAGCTCTCTGTCGCCTGCCGAGACTATGGCGAGTATATTGCCGATATCGCCGAACTCTATCTGGATATCGTAATCGTCCCTGAGTATATCATAGACCTCCACCCCTGCAAGACCCATTGCCCTGGTGTGTACGCTGAGCTTTGTGGAGTCAAAGGCATAGAGGTCATCGCCGTTTTCAAGCTCTCTGCCAAAGGCGTAGTAACCGCCTATCTTGTTTATCTCTTCCCTTGCGTAATCGGCATAAGCCACCGATCTTCTGAAAAGCTCCCTGCCGTTAAGGGCGAGATTTTTTCTCGCAAGGTCTAAAGACACCATGAGCAGATAAGAGCCGCTGGTGGTCTGGGTCAGGTTTATCACCTGTCTTACATAGCCCTCGGAGACGGTGCTTTTGCATAAAAGCAGTGATGACTGGGTAAGGCTGCCCCCCGTTTTGTGTATAGACACCGCCGCCATATCACAGCCTGCCGCCATAGCGCTGCATGGCAGGTCCTCGCCGAAATAGAGGTGGGTGCCGTGGGCTTCATCAGCCAGCACCAGCATACCGTGCTCATGGGCAAGCCTAACTATTGCTTTAAGGTCTGAGCATATGCCGTAATAGGTGGGGTTATTGACCAGCACAGCCTTGGCATCGGGATTTTCGAGAATGGCTTTTTCCACCGCTTTTACCGACATTCCCAGGGGTATGCCCAGCTGCTTGTTGGTGCCGGGGTCAACATAAACAGGCACAGCGCCGCAGACCACCAGCGCATTGATAGCGCTGCGGTGTACGTTTCGCGGCATGATTATCTTATCCCCTGCCTTGCAGGCGGTGAACACCATTGTCTGCACCGCAGAGGTAGTGCCGTTTATCATAAAAAAGGCATGGTCTGCCCCAAAGGCGTCAGCTGCCAGCTGCTCGGCTTCACGTATGACCGATACGGGGTGGCAGAGGTTATCGAGGTTTTTCATGGAGTTCACATCGCACTTCAGGCACTGCTCCCCCAGAAAGGCTTTGAGCTCCTTATTCATTCTTCCGCCCTTATGCCCAGGCACGTCCAGACGGACGATACGGTTTTTGGTATGCTTTTTCAGTGCTTCATAAATTGGCGCATTATCCTGTGATATCCTCAGCTCCGACACCCCCTTTTCAATCTTATAATTTCAACAGCTTATTCAAGCCGAGATGGAATAAAATGTATGTATTGACATTTGCGTTTAAGTGTGGTATAATATATTTGTAAAAAGAGATACTGCACATACTTTGGAATGCAGTTCTCCATGTTATTGGTGTAATGAAATCACCGCCAACTTGGGACATTGGGCGGTGTTTTCATTTTTTTGTTGCACCTTACTTTCGTTCGGTTTAACTCAAAATATATCTCTGTAATAGTTCGGGCTTCATACTACTTTTTCTTTTCATACTACTTTTTCTTAAAGATCTGGTAGCACAAAGCTATGATGCCAGTCAGCGCTATCGTAAACTGAAACAGTAACGACAGAAATTCATATGCTGTCATAGCTATCGACCTTCCCTTACAGGAGAACCGCCAACCGATAGCTTTTACGCTTCGGTCATCCGCTGTATGTACAGTACCTACGGTGATTATACCATATCTCCCTTGAATTGTCAATATTCGAGGGATATTTTTTGTACTGTTCAGCGGACGATCATGAATTATGAATTAATAAATGTTCATACCGCTGTAGATCTCTATCATCTCACGTCTGAGGCTGTCGGTTATGTCAAGGCGCTGCTTGGGGTCAAGCTCGTATACGTCTTTTTTGAAGAGGTAGTTTTGCAGGTCTATCTCCTTTATCAAAAGCTTAGTGTGAAAAATATTGGACTGATAAACGTTCACGTCCATAGCGTCGTAGCGTGTGAGAGTTGACTTATCTATATAATCCTGTATGGAGGTTATGTTGTGGTCGATAAAAAACTTTTTGCCCAGCACATCTCTGGTGAAGCCCCGCACACGGTAGTCGATGGTGATAATGTCCGAGTCGAAGCTGGCGATAAGGTAATTAAGGGCGTT
Organism: uncultured Ruminococcus sp.; assembly: GCA_937894495.1. GTDB lineage: Bacteria > Bacillota > Clostridia > Oscillospirales > Ruminococcaceae > Hominimerdicola. Next base: position 14,785 of record CALCRR010000107.1, on the reverse strand, counting down.
CAGCGGCGAGATAGTGCCGCAGGTGGAGACGTCGATATCCACCCTGAAAGTAGAGATGGAATTATCCGGGTGATACTCGGGAAAGGTGTGTACCGTAACATGGCTCTTATCAAGGTGGGCGTGTATTATCTCGGGAGTATCGGGCAGCCTGCCCAGGTTGCAGGAGGGGTCTATGGACTCCTTATCAAGCTCCTTTTCGGCTATCAGCACGTTGACAGACGCGCCCTGGGGCTCATAATCCTGCTTTGAGATATTAAGCACCCTTGCGCCTATCATCTCGGTGACGTCGCAGAGTATTTTTGTGAGCCTTTCGGAGTTATACTGCTCGTCGATATATTCAATATAATCCTTCTGCTCCTTCTGTCCCTTTGCATAGCAGATATCATATATATTAAAGCTGAGAGTTTTAGTCAGGTTATTAAAACCGTAAAGAGATAGCTTCTGCTCCAATGCCGTTACCTCCTGTAAAAAACATGATAGACCCAAGGCAGCTGATACCTGCATTAGCCTCCAGCATATAGTATATCACATAATCAGGAAAAAGTATATAGTTTTTCTGATATTTTTTTATTTTTTTACAAATAACAGTATCTGAGGAGATAATGTATAGCCAGCCGCCACATCACGGCGGTTTTTGGCTGTATCAGACTAGGGTGTGTTGACACTAAACTGATACGCGGATTTTTGAGATATTTTTGTTCCGTTCTAGGCAAAAATCCGCAGTTGGGCTGTCGCCCTGCAAGGATTTTTAACGACGAACGGGACAAAAATATCCAAAAAGACGTGTGTTAGGCTTAGTGTCAACACACCCTAAATATCCAAAAGCTGAGACTTTTGCAGGAAAATTTTTACTGAAAATAATCTTTGTAACCATATTGACATTTTTAAGGAAATTTTATATAATATAAAGTGTGTTGATAAAGTGTGTTGATCTACAATTTGTAATAATTAATATCAGGAGGTCTAAAATGAAGCTTTTTAAAGCAGCGGCAGGTGCGGCTATAGCTCTGGCGATGTGCGCAGGTTTTTCACTTACGGCATTGGCGGCGGCTGACACCACTGCACAGAAGGTCTCGGCGTCTATAACTGAGACCGCAATAAAAGATACGGATATATTCTATGAGGGCTATTTTAACAAGAACGAGGACCCCGAATATCTCAAATACCGCCACGCCCTTATGGAAAGCGCCATTAACGGCACTGTGCTGGGCGCAAGACCTGTTACGGGGCAAAGCGGCAACAAGGCAATGGCTTTTTACGGGTCGGAGGACCTGGAGCATAACAGCAGGTTTGACGGTCTTAAAAAGGATTACGGTATCGACATATCCTACTACCAGAGCTACGGCAGGACCATTGACTGGGACGCTGTGAAGAAGTCGGGAGTAAAGTTCGTTATCGTGCGCATCGGCTACAGAGGCTACGGCAGCGCAGGTACGCTGGTGTATGACCCTGATTTTCACAAGAACATTCAGGCAGCTATCGACCACGGCTTTGAGGTGGGTGCGTATTTCTACACCCAGGCGATCAGCAATGCCGAAGCCAAGCAGGAGGCTGAGTTCTGCGCCAGCGCCCTTAAAGGCTATAAGCTGGACCTGCCTGTTTATTACGATATCGAGAGCGTTGACTACGATGTGGGCAGACTTGACTCGGCAGGGCTCACCAAGGCGCAGAAGACCGCACTTTGCCGCTCATTCTGTGATACTATCGAGAGCAAGGGCTACTACTCGGGCGTTTATGCCAACTACTACTGGCTCACCAATATGATAGACGGTCCCTCGCTGGGACTTGATTACCACACATGGGTGGCTACCTACGGTACATACACCGCCTACCAGGGTCTTTACGATATCTGGCAGTATTCGGGCATGGGGCTGATAGACGGTATATCTAACTATGTTGATATCAACGTGCGCTATGATGTGAACTTTGCGCCCACAAACAAGGCGATGAAGCTTAACATTTCAGGCAATAAGCTCAGCTGGAGCAAGCTTGCGGACGCTGACGGATATATCATCGCCACCAAGGACTCAAAGGGCACTGTCAAGATAATCGCCACCGTTACGGGTACGAGCTACACCATCACAAACAAGGCTGACCGCCTTACATACTATGTAAAGCCCTTCAACATCTACGGCGGCAAAAAGTATTACGGTCCCAGCTACTCAAACGGCGTAGTTTACGGCGGCATAATAAAGGTGGGCAAGACAGCGGGGCTAACAGCTAAAGAAACGGCAGTAAACACCTTTACTGTAAGCTGGAACAAGGCTGATAACGCCAACGGCTACATAGTTTACATAAGCAAAAACGGCGAATATGTGAGATACACCACCACCACCGCAACCTCTGCAAGCATAGGCAAGTTAAACGCCAGAGTCGAGAATGTCAAGGTGCGCGGCTACTACTTAGACTCGTCAGGCAAATACACCTACGGCGCAGTTTCAGACAAGCTGACCCTTACCGACTGCTCCCCCACAGAGGTGCCTACAGTGGTGATAAACAAGAACATCATCAGCTGGGATAAGGTTACGGGCGCAACAGGCTACACCGTTTACAGGGTGGCTGACGGCAGCACCACAACTCAGACAGACCAGACAAATCTTAGCTACACCCTGCCCAACAAGACGGCAAAGTATTTTGTAAAGCCCTACACCCTCAGAAACGGCTTCAAGCACTACGGCGGCAGCTCAAACATGGTCAGCTACCGCAAGATATGCTATCCCCCCGAGGACGCTGTAAAGGTCACAGTGACCGGCAACAGGATAAGCTGGAACAGCGTTTACGGCGCTGAGGGCTACAGGATATATTCAAGGGATATTGACGGCAACACTAAATTTATTACAGCTACATCTGCCACACAGTATGAGCTCGAGGGCTCGTCAACACTGGTTTATTATGTAAGGGCTTACAACACCTACAACTCAAAGATATACGCAGGCAGCGAGTCTAACAGCGTATACACCGCCCTTTCATCTCCCCTTGGGCTGACACAGAGAGCCATTGACGATGACCGCCTGGAGCTGGAGTGGATAGGCGTTGCCAATGCCGAGAGCTACGATGTCTACATCGAGAGAAACGGCAAATACTCGATTTACACCCACACCAACGATGCAAGGGCGATACTCAGCATCGACAAGGGCGAAAGTTCGAATATACTGATAATCGCAAACAGCCGCAACTATCTGGGCTCATTCAGCAGCGAGCCTGCATATTTCACGGTAAAGAGTTGAGGTCGGCAGAACACAGAGGCTGACATACTTACCCGATAAAAGATAAAAGCCTGAGAGCGTTTTTCATGCTCTCAGGCTTTTGCTATGCATTTTCAGAACATTATCACCAGTCTGTCCTCAGAAGTATCCTGCCTGCCTTTTATTTTGCTGCTTTTTCTCTGACCGAGATCTGTCAGTGAGGAGCTTGTGCCGCTGTAGGTCACGGTGCCTTTTTTGGTGTCTATACTGATGTTCAGCTCAAAGCGCTTTATATCCCACCATTTTGATTTCATCACCGATATCTCCACCGTATCATCAAGGGCTTCGGGTCTGACGAAGAACATATATCTGCCGTACTCCCCTGCTGCGGCGCTGAAATATGCCGAGCCGCCCTTTTTTATCTTTACGGTATCGCCGCCGCTGACCTGATCTTTTTTGAGCTTATACACCTCGCCGTCCACCGTGACGGTGACAGTGCCTGTGAGCCTGCTGCCCGAGTAGGCACGGTAGTATGTGAGCCTTGCAAAAAAGCAGGCAGCCAGAAGAAGAGCAGCTATGATAATGACCATAAATGCTATCTTAACAGCTTTTTTCACAAGCGCTCCCTCCTGTCGGTGCAATGATGTCAGCAAGCGTTAAAAATTAGTTTTCAGCAGGATAAGGTTCACTGACCCTCCAGCCCGGTGATCTTATCTACTCTGCGCTGGTGTCTGCCGCCCTCAAAGGGGGTGTTCATGAAAACATCTACCAGCTCGATAGCCAGCCCTGCGCCGACCACCCTTGCGCCTATGCAGAGCACATTGGCGTCATTATGCGCCCTTGTGTATTTCGCCGAGAAATAATCCGAGCAGCAAGCCGCACGTATGCCTTTAAGCTTATTGGCGCTCATTGACATACCAATGCCTGTGCCGCAGACCAGCACCGCCATATCGCACTCGCCCCCTGTGACCTTATCACAGACCTCCTTAGCCTTGTCGGGGTAATCGCACTTCTCCCCCTCCATGACCCCAAGGTCGATATACTCGATACCCTTCTCGATAAAATGCTGAACTATCTCCGCCTTGAGCGCAGGTCCTGCGTGGTCGCTGCCTATTGCTATTTTCATTTTGGTGTACCTCCAATTTATACTTATATAAGCTTATTCATTCGGGTTTTTCCGAGCTGTTCTGCCTGAGCCTGCAAAGCACAAGCACAGCCGCACAAACCAGAATATACCCCAGACTGACGTAAAAAATATACCGCAAACAAAGACCTATGATCATACCCGGCATACCTATCCCTGCGCCCAGCAAACTGAGTACAATTCTAAGCAGGCAAATTCCCAGCAGGACCGCATTTACTGCCAGTGCAGCCTTCCATTTGAGCATACTGTCCTGCTCCTCACGGGTATAATAAAAAATGCCGCGTATGCCAATACATATAAGAAGATCAAAAAAAGCAGTGCATAAATACATCATAAAGGTATGCATAATCTTCCTCCTCTGAGCAATAAAAATTTGTTATCAAACCCAAAATTACAAATTAAGCATTATGAATCAGAATGCGCTTTGTCCTTCTCAGCCTTGGTAGCCTGCAGGTATGATACCTCCAGCCTGTCGGCGGCTGTCAGGGCTTCGGGTGAGTTCTCTGCCGCCAGACATATCGAGCTTGCTTTTTGCAGCAGCAGCGGCTTGGGCGCTGTGACGATGTTGTCGTTTTTATCAAACCATGCCGCCTTTATATCCTCGGCGCTGTCACCCACCAGCATGGTCTTTACAGAAGTATCAAGGCTGCCGAAGGCTTGCTCCTCGGGGCACACCCTGTCCTTTGCTGTGGGGGTAACTATGCCGTTTTTGCAGTCAACCTCGCCTACATATACTATCTTAGGTCTCGCCCTCATAACGGCGATGACCCTGCCATCAAAGGCGGCGCAGTTGTATGCAAGCCCAAGAAGAGTGGATATCCCTGCCGCTTTCAGAGAGGGCTCCCCCATGCAAATGCCCTTTATAGCGCCAATGCCTATGCGAAGCCCCGTGTACGAGCCGGGACCGTTGGCTGCCGCTATGCAGTCAAGATCCTTAAAGCCCAGCTCAGACTGCTCCAGCGCTTCTTTGACCATTGGCAGTATCACCTGCGAGTGGGTGAGCCTTGTGTATACGGTCTTTTCCCACAGCAGTCTGCCGCCGTCTGTTATTGCCACCGATGCGGTCTTGCCGCTGGTGTCAAGTGCCAATATTTTCAAATCTTTCATCTCCGTCAGCGGCTTGTATGCTTATGCTCCTTACGGTGTCATCAAGCCGTTTTATTGTTATGATGATGCTTTCCTTTGGCAGCTCGTCAGAGATATTCTCCGACCACTCCACCGCCAGCACCGAGCCCTCCTCCATGTAGTCAAAAAAGCCCGTGGTCTCCAGGTCCTCGGGTGAGGTTATCCTGTACATATCAAAGTGTATCAGGCTGAGCTTGCTGTCCGAATTTCTGTACTCATTCACCAAAGCAAAGGTGGGCGAGGTCACTTCGTCCCCCAGCCCCATGCCTGTTGAGATACCTCTGGTGATGGTGGTCTTGCCTGCCCCCAGGTCTCCCCTGTAGGCTATAATATCTCCGCCCTTTAAAATGCGCCCTATGCTCTCACCAAGGCTTATGGTCTCCTCAGGTGAGCTTGTAATATACGTGTATTCCATTGAACGTCCTTTTAATAGTACGTTTTTTTGTACAGCTTTTCACTAATTGCAGCTGTACATTTTATCGTACTGTTTTATTCTCTTATAAATTTTCTGTCGCCCTCGGGTATGCCGCTTTCATCGGTGATGAAACGCTCTACCCGCATTTTAAGCTGATACTTTTCTCTGAGCTTAGCTATAGTCTCCATCATGGGTGATGCATGGTGGGCGTCTATCGACTGCTGGTCTCTCCAGCGGTCTATCAGCAGCACTGTCTCGGGGTCGTTTTTCGGGTAGAAATACTCATAGCCCTCGTTGCCCTGCTCCTGCCTGATAAGCTCTGCCGTACCGCTTAGCTCCATCTCCTCGGCAAAGGCTTTCGCACTGCCGTTTGTGCCTGTGTAATAAATATTAACTGCTATGCTCATTGTCACATCTCCTTAATGCTCTGCAAAATCCTTATCACCATAATAATTCAGCATAAGGTCCACCATTCTGCCGTAGGACTTTTTGCCGTCCTCCACCCCGTTTAAATGCAGCGAGGTCTCCATAGCCTTGTCGGAAACTTCGCTCACCGACTTGCTGTCGAACACCGTGTCCTCGGCTTCCTCCACCGACTGCCAGAACTCTCTGTTGCCGTCGATATCCGCCCAGACCAGGTCGCTTATCCTGCTGTCAAACTCTACTTTGGTCTCCTCGTCGGCATACTCAAACACCTTGTTGCGTATCTGGGTCAGCGCCGACAGATAGCCCGAGTAGCGGTACTCCACATTATCGCACCTGTCGCAGGCAGCAAAGGCTAAAAAGTTCGCCTCGTCCTCCTGCATAAAGCCCTTGGTGTGGGCGAGCTCATGGCATATGGTGGCAGGCAGCTTAGCCTTGTACATCTCGTTATTGTAATTAGCCTCCATAGAAAAGGGAAAATATATGCCCATAAGGTCCATCTGGCTCATAAAAAACGAGCAGTATATACTTTTGGGGACTACGTAATATCCCCCCAGATCTTCAAACTCGCTGCCCAGTGCACGCATGGCGTCACGGGCGGTATCGGTGGTATCGGCGGTGAGGATAAATCTGCCGTCATCATCACGCTGCACCTGCGGAGCAAGTAGGTTTATCCGGTCTATCACCCGATATGCCAGCGCCTCAAGCTCGGCGTCGGTGTGCTGCTTGGTGGGTATGCCGTTTAGTTCAGCCAGCGTTGAGCAGTGGTAGAGCACAAAGCAGTTGAGAGTCTCGGTGAGCACCACAAAGGTCACTATCCACCCATAGATAAAGCCGAACACCCTTGCCACCCTTTTGCGCCTGCCTTTTTTTATAATGAGCAGAACTATCATCACCACTAAAGAAAGCGGTATGCCGAACACAGCCACAGCTATCAGCAGCTCGCCAAAGGAGAAGGGCAGCAGCGATGTGAGCCTGCCGTAGCTGCCGACCCATATCGGATATATGTGCTTCTGGTAAAAGTCGCAGAAAGCGGAGCTCTGCCACGCTATAATATTCAGTATAACGCACATGACAAGCAGTGCTGCCATAGCCGCCGGCTGCTTATGCCTGAATTTTTTATGTACCCTTTTATCCTCTGCGGTGTCCTGCTGCGAAGCTGTCTGTTTCTCCTTGGTTTCAACTGAGTTCGCCATTTTTCACCCTTCTTTTGTATAACGCTGCCTATTTATCCAGCTTTATAAGGTCATCTATCATCTTGTATTCAGTCTCGGTGCCGTTTGTCATGGTGTAGTACATGGTCATCATCAAGCCCTGGGTGTCAGCTTCACTTACCTCACCATCATAGCGCCTGACGGTGGCTGTTGCCACGCTGTTTTTGCCTGCGGGGGCAAAACAGTCCATACTTGCAAAAAAGGTATCGCCGCTGGTGTTGACGGCAGCCTCGGCTCCTGCGTAGACGCTGCTGCTGCTTTTATTCTCCACAAAAAGCCTTACCTTGCACACATCATCTTCAATGTAAGAGCCTATCTTCTTCACTGTTATCACATCGTCCTCATACACAGGCTCAAAGCCCTCATAGGTGTAGCTTGGGGGCTTATCATCGCTGAAAACTATCTCGGCAGGTCCGCTGGTGTCTATTATCTCAAAATAGTCATCGTCCAGCTCAAATTCGGCGAACACCGAGGCTACGGTGTCGCTGACGGGGCTGATATCGTCCACATAGCTTCTTGATATCTCCAGCGTTTCGGTGGAATTTGCATATATCTCGGTATAGCTCCTGCCGCCTGTGACGGTGTCGTTGATGCCGAAGGTTGTGCAAAGCTCCATATTTTCATCGGTCTTGTTCTCGGCTGTGAAGGTGAAGGTGTAGTAGGTATTCCTCACATTATCGTCATACTCAAAGCTCACCCCCTGGTATTTTATTGAGATAAGGTCGTTCTCATAAACGGTGCTGTCCTCAGACTCGCTGCCGTCGGGCATTATTATCCTTATGGGGACTAAATTGCCGTTATCATACTCAAGCTCCCTTACCTCAGGGGGGTAGTTTTCCAGCTCTTTTCTCAGCACAGCGTTTTCATCGGTGCTCTCGCTCTCTGTGCTCTCTTTGCTGCCGCAGGCTGTCAAGCTAAGCATTGCAGCGCAGGTCAAAGCAGCTATAAAAATTTCAGCTCTCATTTTTTCTCCTGTTTTATCAGAACAAGCCGTAGATATTTCCCTCGTTGTCGCAGTCTATATTATTTGCGGCAGGCACCTTTGGCAGACCGGGCATGGTCATTATATCGCCTGTGTATGCCACCACAAAGCCTGCGCCTGCGCTGAGGCGAAGGTCTCTCACGGTTATATTGAAATTCTCAGGCTTGCCCAGCTTTGCAGGGTCGTCCGAAAGCGAATACTGGGTCTTTGCAACGCATACTGGGATATCCCCGAAGCCCAGGTCGTTTATCTCCTTCAAAGCCTTTTCAGCCTGTGCGGTGTAGTTCACGCCGTCGGCTCTGTATATCTCTTTTGCGATGATACCCAGCTTTTCCTTTACAGGCAGCTTTTCATCATACAGCGGCTTGAAGTCTGACTGCTCGTTCTCGATAGTGTCCACCACCTTCCTGGCAAGGTCAGTACCGCCCTCGCTGCCCTTTGCGAATATCTCAGCCAGCGATACCTTGACCCCCAGCTCCTCGCAGGTCTCACGCACTACTGCAATCTCGGCGTCGGTGTCGGTCATAAAGCGGTTGATAGCCACCACCACAGGCACGCCGAACTTATGCATATTCTCAACGTGTGTTTTAAGGTTAACAATGCCCTTTTTCAGCGCCTCAACGTTCTCCTCGGTGAGCTCGGCTCTGGGCACGCCGCCGTTGTATTTAAGGGCACGTATGGTAGCCACCAGCACAGCGCAGCTCGGCTTTAAGCCTGCAAAGCGGCACTTGATATCAAAGAACTTCTCAGCGCCAAGATCAGAGCCGAAGCCAGCCTCGGTAACGGTGTAGTCTGCAAGCTTCAGCGCCAGCTTGGTGGCTCTCACAGAGTTGCAGCCGTGGGCGATATTTGCAAAGGGTCCGCCGTGGATAAGGGCAGGGTTATTTTCCAGCGTCTGCACCAGGTTAGGCTTCAGTGCGTCCTTCAAAAGCGCCACCATAGCTCCGCAGCCGCCGATATCCTTGGCATAAACAGGCTTGCCGTCGGTGGTGTATGCCACAAGTATGCGCTCTATCCTCTTTTTCAGGTCATCAAGGTCTGCGGCAAGGCAGAGTATCGCCATTATCTCGGAAGCCACGGTTATCTGGAAGGAGTCCTCTCTTGGTATACCGTTGACCTTTGAGCCCAGACCGATTATGATATCTCTCAGCGCTCTGTCATTCATATCAAGGCAGCGCTTGAACATTATCCTGCGCTGGTCTATTTTAAGGGGATTACCCTGCTGCATATGGTTATCTATCAGCGCACACAGCAGGTTGTTGGCAGAGGTTATGGCGTGCATATCACCTGTAAAGTGCAGGTTGATATCCTCCATAGGCACCACCTGGGCATAGCCGCCGCCTGCAGCGCCCCCCTTTATGCCGAAAACGGGTCCCAGCGACGGCTCACGCAGAGCAAGGATAGTTTTTTTGCCTATCCTGTTCATAGACTCCGCAAGACCCACCGAGATAGTGGTCTTGCCCTCGCCTGCAGGGGTGGGGTTGATGGCAGTGACCAGAATAAGCTTGCCGTTGGGGGTATCCTTGGTTTTTTCATAGAGAGCTTCCGAGAGCTTGGCCTTATAGTGACCGTATGGCTCGTAGTCCTCCTCACTTATACCCAGCTTTGCAGCGATCTGGGATATTTTAAGCATTTTAGCCTGCTTTGCGATCTCGATATCTGACAGCATAATGATATGTCCTCCCTTTAGTTGTAATATGTCAGCGGTAAAAGGCTTTATCAAAACCACTCACCCCATACTGACGGACTTTGATACTTACCTATGCTTATTATAGCACATTCGCGCAGTAAAGTAAAGAGGAAAATAGTGAATAGTTGCGCTATCTTCTGCGGCGATGGTCTCAATATATCCGCACAGCCGAAGCTTTGCAAGGCAAAGAAAAGGCACTTTTGCCATGTTACTGACAAAAATGCCCTGAATAATTCTTTTTAAACTGCCCCGCCCGGGGTGCAATTATCAATAAAATCTGTTTTTGAGCTTGATGACCAGGAAAACTATTCCTGCCACAACAGCGAGACCCAGTATAACTGCACCCACTATGATCACCACGTTAGTGCCCTCGGTCTTGGATTTGCCGCTGTCGGCAATGCTTATGGTGTTATCCTTCTTCTGCACCTCGATAGCCAGGTCGCCCTTCTGCTCCTTAGCGTTCTCGTTGTAGCCGTCAAGGTTGATCACCTGCTTGCCTGACTGTGTGGTGAAAACTATGTTGTCAAGATAAAGCACATCTATCTTGTCGGTCTTTTTCACCAGCGGAACGGTGAACACTATCTTGTCAGCGCCCACGCCGTCGCTCACGCTCATAACGCCGTTTGCGAACATTGTGGTGTTGTTGGAGTCGGTATTGTTATACTCAAGCTTCAGCTGTCTTGACTCGACTCTGTTATAATCATCGCCGTAGCAGGGGAAAACGAAGCAGCTGTTGTCCATGAGCAGACCGTCGGCGTCCGGGTTTATCCTGTACTTGAAGGTGAGCATACCGCCGTCAAAGTAGTTAAGACCGAAGTCTGACGCTTTGAGCACGAAGCCTGTGGTGATATAGTCAAGGTCATCAGCGCCGTCGCCCTGTGTCTCGGGATAGATATAGTTGCCGTCGGCGTCCCTTGCCTCCCACGAATACTGGTGCAGTCCCTCAACATCGCTGTCGGAAGCCACCGAGACCTTTAATGACTGACCCTGATAGGCGGTCTTGTTATCATTATCCAGCTTCATTGAGATAAGACTTGAGCCCTCGTCGGTAACGGTGAGGTACTTGCTCCAGTCGGAAAGGTCGAATGAAATGGTGGGAGCGTCGGTGTCCTCAGTCAGCATCTCCTCATTTTCTGTATAGGGATCAATTACCCGCTCCTCCTCGGCATCTGCATAGGCAGGCATCACAGCGCACACCGACATTACAGCAGCCGCTGCCAGGCAGGCGATCCTGTTGAATATTTTCATATAAAAAACTCCTCCTTAGGGAACTATAATGACTTAGTGTTCGTAAAATACACACTTTTTAAGCCAACAACACGGTGCAGGCAGCACCGAATATTTTCACAGATAATATTTTACACCTTTTTACGCAAATTGTCAAGCAGATTACGGCATATTAAGCTGTATGTAACCAAATTGTAATGTACCGTGCTGCACATAAACCGAAACGGCACTTCTGTCAAAAGGCTGACAAAAGTGCCGTATGATACTTATATCTGATTTTTCTGCCCTTAGCTGATACCCAAAAATTCCAGATACTGCTTGTCGGGCATTCCTCTTACAGAGGTCTTTTTAAGCTCACTCTCGGGGGAGAGCCTGTAGAGCACATCAAGTGTGCCGTCCTCGTCCACCGTCCAGGATACATCGGGAACTACTCCCCTCAGCCCCTGGTTGGATATGGTCTTCTGCACGCCCTTCTGCTTCAGGGTGAAGAATTTCAGCTCGATATCGTCATCGCTGGGGACTACGACTATGTTTATGCCGCCCTTGTCGCTGTTCTGCACATCGTAAAGAATTATCCTGTACTCGCCGTCGGGTGAGATAGCGTGGTCATCAGCGGCGAGCTCGCAGATCTTGGGGAACTCGGTCTTATAAATCGCAAAGACTTCGCCGTTTCTGTCCATATCGGCATTGAGCTCGGTCAGCTGTGATGTACCGCCGAACAGCAGGTTGAACACGAAATATGCCACCAGACCCAGCACATACATTAGCAGATAGATAGTGCCCATGACCACCTTGACAGTCTCATTGGTGCCTGCCACAAAAAACATTATCAGCGCCACTGCCATCGGCGGTATGACCAGTATCCAGTCATACATATTAAACAGCAGCAGCAAAAATACCACCAGCAGCATAAGTACGCTCAGTATCCTTGTTATCAGCTCGTTCCTGGAAAAGATCATAAGCCCCAGAAATACCACGCTGGCTGCCACATATACTGTAAAAAACGATTTCTCCTTGCCCTCGGCAAACTCCAGATCGTACAGGAAGGTAGCGTAGGTTATAAGGGCAATAACGGCAAAATACACAAGGTTGAATACCGATACCGCACGCTTTACCCATACGTTGGACAAAAACTCCTTCATTTCAAAATATCCTCCTAAAGATTACGTTTTGCAGTCATCACAAACTGTGTTCTCAATACACCCTGCAGGTATCCGGGCAATCTATATCTGCCGCCCTGAAAGCCTGCTGAAATTTTTAAAACACAATTCCTATTATATTTTACACCAATTTCGATAAAAAATCAAGTGGTTTTTAAAATTTCGCCCTTTTGCATAACTTAACACATCGGGTCGGTCGCTGCACTTGTGAGTATAACACCGCAGCTAACGCTGTATCAGTTAAGTATTATCTCCTCGCCGCCGCTGAGACCTGCCGTTACCTCGACATTTTTATTGTCCTCAATGCCCAGCTCGATGTCCTGCTCTATCTTGACGCCGTCCACCAGCAGGTAAACAAAGCTCCTGCCCGAAAGCTCCTTCACAGCCTTTTTGGGTATGATCACTGTATCGAGCCTTGAATATACATCGAACACCACCTGTATCTCGCCGAAGTCAAACAGCTCGTCCTTATTGTCGGGTGAGATAACGTAGGTATAGGCTGAAAAATCGCCGTTATCCTGAAAAACTATGTCGGTCACGGTGCCTGTTGAGCTTAAAGCGCCCTGCTCCAGAGTGACCGAGGTGCCGAAATTAACGTTTGAAAGCGGGTCATCGTAGACATCAACACACAGATACTGCTGGCTCTTGTCAGAACAGAAGCCGAACATTCCGCCCTCATTCACAGGGGTGTTCACGTTGAATTCAACCATTCTCTCCCCCGAGAAAATGCTGAACTCGCCGTCACAGGGGGCATACACGTTATAGTCATCAAGCGACGCCACCAGGCGGTCATATTTCAGCTTTTCTATCTCATAATCATACTGTGACATCTGTATCTCGTCAGCAGATGCACCGTTTGCGCGCAGGGTGTTCACCGTAGACTCCGCCTGGTCAAGCCTTATCTTCTCCTGCTCTATCTGCTCCTCAACATCGTCGGTATAAAGGGTGCAGAGCAGGTCGCCCTCCTTGACATCGCAGGGTGACTCCACCTCGATAGACTTTATCTGTCCGCTTGCAGAGAACCTGACAGTTCGGGTATAGGGGTAGCCGTAGGCGCCCTCCTTATAATACTTCTCCGAGATATCGCCTATCTCGGCGGTGCAGGTCTTGTACTCTATCTGCCTGGCTTCTAATATAGGCACAGCTATCTCTTCCTTCTGCGCCTTTTCGCCGCAGGCTGCAAGAGAAAACATCATTGCGGCAGCCATAACAGCCGCCGTGAGCTTCTTTATCATCATAGGCTTATTTCCTTAAAATAACAAACAAAAACAAACTACTTATAATTATAGCACCTTTTATTTACAATTACAATAAAGCGGATATTTTATTGTAAGTATGCACAACACAGCACCGCACTTTTTGGGCATTCTTAACTACCGGCAGCTTCAATAAACCCGGCGATAAGGCTGTTTGATACAAGAAAACCCCTCACGGTAAGGCTAAGCCTGTCTCCATTAAGGCTGACAAGACCTGCTTTCTGATAAAGCTCCGCCTTTTTTGCCAGCCGTTCACAGGCAGCGGGCGAGTATAGCTTTGAAATTATATCAAGGCTTATGCCCTCTTTCAGCCGCAGACCCAGCAGTATATACTCCTCTGCCCTGTCAACACTCTCTTCGAGTATCTCTGTCGGCTGGACTTTACTTGATATAAAAGCATTTATATCATCAAAGCAGCGGTATCTTCTGCCGCAAAAAAACGAGTGGGCAGCCGCACCGAAGCCCAGGTATTCCTCACCCTGCCAGTATTTGAGGTTATGCCTTGACACCCTGCCGTTTTTTGCAAAGTTTGATATCTCATAATGCTCAAATCCCCTGCTTTCAAGCAGCTCTGCGGTCTTTAGATAAAGCTCGCACATAAGCTCCTCATCGGCGGTCACGGCTCTTATCCTGTCGCTGTCAAAAGCTGTGTTTTCCTCGATTTTAAGCATATATGCCGAGATATGGCTAAGCGGCATGGCGCACATGGCAGCTACGGTACTTTCAAGGCTTTGTATATCCTGCCCTTTTAGCCCCAGCATGATATCGCCCGAAATATTCTCAAAGCCTGTTTTATAAGCTGTCTCAGCGGCGGTCTGCGCCGTTTTGCTGTCGTGCAGCCTGCCAAGAAATTTAAGCTGTATATCATCAGCCGACTGTATGCCCAGCGATAGCCTGTTAATACCTGCGCTTTTAAAGTCTTTAAGCTTCTGTTCATTCAGGGTGCAGGGGTTGGCTTCCAGCG
>CALCRR010000106.1 GCA_937894495.1 uncultured Ruminococcus sp. | reverse complement strand
AACGGTTCCGAAAAATGCCGATTTTTGTACTACCTTATGAGAGAAGGTTTTCAACGACGATGTTCTTTCGCCGGAATATCGTTCGGTTTGCCTAATGAAAAATTATTCGATCAATTTCAAAAACTAAGGGAGGAGATATGACAAGCAACATCTTTCAGGACATAAAAGACAAGGTCGATCTCAAAGACCTCGTTCGCTATTACGGTCTTGATGTGGACCGGGGCGGCTTCGCCTGCTGCCCGTTTCACAACGAGAGAAACCCATCTTTTAAAGTCTATGAAGATCACTACCATTGCTTCGGCTGTGGTGAACATGGAGATCACGTTGATTTTGTTCAGAAGCTCTACGGACTTTCTAATATCGAAGCCGCAAAAAAGATAAGCTATGATTTTGGACTTGGACTCGAAAGAGGGGAATTTGCCACTCCCGTCAGACCGAGGATAATGAAAAAAGACGCTTTCACTTTGTGGCGCAACGATTCCATAAAAACAGTTATAGAGTATAAAAAGCTGCTGGAATATTGGAGCAGGATCTACGATCCTCGAAGTCCGATAGACAAGATTGATGACCGCTTTCTGGAAAGCGTCCACAATCGGGGGTATGCAGAATATTACCTCGAAACGCTTTTGACCGGTTCCAAGCAGGAACAGCGTGAGCTCTATGAAATGGATAAAAGCTATCCTGAGAAAATAAAAAAACGGCTGGACAGTTTGGACTCTGTCAGCCGGAGCGCTTGCAAAAAAGCTATATGAAAAACGGAGGAAAAATAAAATGATAAAGTTTTTTATCGGTATGATGATCGGCGGTACTTTCGGTCTTGTGACTGCTTCGCTGCTTGCTGCCGCTAAGAGGGGTGACTATAATGAGATTTGATAACAGAGATACCGAGATATTCATGTATCTTGTAAGCACATTTGTTGCGGACAAGCAGACCTATCTTCTGCCGACAAATGAGTTTTACAAGACCGACCCGACAAAAACGCTGCTCGGTTACTTTGATGATGAATACATCTACTTGATCCCGAGCGTGATAATCGGAATGTGCGAGGACTATCTGACAAAGATAGGCAAGCCCCGGATAAATATTCAGACGGTGCTTAATACACTGTTCAGAGCTAACCTCATCAAGGTCGGCTGGGTAATGCGCAAGGATATGAGATACCGCCCGGAAAAGAGGATTGGCGGAACTCGCCGCAGATATATAACCTTCATCAGAAAAGAACTGAAAGAATGGAAGGGGACTATCAATACCTAATGAGAGAATAAAGAACGAAATGATACTCGCCGGCGTAAGCATAAACGAGCTTGCAGAGTATCTCGGTAAAACCGAGCAGGAGACTGTCGAGCTGCTGAACATCGAACTTGGCATTATGCAGAACTACAAGGTCATGCTGGCGGTCACGGAGATCGTGAGAGGGAAGGAGAGAACATAATGGATTCAATAGAATTTATGAAAGAGGTAGCAAGACGCAAGGGCATATCCGAGATAACTGCATACCGCTATGTAAATTCGGTGATGGACACAATAAGGCAAATACTCGCCGAGGGTGAGGAAATCAAGATCGGCAGTTTTGGCAAGTTTACCGTTGTCACCGATCTGGAGGGCAACAAGACTGCTATGCTCTGTGCAAGCAAGTCGTTGAAGCAAGCGCTCACAGCAGGGGAGGGGATAGTCTGAGCGAAGAAAAGAAGATAGTAAGAAATTACGGCGGCTGCGAGGTGACTCTGACTTTCAAGGAAACTGCCGAGGACATCAAGGAGCAGGTGCTTTGGCTCATGCTGGAAAACTACAAGGAGCGTATCGCACAGAAGGCGCTTGGAGATTCCACGGCAGGGGAGTCTAAAAATGAAAACTGAAAAGAGGAGATAATAAAATGGTTTTTAATAATTGTGAGCTTATAATGAGAGACCCGAAAAACGAGCTGCCCGGCTACGAAGATAATTGCGTTGATCTCGTAATGACAGCTCCTCCGGGATCCACGATGACGGACGGTTTTAACGTTAAGGAAGCGACCGCATATCACTGGGATACTTTCGAGGACTACATAAATATCTAAAGCGCCCTTTGTCTGCTGCAGAGATTGCCAACTCCAAAAGCGGATATGCCAACAGAGTGCGACAATAAAAGAGGGCTGCAACGGGGCAGCCCTCAAAGGTAGTTATGCTATTTTCGTGGGTATATCAAAATTCTTCAAAAGCTGTTCCTCGGTGTACCTACCTTGACCACCGTCCGACCAGTCAACGAAGATCTGATCGAAATCGTCAATGTACACTATCGTAGCTGTCGAGCCAACGGGTCTGCTCCCGTCGAAGTCTTTGATCAGCTTTATCGTCATGCCTACTGTTATCTTTTCCATTTTACTGCCTCCGGGGGTGATAATTGCTGTGACAAACAGCTCTATCATTATACTATATTAATGGTGTGGTGTCAATCGGCAGAATGACGAAAAGAAAGGGGCTGTATTGAAACAGTCCCTTCCGATCTTGCACCTCCGCAAAGACAACGTGATTGTACTTTGCTGAATTTAACATTATTATATCACTTATATTTGTGCTTGTCAAGTGGCTGCAATTAATTTATTCATCACAAAGCAGCACCGCCGCACCGATGTCATAAGCCGCCACCTTATGCCCGAACATCTCAAAGGGCTCGGCAGCCATCTCCCCACGCTCGACACGCTCCGCTCCGTCTATCAGTTTGGGGATAATATCCTTGCTGACAGGACAAGTGCCGTGACACGGATATATCTCGGTGATCTCGTCGCTGAATGTCATCAGCCGTTTCATACTAAGAATATACGCCGAAAGCTCACGCATCGGACCGAACATGAATATCTTGCCGTCCTGCACCGGGTCTCCGCTGAAAAGCATTCCGTTGTTTATGTCGAGCAGTCCGGTGCTGCCGGGGGTGTGACCGGGCAGGGCTATCGCTCTGAGAGGTCTGCCGCCGATGTCAATGATGTCACCGTCATACACAGGGATAATGCTCTGCGAGGTGTGGGGCTTGCGGTAATTTACAAGCTCTGCGGGATTCATCATGACCTCATCGAAGGCTC
>CALCRR010000105.1 GCA_937894495.1 uncultured Ruminococcus sp. | reverse complement strand
TGAAGCCGAACGGTCTTGCTTGCAAGGGACCTGAGGCGAAATGTTACAATAAAGCCGCGGACTTTAGTCCGCAAAAGGAGCTTTAGCTCCTTTACCACTGCGATAGCAGGGGCTATAGCTTTATTATAATATATATGCAAGGATTTTTCAAGTGTTTTTACAAAATTCGCTTGCGTATGTATTCACAGCGCCGCACATTTTCCTTTTTTAGCCCCTAAAATATTATGAAAATGTTAAAAATCGCAAAATCGGTTTACATTCCAGAGGTTTTGTGATATACTTATTGAGTGGTATTGTTTGTTTTTATGCAGTGCCATGTTAAAGCAATAATACAAATTCTGCTGTTACAGCAAGGAGGACATGATCTAAATGGTAAGAGCAATAGTAGGTGCAAACTGGGGCGATGAAGGTAAGGGCAAGCTTACCGATATGATGGCTCAGGAGTCAGACATCGTCATAAGATTTCAGGGCGGTGCGAATGCAGGTCATACTATCGTTAATCACTACGGTAAATTTGCGCTTCACACTCTCCCCTCGGGCATTTTTTACGATCACACGACCAACATCATAGGCAACGGTGTTGCCCTCAATATCCCCGTTTTCTTCAAGGAGCTGGAGAATGTGACCTCTCAGGGCGTGCCTATGCCTAAGATACTTATTTCTGACAGAGCACAGATGGTAATGCCTTACCATGTTGACTTTGATAAATTCGAGGAGGAAAGGCTGGGCAAGGCAAGCTTCGGCTCAACAAAGTCGGGCATTGCTCCTTTCTATTCCGACAAATATGCCAAGATAGGCTTCCAGGTGCAGGAGCTTTTCGATGAAGAAGCTCTTAAAGAGAAGATACACAGAGTTTTAGAGACCAAGAACATTCTCTTAAAGCACCTTTACAACAAGCCTGCTATCGACGAGGGCGAGCTTTTTGATACTCTTATGGAGTACAGAAAAATGATAGAGCCTTATGTATGCGATGTTTCCGCTTTCCTGTGGGACGCTGTAAAGCAGGGCAAGAGCATACTGCTGGAGGGTCAGCTGGGCTCTCTTAAAGACCCCGACCACGGCATTTATCCCATGGTAACATCTTCCTCAACACTGGCAGCCTACGGCGCTATCGGCGCAGGTCTGCCGCCTTATGAGATAACCAAGATAGTTACTGTAGTCAAGGCTTATTCCTCTGCCGTCGGCGCAGGCGCATTCGTTTCGGAGATATTCGGTGACGAGGCTGAGGAGCTGAGAAAGAGGGGCGGCGACAAGGGCGAGTACGGCGCCACCACAGGCAGACCCAGAAGAATGGGGTGGTTTGACTGCGTAGCTTCAAGATACGGCTGCCGCATTCAGGGCACAACAGATGTGGCTTTCACAGTTGTTGACGCTCTGGGATATCTGGATAAGATACCCGTATGCGTAGGCTATGAGATAGACGGCAAGGTCACCACAGACTTCCCCACCACACAGAAGCTTGAAAAGGCTAAGCCCGTGCTTGAGGTGCTGGACGGCTGGAAGTGCGACATAGGCGGTATAAGAAATTATGACGAGCTGCCCGAGAACTGCAGAAAGTACATAGAGTTCGTTGAGGAGCACATAGGCTTCCCTATCACAATGGTATCAAACGGTCCCAAGAGAGAGGATATCATTTACAGGGAGAGCAAGCTGAAATAGTAAAAAACAGGCGGCAGATAAATTCTGCCGCTTTTGCATTACTATGCCGCCTGCCATTGCATTAATGCTAACATATCTTACCTCTTACATCTTACTTCTTACCTCTAAATGACGGCAGAGAAATAAAAAATTGCATATTTTTTCACAAACCCCTTGAAAAATCGGAAGATATGTATTATAATATATATGTTATTTAAAATTCAAGAAAGAAGGATATTTATGGAAATCAAAATCGAACTGACCAAAACTCCTAAGGCAAAACCCCAGGACGAGACTAAGCTGGGCTTCGGTCATATCTTCACAGATCATATGTTTGTTATGAACTATGATACAGGTGAGGGCTGGCACGATGCAAGAATAGTTCCATTTGATGACGTTACACTTTCACCTGCCGCTATGTGCCTGCACTACGGTCAGGAGATCTTTGAGGGACTAAAGGCTTACAGAACTGCTGACGGCAGCATTCAGCTTTTCAGACCTGACGAGAACTATAAGAGGATGAACGTTTCTGCCGAGAGAATGGTAATACCTCAGATCGACGAGGAATTTATGGTAGAGGCTACAAAGAAGCTGGTCGAGATCGAGCAGGACTGGGTACCCCACACTGACGGCGCATCGCTGTACATCAGACCCTTTATCTTCGCTACCGACCCTTATGTTGGCGTAAGACCTGCAGATCACTATCTGTTCCTTATAATCCTCTCACCGTCGGGTGCTTACTATTCAACAGGTCTCAACCCCGTTAAGATCTATGTTGAGCAGAAGTATGTAAGAGCCGTAAGAGGCGGCACAGGCTTTGCAAAAACTGCTGCTAACTACGCTATCTCCCTGAAGGGTCAGGACGAGGCTCACGACCAGGATTATGAGCAGGTGCTCTGGCTGGACGGCGTTGAGCAGAAGTACATCGAGGAAGTTGGCTCAATGAACATCTTCTTTGTTATCGACGGCGAGGTGATCACTCCCGAGCTGACAGGCTCTGTACTGCCCGGTATCACAAGAAAGTCTGCACTTGAGGTTTGCAGGAGCAAGGGTATCAAGGCTACCGAGAGAAGGATAACCATTGAAGAGGTCGCTAAGGCTTATGACGAGGGCAAGCTTGATGAAGTATTCGGCACAGGTACTGCCGCTGTTATCTCACCTGTTGGTCACCTTAAATGGGGCGACAAGATCATGACTATCAACAATAACGAGATAGGCAAGATCTCACAGATGCTTTATGATACCATGACAGGCATTCAGTGGGGCAAGATACCCGACGAGTTCGGCTGGACTGTTAAGATAAAGTAATTTCACTCATATACCAAAATATCCCGATGGAAAGCAGCCATCGGGATATTTTTATTTATATTTATTGTCCCATTCATCAAAGTAGTAATCAAACTGATAGAACTCCTCCATGTCCTCCTGTATACCCTGCTTGCTGACCCTTTTGTTTATAGCCAGCGACAGCGCCAGAGTAAGACCTATGAGAATGACCATTACTATGACAGTTTTAACGCTAAGGCTTTTAAGGTTTGAGCCTAAGTAGGTCTGCACCAGCATTTCGGGCATAACACCTATTATTGAGCCGAGAAGATAGGGCTTGTAGGGCATTCTCAGCGCACCGTGTATCATTGATACCACATCGCCGGGAACTACCACCACCGCTCTGGTTATATATGAGGTAAACAGGTTGTTTTCGTGGGAATATTCCACCATTTTGCCTGCCTTGGGGTATTTTGCGGTGATAGCTCCCACCAGTCCGCCGCCTGAAAACCTGCCCACCAGATAGGGTATGGTGAAGCAAACCGCCAGACCCACTATATTAACAGGCACCGCTATCCAGAAGGGATATATAGCCCCTGCCGCCACGAACAGCGCAGTCAGCGGGAACACCACCGACAGGGATTTAAGCCCGTAAAAGCCCAGCAGAACTATAAGCGCCAGAAAATAATTGTCGGGGGTATAGCCCAGCAGCTCGTTAAAATCATGGTTTGCCAGAAACACCGCGCACAGGGCTATTATAGCCACAGTAAGCGCAAAGGGTATATACCTCAAGGCGTTCATTCCTGTTTTTTTATTATCGGTTTTTTCCTCATTCATGCTGTCATTTTCATGAGGAACTGTCATTTGACCACCACCATCTGTTTTGTCAGATATCGAAAACCACCGTTGCCAGCGCAAAGAACATCAGCGTTGAGCAGGTATCTACTATTGTTGTGATAAGGGGGGCTGCCATTATTGCAGGGTCCAGCTTCAGCTTTTTAGCCGCCATAGGCAGCATTGCCGCTATCAGCTTTGAGAGCACCACTGTCATCAGTATAGCTCCGCTGACGGTGAATGCCAGCTTGTAGCAGTCAACCGTCGGGTCGCTGCGGTACACAAGTATGACCCTGCCTGCGTTTACCAGCGAAAGTATCACGCCGCAGACTATTGAGATGAGAAACTCCTTGAAGATGACCTTAAAAAAGTCCTTCATTCTAATCTCCCCCAGCGCCATACCTCTTATAACCAGCGTTGAGGTCTGTGAGCCGCAGTTACCGCCCGTACTCATAAGCATAGGTATGAACGACACAATAAGCGGGATTGCGGAAAAGGCTGTTTCATATTTTGTGAGAATGCCGCCCGTTATCGCGGCTGAAAGCATAAGAACA
>CALCRR010000104.1 GCA_937894495.1 uncultured Ruminococcus sp. | reverse complement strand
TATCAATAAAATTTTCAAAATCCCATAACACTTGTCATAATTTTGTGTTAAAATGTTAGCATAGTGTCATAATTGACTCCCACGGGGCTTGCAGAGCCGATGAAGAACCTATAAATTATACAGCGAGGAGAATTGATATGAGCGAGCGAAGAAAACGTGTTGCACTGCTGGCAGGACAGGCTGACGAGACCTACCAGAGCGCATTTATAACAGGCTTTTTGAAAAAGGCTTTTTCCTTCGATATGGACGTCTGCGTGTTTTCAATGTACCGCAAGTATCAGGATACCACCGAGCGTGAAAAGGGTGAGACCAACATCTTCTCACTGGTGGAGCCCGAGGGTTTTGACGCTATGGTCATACTGGAGGACACCATACAGTCAGCAGGTGAAGCCCAGCGGCTGGAGGAGCGGTTTAATGAGACCTTTAAAAAGCCCGTTGTCATTATCGAGAAGGAGAGCCCCTATTTCCCCAGCATATGCACCGACAGCTATAAGCCCGTGTGCGAGCTGGTGGAGCACCTTATTGTGGAGCACGGCTTTAAGGATATAGCATTTTTAACAGGTAAAAAGTGGCATAAGCACTCTCAGGAGAGACTGCTTGCCTACAGAGATACTATGGCAAAGCACGGGCTGAAAGTCTCTGAGGACAGGGTCATCTACGGCGACTTCTGGTACCAGAGCGGTGAGCTTTGCGCCGACCAGCTGCTTGCTAAAAAGAATGACCTGCCCGAAGCCGTGGTGTGCGCAAACGACCCTATGGCTATAGGTCTGTGCAAGGCGCTTACCGAAAGGGGCTATAAAATACCCGACGATATCGCCGTGCTGAGCTATGACTCTACCTTTGAGGGGCAGACTGCGCCTAAGTCCCTGACCTCGGTGGAGATACCTGCCGAGGCTGTGGGCGACCATGCTGCCCAGTTTATCATGGATAAGCTCTGCGGCAGAGAAACGCCACCCTTCAATGCCAGCACAAAGCTGCTGATAGGGGAGAGCTGCGGCTGCAAAAATGTCACCATACCCGAGTTTACCATGAAGCGCAGCAGGTGGGGTACCGAGATATCCGAGGAGGGCTTTGACTCTGTCAGCAACTCTATGGTGGAGGACCTTATGGCTCAGACCTCACTTTCGGAGTATCTGGGCACCATATATTCCTACGCCTATCAGATAAGGGAAATAAAAAGCTTTCACCTGTGCCTGAGCTCCCCCTGGAAGAATATGGAGCATGACCCCATGCTGCACCTTAAAAATGACGGCTATCCCCATAAAATGATATATGCCGTTAAATATAACTGGGACCGCAAGGACGGTCATGTGGGACTTGATGAGACCTTTGGACGTGATGAGCTGCTGCCCATAATATCACAGCAGAGAGATACGCCTGCTGCATTTTTCTTCACCCCCGTTTTCTGTGAGGACCAGTGCTTTGGCTATGCAGTGGTGAGCTACGGCAGCGAGACCAGAAGCTATGATGAAAACTACCGCCGCTGGATAGGTCTTGTTTCGAGAGGGTTTGAGAGCCTGAGACGCTACCTGGTAATGCAGAATGTCTCAGAGCAGCTTGAAAAGATAAGAAGCCATAAATTTGCCGACCTGCGCACAGTTTATGAGAGCCTTTCGGACGGCGAAAAGCACGACTATGACCTGGTGGAGAAGATACTGGAGGAGAATTTGTTCACCTACCAGTTCCAGCCCATCGTTGATACGGTCAGCGGTGCGATATATTCCTATGAGTCTCTCATGCGCTCGAATACCGAAAAGCACCTGCCGCCTCTGCTTATCATAAAATATGCCGATATGCAGGGCAGGCTCGCCGATGTTGAAAAGGCGACATTTCTCAATGTGCTGAAAATAATTTCCGAGCACAGGCAGGAGCTGGGCAGAGTTAAAGTATTTATAAACAGCATACCCGGCGTGCGTGTGGCAGACAGGGATTTTGATACCTTAGAGGAGTATATGGAAAAGCTCTCCGACAATGTGGTGGTGGAGCTCACCGAGGAAGCCGAGCTGAACGATAAGGACCTTGAAAGGCTGCAGAACTTTTTCAGAAGGCTCAATATCGAGACCGCTGTCGATGACTACGGCACGGGCTATTCAAACGTTAACAACCTGCTGAGATATATGCCCGATTATGTCAAGATAGATCGTGCGCTGCTCAGCGAGATACAGGATAAACCCCAGAAGCAGCACTTTGTACGTGAGGTAATAGACTTCTGCCACGATAACAACATCAAGGCGCTGGCTGAGGGCGTTGAGACCGCCGACGAGCTGAGACAGGTGATCTATCTGGGTGCTGATCTTATACAGGGCTATTATACAGGCGCCCCCAAGGACCACTTTATCGGCTCTATCGACGAAAATGTCAGGAAAGAGATAAGGCAGTTCCACCGTGAAAAGGTGGAGGGCACTGCCAACCAGATATATGTTGCAGGCAAGACCAACCGTGTTACTCTGGCGTCCCTCACCAAGTCGGGCTGTACCGAGATAATTGTGGGCAAGGGCACTATGGTCTATAAGGATATTGCCGTTATCGGCACCCCGGGACTGCGCACCGATATCCATATAAGGGTAGAGGAAGGCTACAGCGGACGTATAACCTTAGAGGACGTTTATCTTTCAAACATCAAAAACCGCCCCTGTATCGAGCTTGACGACAGCTGTGACGTCACCCTTGTGGTGGTGGGCGAAAACACTTTGCACAACACAGGCATTTACGTTCCCGAAAGCTCAAACCTTACCGTTGAGGGTGGCGGCAGCATAAAGCTGCAGCTCAACTCCACCGATTATTACGGCATAGGTGCGCCCTCAGACCAAAGGCACGGCAGCCTGCTGTTTGAGCTGACAGGCAGCATTGAGATATTCGGCAGGGGAGTCAACGGCGTCTGCATAGGCTCGGGACTGGGCGGCAGCATAAATATTAAGAGCGGACTTTATATGCTTGAAGCCAACGGCAACACAGGCGTGTGCATAGGCGCTCTGTCGGGAGACTCGGAGGTAAACGTGAAAAGCTGCAACGTTTCTCTTGAATTTGCCGCCACAGACGGCGTGGGTATCGGCTCGGTATCGGGCAATGCAAAGGCTGTTATCTCCCAGTGCGCCTTCAAGCTCTACGGCGACGGCAACAACAATGTGGGCATAGGCACGCTAAAGGGCGCAAGGTCCGAGACCGAGATAGTAGAATCAAGCCCCATAATAAGCCTGAGTGCGGTAAGGCTCACAGGCATTGGTGCGCTGGAGGGCAGGACGGTCATAGACCTGACAGGCTCGGTGCTCAAAATAGAGACCTCGGGTGACCAGGCGCTGGCAGTGGGCGGCTACAATGACGACCAGCAGATCACCATGACCAGCTCAGACACCAAGTGGACGGTGAACACAAAGCTGTCTGCCGACACCTATGCGCCAAACGGCAGCCTGCGTGTGATAAACGGCAGAGGAAGATTTATCTTAAACGGCTCTGAGGTGGAGCGCAGCGAGATCTTTCAGTAACAGATTTGATAATAACGAATAAAATAAGGTGCCGCCTGCGGATAACTGTTTTTCCGCAGAGCAGGCACCTTTTTTGCAGGCGCTGTGAGAAATGTTTGAGAAATGTTAAAAAGCAGCATAACTGTTGAAATGCCCAGAGATTTGTGTTATACTGTGTAAAAGGAAAAATATCTGCACAGAGGGGGATATGACAATGGTAAAAATACTGGTGGTGGAGGACGATAAGGAGCTTAACTCCACCGTTTGCAAATATCTTGACCTTAACGGCTTTGAGGCAACGGGCTGCCTTGATGCCCTGCAAGCCTATGACAAAATGTACGGCGCAAGCTTTGATATGATAATATCTGACATTATGATGCCTAAGATAGACGGCTTTGAGTTCGCCGAAACTGTCAGGGGGCTCAATAAGGATATACCCATTCTGTTCATGACCGCCAAGGACGATATGAGGTCAATGCAGAGGGGCTATAAGCTGGGTATCGACGACTATCTGGTAAAGCCCATAAACCTTGAAGAGCTGCTGTTGAAGATAGGCGCCATAATGCGCCGTGCTAACATCAGCGCCAGCAAGCAGCTTACGGTGGGCAGACTCACCATGAACGAGGACGAGCAGAGCTGCGTCTATGACGGCGAGGAGATAGCCCTGACGGTGAGGGAGTTCAACCTTTTGTACAAGCTGCTCTCAAACCCCAAAAAGACCTTCACACGCTCCCAGCTCATGAACGAGTTCTGGGATATCGAGGCGACCTCAGGGCTGCGCTCGGTGGACGTTTATATGAGAAAGCTGAGAGAAAAGTTTGAGCACTGCGACGATTTTGAGATAGTCACGGTACACGGCTTGGGCTACA
The DNA here is from genome assembly GCA_937894495.1 of uncultured Ruminococcus sp. Lineage (GTDB taxonomy): Bacteria > Bacillota > Clostridia > Oscillospirales > Ruminococcaceae > Hominimerdicola. The sequence continues at coordinate 7,135 of CALCRR010000104.1, read as the reverse complement.
AGGCGGTGACTAAGTGAAGAGCAGCTGGCGCACAAGGCTTCTTAGCCTGCTGGAATATCTGGGCATACTGTTTTTCATATCCTTCGTGCTCACGGCTTCATTCATACTGTTTTTCCAGTGGGTGGAGATACCCGAGGATACCATAAGAAAAAGCGCCGTGCTCACCTTCGGCAATGCGCTGTTTATCGCCTTTATCGTGTGGCTTGTGGATAAGCTCAGAAAAAGGATAACCGTCGAGCGCCCCATAAAGCGCATATCCGACGGGCTGGAAAGGCTCACAAAGGGGGAGTTTGACGCAGGGATAGAACCCTTTGCAGACCCTCTGGGCAGCAATCAGTATAACCTGATAATACAGCGCATTAATAAAATGGCTGACGAGCTTTCGGGGGTGGAGACTCTCAGGACCGATTTTGTATCAAACGTCTCCCACGAGATGAAAACGCCCCTGGCGGTGATACAGAATTATGCAGCGCTTCTTGGCTCCCCCGACCTGCCCGAGACTGACAGGCTGGAATATGCCGCAGCCATAAGCGACGCCACCAAGCGGCTGGCAGCCCTTATCACCAATATCTTAAAGCTCAACAAGCTGGAAAACCAGCAGATATTCCCCGTGGCAGAGCCCTTTGATCTGAGCGAGCAGATATGCGAATGCCTGCTGGGATTTGAAAACGAGTGGGAGAAAAAGCAGATAGATATCGAGACTGACATCGACGACGGGATAGTGATAAATGCCGACCCCGAGCTGTTGAGCCTGGTGTGGAACAACCTGTTCTCAAACGCCATAAAGTTCACCGACGAGGGGGGAGCTGTGAGCGTTTCAGTCAAGCGGCTGGGAGACAGCGCCGCCGTAAGTGTGAGCGACACAGGCTGCGGTATCGACAGCGAGACAGGCAGGCATATTTTTGATAAATTCTATCAGGGCGATACCTCACACGCTTCACGAGGAAACGGTCTGGGGCTGGCTCTGGTAAAGCGCATAATCGACATCACCGACGGCGAGATATCGGTATCATCGCAGGTGGGCAAGGGCAGCACCTTTACTGTGACGCTGAGAGGTGCGCAGGATAATAACCAATGACGCAGCATGACCGCAAGGAAACGGAGGGTACCCACAAATGGATAACTCAAAATTCACATACAGCTATTCGCCTGCACGCAATGATGAGGTGGACAAAATAACCGCGAAATATATAAAAACCGAAAAAAAGCCCGACAGCGATATGGAGCGGCTGAGAAAGCTGGACCGTCAGGCAGAGCGCCCCGGGACCTTTGCAGGCATTGCGGTGGGCATTATCGGCGTGCTGATACTTGGCTTAGGGCTGAGCCTTATGCTGAGCTTTGACCACTTTACAGCAGGGCTGATAGTGGGCGTGCTCGGGCTTGGGATAGCAGCAGCGGCAACGCCTGTAAGCAAGGCGGTAACAAGGCAGAGCCGTGAAAAGGTCAGGGACGAGATACTAGAGCTGAGCCGCCGCATAAAGCAGGGGCAGGGCTGAAAAAAATAAAGAAAAAAGAAGAAAGAATAAAGAAAAATGGCGTCTGCAGATCTGGCATATTATAGACCGTTATTTCTTGTTGATTCTTTCTTCTTTGTTTTTTAGCAGGCGCTTTATGTGTTTGCTGTTCACAGTTCCAGCTTTTCGCCGTCACGGGATATCTTCACCTGCGGGAAGAGGTTTAAAAGCTCGGCTTCAAAATTTTCGGGGTGCTTTTCGGCAGGGCTGTAGTGGGTGAGCCACAGCATTTTTGCATTTGCCTTTGCCGCAAGCCCGCAGGCGTCCTGCATGAGCATATGCCCCTTCTGATCCATGCTTTCCTTTTTATCCCTCTCGCCGTACATACCCTCGCACACAAACAGGTCCGAGCCCTCTGCAAACTGCGCTATGCCCTCAAAGGGCAGCGTGTCGGTGGTGTAGGTGAGCTTTATCGGCTTTCTTCTTTCCCCCGTCACCTCTTCGGGAGCTATCACCCTGCCGTCCTCAAGGGTCACGCTCTCGCCGGCGTGGAGCCTTCGCCACAGCGTAACAGGCACCCCCAGCGCCTTGGCATTATCGGGCTTGAAAACAGGCTTTTTATCAAAAAACAAGCTGTAGCCCAGGCAGCTCACACTGTGTTTAAGGGGCAGTGTGGAGATGGTGAGCATGGGGTCTATCTTATCGGCAGTAAAGCTCACAGCCTGCTTATCGGGCAGCTTGTGCGCCCTCACCTCAAAGGGGAGCCTGCCGCAGACGGTCATAAGGCTTTTAAAGACCCTCTCGCAGCTTGCAGGCATATAAATATCCAGCGGCTCGGTGCGTGAGCAGTTGCCCATTGACAGCAGCAGCCCCGGCAGCCCCGTTACATGGTCTGCATGGCAGTGGGTGATAAGCAGTATCTCGATCCTGCTTATTTTGAGCCCGAACTGTGACAGCGCCACCTGCATACCCTCGCCGCAGTCGATAAGCACCGCCTTGCCGTTATGCTCAACAAACAAGCCTGTTAAATATCTGTTTTTCAGCGGCAGCATACCGCCTGTTCCCGCAAGACAGATCTCGGGCATAATTATACCTCCCATCGGCATATAAGTTTTTTACTTTTTATATTATACACTAATGTTAAAATGCTGTCAATGATTTTTAACCTGCAAATACTTTACAATAATAAATTTATATGTTATAATAAAGCCATAGCCCGTGCTTGATGCACGGTCTGCAGAGCTAAAGCTCTGCTTGCAGGCTGTTCGCCTGCGGCTTTATTGTAACATTTTGCCTCAGGTCCCTTGCAAGCAAGACCGTTCGGCTTCATGTTATAATAAAGCCATAGCCCGTGCTTAATGCCTGCGGCTTCATGTTATGATACACTTACTTCTACATGAAAGGACAGATAATATGAACATAAGAAAAATAACCGCCGCCGTTTTATCGCTGACACTGAGCTTTACCATGCTGACCGCCTGCGGCAGCAGTAAGGAGAGCGACAAAAAATCTTCAAGCAGCTCCTCAAAGTCGGGCAGCCAGAGCACCGACAGCCAGTCGGGTGAGGAGGAGAAGGCGGACGTTTCCACCACCCATACCAATGACCCCATGACAGTCACCTCTGCCAAGGACCTTGTGGCGCAGATGAAGGTGGGCTGGAACTTAGGCAACACTATGGACGCTACCTCGGGCGAGGGCAGAGAGGGCGTTGAGGCTGAGACCTCGTGGCAGCCCTCGGGCGCAAAGACCGATGAATTTATGATAAAGCAGATAAAGGACGCAGGCTTTAACGTGCTGCGTGTCCCCGTATCCTGGGGCACCCATATGGACGATGACTACACCGTTGATAAGGAGTGGATGGACAGAGTACAGGAGATAGTTAACTACGGTATCGACAATGATATGTTCGTTATACTCAACACCCATCATGAGGAGTGGTATATGCCCGACGGCTCGGATATGGAGCAGGACCTTGAAGAGCTTGAAGCCCTCTGGACCCAGATAGCCGAGCGCTTTAAGGGCTATGACGAGCACCTGATATTCGAGGGACTGAACGAGCCAAGGCTCAGGGGCACGCCCTCTGAGTGGACAGGCACAGGCGAGGCAAGGGATATAGTTAATCAGTACGCTAAAAAGTTTGTTGAGACCGTCCGTGCCACAGGCGGCAACAATGCCGACCGCTGCCTTATGGTAACAGGCTATGCGGCTTCATCATCAAGCACCAATTTGCAGTATATCGAGATACCCGAGGACAGCGACAAGATAATAGTTTCGGTACACGCATACCTGCCCTACTCATTTGCGCTGGATACCAAGGGCACCGATGTTTATGACCCCGATGACGGCTCTATAGAGCAGCTCTTTGAGATGATACAGGCATATTTCCTTGACAGGGATATCCCCGTTATCATCGGTGAGTTCGGCTCGGTAAACAAGGATAACACCGAGGACAGGATACAGTGCGTTACTGATTACCTCACCATTGCCAAGGAATACGGCGTGCCTTGCATCTGGTGGGATAACGGCGTAAGAGTAGGCGACGGCGAGAACTTCGGCATTTATAACAGGGCTGAATACGACTGGTATTTCCCGACCATCGTTGAGGCTATAATGGACGTTGTAAACAGTTAAGGAGGAAATAACTATGAGTGGATTTATCGACAAGCTTATCTCAAGAAGAAGCGTAAGGAGCTACAAGCCCGATATGGTGGACGAGGAGACCCTTAACGAGATAATCAAGGCAGGCACATTTGCCCCCACGGGCATGAACAGGCAGTCCCCCGTGATAATTGCCGTCACCAATAAGGAGCTGAGAGACAAGCTCGCCGCCCTGAATGCCGAGATAATGAACGCCAACATCGACCCCTTTTACGGCGCCCCCGTGGTGCTTATAGTTCTGGCTGATAAAAATGCACCCACTTATGTGTACGACGGCAGCCTTGTTATGGCAAACCTTATGCTGGCAGCCCACGATAAGGGTCTTGGCAGCTGCTGGATACACAGAGCTAAAGAGGAATTTGAGCGCGAAGAGGGCAAAGAGATCCTAAGCTCCCTGGGCATAGAGGGCGATTATGAGGGCGTGGGCCACTGCATAATAGGCTATCCCGCCGATGAACTGCCCGAAGCAAAGCCCAGAAAAGATAATTACGTCTATTGGGTAAAGTAACAAACCATTATCCGGCATACTCACCACCTTGGTGTGTACTGCCGCAAATAATAATTTACCGTACCGTCTGCAGGCTTTACTGGGGAATAACCTTTCTTCAGAAAGGTTTTCCCCAGTAAAGCCTGCAGGCAGTACGGTAGATCATCATTTTCAGCGGTGCATATCAAAGTGGTGAGTGTGCAGATGATTTTTTGCTGGGGAGGTATTGTTATGCTTGGAGTTTGCTTGCTGTTTGTGGGCATAGTGCTTATAAACAACGGCGCCTGTGCGCTGCTGGGGGTGGATAGAAGGTCTGCTGCGGTGATGAATATATTTGTGGGCGGTCTGTCGCTGTTCATCAACTTTGTCAGTCTGGTCAAGGGGAATTACTATGCCGCAGGAACGGGGCTGCTTTTCGGCTTTACGTACCTTTTTGCAGCGCTTAACAATATTTTTGAGCTTGACCCCAAGCCCTTCGGGGTTTTCTCCACCTTTGTGGCGTTCAACGCAGTGGTTTTCGGCATTGTTGAGGGCGTAACGGGCAGCGCACAGCTGGGCATTGACCCCGACTGGCGCTGGGCAGCAATATGGTGGCTGTGGGCAGTGCTGTGGGGCACATCATTCTTTACCGACCTTATGAAAAAAGACCTGGGCAAATTCGTGCCCTGCCTGCAAATTTTTGAGGGCATAGTGACCGCCTGGATACCCGGCGTAATGCTGCTGCTGGGCGTGTGGTAAATAAGCTTTGTGCGTTTTTATGTGGGGGAGACTCTTTTGATCGGGTCTCCCCCCAATTTTTTGATAATAAAAAAGCCGCTGGCGCAAAATTTTAATGCAGAATAATAAACTGTGTACGAGGGTACGACCTACGGCAGCACATTTGATACCAAAACTGTAAAGATAAAGTAACATAGCTTTGTATAAGCATAAAGCCCGTGGACAGCTAAACACTGCCACGGGCTTTTTTATCAGATGTTCTTTTCCCAATCGGCTTCCCTGAAGCCCACCAGCACCTTGCTGCCTGTCAGCAGGATAGGTCTTTTTACCAGCATACCGTCCGAAGCCAGCAGCTTTAACTGCTCGTCCTCGGTCATCTGCGGCAGCTTGTCTTTAAGCTCCAGCGAGCGGTAAAGCTGACCGCTGGTGTTAAAAAACCTTTTCAGCGGCAGACCGCTTTTTTTGTGCCACTGCCTGAGCTCTTCAAGGGTGGGGTTGTTTGTTTTGATATCTCTTACCTCAAACTCCCTGCCCTTGTTATCAAGCCACTTCTGCGCTTTTTTGCAGGTTGAGCATTTGGGATAGCATATAAATGTCATACGCCCACTCCTTTATCACAGCTTTATTATCTTCTTTGCAGCTGCGATTATCTTCATAGTGTCCTTGGAGTCCAGCTTGCCGTCGTCATTGACGTCTGCCGCCTTGAACTGTCTGTCATTCTTTGGTTCAGAGGTCTTTTTGGTGTAGGATACCGACAGCAGAGCGTCCTTTGAGTCTACCTTGCCGTCGCCGTTGATATCGCCCTTTACAACATCATCAACAGGGTCTGTCTGAGCAGCTGTTATGGTAAAGGTGGTCTTGTTTGAGCCTGTGTAGCCTGCGCTGGTGCTCTTTGCGGTAACGGTTACTGTAGCTGTGCCTGCGTTGATGTTGTTTGAGTAGCTGACGTCATATTCGCTTGCAGGTATAGTATTTCCGCCGAGAGTTACTGTTACAGAGGGCTTCTGCTCGCTGCCGTTAGCAGTGAATGAAGTGCCGCTGAGTGTGAGCTGAGAGTTTTTAAGGTCAGCCTTTTTGATAGTGAAGGTATCAGACTTGCTGCCTGAATAGCTGCCCTTGCAGGTAACGGTAACAGTTGCCGTGCCCACCGATGTGTTGTTGCCTGAGATACTTACATCGTAGTCAACACCCTCCACCAGAACGGTGCTGCCGTTCTTTATGGTTATTGCCGGCTTGACAGGCGAGCCTGTGTACTCTACCTCCTTCTGAATATCAACAGTGAGCTTGCTTATGTCGGTAACGCTCTTTGTGATAGTGAAGTATTTTGTGACCGTGCCTGTGTAGTTTGAGCCCTTTGCAGCCACTTTAGCCACAGCCTTATCGGTAACATTGGTGTTGTTTGAGTATGAAACTGTGTAATCATTAGTGCTTGAAAGGGTAGTGCTGCCGTTCTTTACAGTTACCGCAGGGGTCTTGGCAGTGCCGTCATAAACAAAGGTGCTCTGGCTCAAAGTTACCATATCGTCGGTAATGGTCTTGGGGGATATGGTGAAGTTAATTGTTTTTGAGCCTGTAAAGCCTGCGCTTGAAGAAGTTGCAGTAACGGTGACAGAGCCTGCATTTGTGCCTGCATTAATGTTAGTGCCGTAGGTAACGGTGTAGTTTGAAGCTGCCACCGTTGTGCCGTTTACCGTAACAGAGCTTACAGTCGGCTTGATCTGGCTGCCTGTATATACATAGGAGGAAGTGCTCAGATTAACTGTCGCACCGCTGAGGTTTACCTTGTTGATAGTAAAGTTTACAGTCTTTGAGCCTGTAA
>CALCRR010000103.1 GCA_937894495.1 uncultured Ruminococcus sp. | reverse complement strand
ATCAGAAAAATAATGGGTGAGGACTTGTTTTGGGGTTAAGTGATTGACAGTGAGTCCTTATTAGCTTTTTCTGGATTCCTTTTAGTAGTCATTATATACCTCCAAGTCATAGTTGTTGGTGGTGTTATACTTTAACTCCGATCTCACGGAGTTTTACCGCCTGTTCCTCGGGCAGCTTATCCTGCTTGATTTTATATGTCTGTGCATAATACCAAGCCGCTATCCTCTTTTCTGTCTTATCCGTTTTGTTGCTTTTCGGAAATCTGCCGTGCCGATCTACGAAAGCCTTTAACTCATCATATTTTTTGAGCCAATTTCTTTCATAATGACTTAGCTCCTGCGGCTCGATACCGATTGCTTTCAGCTTCTCAAGCTGTTCGGGAGTGCGGCTTGTTTTTGAATTGCCGTTGACAGTTGTCTGCTCGGTATGAAGCCAATTCCGAAGGCTTGCACCATCTACCATAAGCTCTTTAGGGGCTGTAGCTCCAATACCGTTTTCTTCGATAAACTTTACCGCACCAGCATACATTTTATCCCAATGGGTCAGCTTTCTGCTGTCAAGATCGTCTATTCCCAGCTTGTGAAGAAGCTCACACCTTTCATCAGTGATCTCACCCTTTTGATACGCAAGCCGCTGATCCAATAGCCAATCCCATATTGCTATGCCCTTATATTTAGTCGAAATATCAATTTTTTCGCCCTCATGCAGCGAAAGATACTCAGCAACGATCTCATATTTTTCGAACCATTTATCCATTTGGAGTTTGCGCCGTGCCGAGCCGTCCGATCTGAACGGATACCCCATTTCATCGAGCCTTGATTTTCTTTCGGCAGACAAGGTGCCTTTTTTATAAGACTTCTTCTGATCTTCGAGCCATTGTGACAAATTGCACCCGGACTTACTGATAATGCCTTTGGGCAAAAATCTTGTATTATGGCTCTTAAAATATTCTTCTACCTCGTAGGCACGTTCGTTCCATGTATCGCTTTTTTCTGCATCAAGCAAAATGCCAAGCTCTGCAAATCTGTCATAATATTCCTGTTTCAGCTTTCCGGTCTTGAATTTGCTCTTGCAATTTGCAATCCACCGTCCGAGCTTGTATCCATCTTTGCAAACTGCATTCACCGGAATATCTGTTGTACCATTATCTGAAATATATTCCTCAAGATGTTCAAAGCCTGTGTCATAAGAAACCTCAACTCTGTCACGCCACTCCATTCCGAGTTCATCAAGAAGCTTGATCCGTTCATCAGAAAGAGAACCGTTTTGCCCTGCTGTTCTCTGCCTTATGACCCATACATTCAGCTTTAAGCCGTCAGAGGTCAGATAATCATTCGGAACATCTATGTGTCCATTTTCATTATAAAACCGCTTTAATTCCTCATAATTCTGCTGCCACAGCTGCTCGACTTTTGAAACACCGAACTGCATACCTATAGCTTCAAGGCGGCTTTTCTGCTCATCGGTAAGGGATTTATTCTTACGCCTGCCCTCACCGATTATTTTCTGTTCATTTACCCATTTATTCAGCCAAACGCCGTCTACGATATACTCAACAGGTACATTCAGATCACCGTGTTCTTCAAAATAATCCTTTGCAAGCTGATATTTTTCTTCCCACGGATCAACCTTTTCAAGCGTAAATCCAATGCCACGCAGCCTTTCAATACGGTCATCAGACAGCTTACTCTGCTCGTAAAAATCACGCTGACGGCGTATCCATTTCCCAAGCTGTATGCCGGATTCTGTTGTGTATGAAACAGGCATTTCAAAGCTTCCGTTCTTCTGACGATATTCGCAAAGCGCCTGAAATGCGGCACTCCATTGCTGTTCATATTTATTATCCCAAATCATTCCGATAGAATCAAGACGAGCTATCTGATCTTCGGTCAATTCTTTCCGGGTAGTTGTTACAGCGCTGCGGCTGCTGCGCAAAGCATTCAGCCATTGACCGAGCTTTATACCCTCACTGTCAACATAGTTGTAAGGCACATTCAGATCGCCCTGTTCACGGTGATAGCGAACAGCAGAGTTATAATTTTCCTCCCAAATGTAATCAGGAACGTCCCACACCATGCCGATCTCGTCAAGAGCCGTTATTCTTTCGGGAGACATCAATTTGCCTTTGATTCCGCTTTTTCGCCATGTTCGCCGCTGTGCTATCCAACGGCCGAGATCAACGCCGTTTTCGTCAACATACCTCGCCGGGACCATAAGATCAGAGTGCTTTTCAAAGTACATTTTTGCGGCATTATAATATTTTTCCCAAGTCAGATCAACAACGGACTCCCAGCGCATACCAATGCTGTTCAAACGGTCGATCTGCACCTGTGTCAGATTACCGTTGACTTCGCCTTTGTAAACACGGCGCTGTGTCATGAGCCAGGGACCGAGAGAATATCCCTCCGGTGTGAAATATTTTGTTGGCACATCAAGATTGCCGTATTCGTCATAATATTTTTTCGCCTGCTCAAACATTATATCCCAGCTTGCGGAAAGTGTACCCTCTAATTCATCGAACAGCGATTTGCAGTCGGCAACTTTGTCCACAAGCTCGAAGGTCTCGTTGACAACAAAGCCCTCGCCGCCGTGCGAACGGTAATATTGGATAGCGACTTGCATTTCTTCCTCGATAGCGTCAATGCTATAAAGGTTTTCAATATTGTTGACAATATCAAATATTACTGGATTTTTCGACTTTGAAGCCGAAAGCGCACGACCGATCTGCTGTTTATATATGATAGGCGAAATAGTCGGGCGCAGCAAAATAACTCCCGATACATCTGGAACGTGTACGCCCTCATTGAGTGCGTCAATGCAGTACAGGAGCTTTAGGTGCTTTTTATCGTTGTCTGCCTTAAAATCTGCAAATGACTTGCTTGCAGTCGGGTCATCGGAATAGACCGAATATATATGCGGCTTTTTATCGACCTTTCCGAACCACTCTTTTGCCTTGTTCATCATGTCGGTCATGTGTTCAAGATTGGCACAGAATACTATGTACTTTCCGGTTCTGTCATCCATGTGTTTGTCAAACAGAACATCAAGATTTTCAGCCTTATCAAGCGCCCTGCGGAGTGCTTCAAGCACCTTTTCGGCTGCATCTCTTGTGGCTTTGCTTTTGGCAGAGCGCACACGTTTTTCGTATTTTTCGAGGTCTTGCTGATATGAAAATATTGATAGAATATACTTCGGCGGAGCGAGTATCCCACGCACGATAGCCTCGCCAAGTGTCATCTCACTTGCAACATTTCCGTCAAAAAGCTCGTCCGTCATGTTCCTCTGATTATCAAGATAGCGTATCGCTGTCGCAGACAATCCAAGCACAGGCACATCGGGATATGCCTTCAAGACAGCATCAACCCCAGCCCCCCAAAGCTCCGCACCGCAGCGGTGAAACTCATCAAGGATTATATAGTCGGGCTTGATCTCCGCAATTTCAGCATTGCTGACATTCATCAGCTTTGCGTAAGTGTAGAACTTGACGTTTTCGGGCTGGTAGCCGTCCGAGGTTTCAGCCAGATTTTCAAGTTGGGTCTGATATATGTATCGTGAGGGCGAGAGCCAGCAGATGGTTTTATCGGGGTTATCCTCACAGAGTTTGAAGCCGATGAAAGATTTGCCTGTACCAGTGGGGTGGATCACGGCGGCTTTGCCACGTTCTGCAAGCATGGTTACAGCGGCATTGTATGCTATTTGGTTGTGTTCAAATAGGTTCATTGCCATGTGATCTCACCTCATCTCTATATCTACTAATTCCTTAATCCAAGTTCTTCCAACATCTCCAGCCTGTCATTTGCATCGGTCACTCGCTTACGAACATTTTTCGTTTTTACTACCGCTTTAATGCCCATGCCGATAAACAAAGTCAGACCGTAAAGCCACGCAAAATGGCTGAGAATCGAGCTGCATCTGCACGCTTTGGACTTGCGCAGTCCCAGCTCTTTCAAAAAGGTATGAACGCCTTTGTGCTTGATCTCGTAGACCGCAACCTGGATTCGCCCCTCGCTTCGTGTGGTGTTACGCTTATGTCCGAAATTTCCGTTGGACAGAATGATCGTGAGCAGCTGTTCAGCGGATTTCTTATCCGCACTTTCACACCACGTGATTTTGTTTGGCAGTCCTAAAAAAGACTTGCACATTTTTGTGGTTATGACAGACAGTTTTTCAAGCCCTATCTGATTGACTAGCGGCTCAAATGTGCTGTTCCAAGTTTTATCATCAAGCACTTTATGCACATACATTTCCCAGTCAATTATCTGCCTCAGACCGAGATTACTCTCTTTCAGATGCTGATTTATATGCCCAAGCAGCACAAGTCCGTTTTCAATATCTGGCAGCATCGGAACTCTGTAGCCATTCAGCTTACGATACACTCTACTGCCGATTGCATTTTCAAGAATATCATCAATATTATACCCAGCAGAGCTGAAATGGTGGTGTAGTTCAAAAGAGATACCATTCTTGGAATAGCCAAAATGCCGCCCGTTTTCGAGGCGCTTACCGTGATCGTCCTTGCCGTGCTCGTACTTGTAACCGTTGGATTCCATGACCTCAGCGGCTTTTTCAAACTTGTTACGAGGCACAAGAAAGTCGATATCGCCCATTGTCCTCAGATACGGCTTTGGATAATACTGCGCAGCCGCACAGCCTTTAAGTATCACGCATGGAACATCATTATCATCAAGCAGCTTTATGAGTTTATCCTGCTCATACAGGATTCGCATATATATTGCCTTGCCCATTTCCGTAGTTTCGTCTTTTACTGGAATGACAGAACTGATTAGACCAATAACCGCATGATCTTTGGCTTCTTTTATTACTTCACCCCAATCTGTTTTCTCAGGATAGTTTGGCACAGTTTCAAATAAAGATGCTTTTATCGCTTCTAATAGTGCAATTTGTGTAGCGGTCAGCATTATATACCTTCCTGTTCTATACTTTTTAAGAAAAAGCACCCTCAATAGGTGCATTATTCTTAATCTTTACAGAAAATATCTCTCGTGTAAACTGAAAACCATGACAGTTCCGGATTATATTAATTATAACCTTCTTTTTATCATTGCTAATGCTGTAGTCAGCTTATCTTTATAAAATATCCAATTAATAATAAAAGCAATTGCGCTCCAAACAATGAAAACTTCAACAGCTTGTATAAACCAAGCAATATATGTAACACTAAGCAATGGAATCCTAAATGTTGCAAGACTTGCGACTATTACAGTAAGAAAATCTACTCCACACTGTTTTGAAAAATATTTAAACGGCCAATTTATAATGTTCTGTGAATTATACCATGACATCCATACTGTTTGATAAGACATTGCAATTAATGTTCCAATAGAAACTCCTATCAATCCCCAAATCTTTACAGTAGTTATGGATATTATTATATTAAGAATTGTAGCAATGACATAATTATTTTGAGTTTGTTTGTAATGTCCAGCAGCTTGAATTATCATATTATACGGAGAGCGCAATGTATGAATTGCATTTGCAAGAGTTATAAGAAAGCTAAAGAGTGGCTGAATATAGTTAGCATCATGGACACCATCAGTATAAACCTGAATAAAAGGAACAAGTAAAATACCTGTACATCCAAAAATCAGGGTTGTTCCCGTATGATAGAACCACTCTACATAACTAAAAAATGATTGAAGTTTCTCGGATTCTTTTTTTGCAATCATATCTCCCATTAGTGAAGTAAAACCTTTTGACATAGAGGCAATAAGATTTTTAACTCCGATAATCACAATATTATAAACAGAATAGATTGATACATTTGTTAGTGTTGAGAAAACTGTCAGAACAATGTTATCAGTAGCCTCTAATACATAATAACTGAAATGAACTGCCATCCCATTCCATTTCTGCTTAATAGGCTCTTCGTTATAGGTTATCATATTATTTATTCTATAATTTTTCCTAACATACCACATTAAGAATAAAGGTCGAATAATATAAATCAGTGATGTACTCAACTTAACAATTTGAATGGACGCTCCTAATCTAATTATAATAGCGCAAGCAATTGTATTTAAAATCAATGTTAGAACGCATATAACATTAGATAGATATTCTTTTTGGTCTGCTGTCAATAATATGTTATTTACAATGCCAAAATAATATTGGGCAAAGGAACTGATACAAACAGCTCCAATCAGCGTAACGGTGTAAAAAAAACCAAAGTTTTTATTTACTGTTAGTGGATAAATAAACATCAGTACAATAACATACATTAAAAATATCATTGCGATCCTACGAAAGAATCGTGTGGCAGAAACATATATTTTACTTATCGTATCCTCATCTTTTTCCGCCAACGGTTTATAAAGACTGGAACGCGCTACACCTGCAACACCTAAATCAAGCAAAGATATAATTCCCAAGAACTGTCCAATTGAGTTAACTAAACCATTAACATTTGAGCCATAAGCACTAAGTATCAATCTGGGTAATATAAACCCGCAAATAAACTACCATAGTGATATAGAAGTTTTTTCTCCCTTAATACAGACCGCATAACATCGGCGTTATGCAGTCTTTTTTCCGTAGTGTCCTGTCTCCACCTTGACCGAGGAAGTCGCAACATCAAAGCGATAGATAATGTCGATCTGCTGAAAACGC
>CALCRR010000102.1 GCA_937894495.1 uncultured Ruminococcus sp. | reverse complement strand
CTGCTCTCTTCGACAGCTTTTTAATTTTAGCACTTTTGGCTTCGATTGTCAAGGGTTTTTTTGAGTTTTGTAGATAATGATAATTTATCAGGCGTTTTTTCAGCTCCCATAAACATTTTTCACAAGATTACAGCTTGGAAGAATTAAATTCAATGTTTTAACTGCTGTAAATGCTTGACATCTGCTTAAAAACGGTGGTATAATTATAAAAAGTAATACCATAAAAATATTTTTTATAGGGAGGAACTTTTAATGAAAAGGAAAATACTTTCTGTAGTTTGCGCTCTGTCGCTGGCTGTCAGTGTTGTGGGTACTGCGCCCGTTGCTGACATTGTTAATGTTATCAAGCCCATAACTGTCAGTGCAGGGGGCGGCGGTGAGATCATCAACGGATATATGTATGACTTTTCTTCTGACACCAACGATACCTTTTTCTTTGGCTTTGACGGCACCCAGGCAGCTGCTAAAAACCTTTCGTTTCCTACATACGGTAATAACGGTGAACAGATAACAAGGATATCCGAATATTTCTGCAATGTATTCAAATCCTATGACGTTGAAACGGTCACTATCCCTGCCAGCATAAAAAATATTGATGACCATGCACTGGGATTTTACTTTGACGGCAATGATTATGTCAGGGTCGACTCCGTGATTTTCTACGTTGTAAAAGGCAGCGCAGGTGAAGCTTACGCTAAAAAATACGGCTTTACATACAAATATTCTGCTGCCGAGCCTTCAGCTCCTGCAAATGTAACAGGCATAAAGGCTGCGGCTTACGGCAGGTATGCTCTTAAAATTTCATGGAACGCTGTGCCCGGAGCAACAGGCTATGTGGTCTACAAAAAGGACTACGGCAAGAGCTGGGAGCGTGCGGCTGTTACAAAGTCTACCATTCAGCTTATAGATGGTCTTAGTGCAGGCACAAGCTATGATTTTACCGTTAAGGCTTACAGGACGGTAAACGGCAAGAACTATTATTCAAGCGGATTTACCGCATATAACGACTCCACTCTCCCCGAGATAGTATCGGGATTTAAGGCAAGCACCAATGCAAACACCGTTAATCTCAGCTGGAAAAGGGTAGCAGGTGCTACGGGCTTTGTTGTTTACAAGTACAACAAGGTCGCTAAAAAGTGGGAGCGCTGCGCTGTTACAAGCGGCACTTCATGGAGCGAGAACAACCTTAATCCGGGTGAGTCCTACGCATTCACCGTAAAGGCTTACAAGTCCAAGAACGGCAAAAACCTTTACTCGCCCTCATTCAACAACTTCAAGACCTCTACCAGCCCTGCAAAGGTGAATTTCATCGCAGCCTCAAACACAAAGGGCAGTGCTGATATTGTCTGGGAGAAGGTCAGCGGTGCTACCAGCTACGCAGTTTACTACAAGGCGTCGGCAGGTGCTTCATGGACCAGGATAGGCTTTGTGAACAACTCCACCACAAAGTTCACCAAAACTGGTTTAAAGAGCGGCTCGGCAGGCTACTTCACCGTTCGTGCCTTCAGGACCTACGAGGGAGTTTCCCACGGAAGCGCTTTTGATACAAAGAGCATAAAGATAAAGTAAGCCCCTCGGCAAAATGAAAAAATAAAAGGTATCGTCTGTACGGCGATACCTTTTTTATGTTATATTATTCGTTTGTCATCAAAGCGCCGTCATAACTGCTCCTCATCAAACGTATCATCGGTCAGATCGGGGACATACTCCTTGTTCTCGATTATATAATCTACCACCTTGCAGTAAAAATCCGTGGGATTTTGCTGTATCTTTGAACGTATGTAATTAGCCTGCTCTTCATCTGGAGCAAAAAGGTCGATATCCATAAGCACGATATCGCCGTCGCAGCAGCGGCAGTGAACGTTGTAGCCCTTATCGGTCTTTGTTATCTCAAAGCTGGTGTCCCTTTCGTTTTTCAGCTTTGCAAAAAGTCTCAGTCCCGAGGCATACATTCTGTCTCTCAGGCTTTTGGGCACCTGCTTTTTAAAATCCTCTGCGCCTGCCATACCCTTTTCTGTCAGTCTGTAATACTCGGTGCCGTCTATCTCTGCAAGCTCCAGCGTGCCGTTTTCAAGCATGGCATTCACAGCGGCGGTGTAGTCAAAATAGTTCACCACCCCCTCAGATGTAGCTATCTCGGTGAGCTGGTTAGGGGTGCAGGGCTGGTTTATGTGCAAAAGAAAATACGCAAGCAGTATCTGCACTCTGTATATCTCGGAAACATTTTTCATATCATTGGAGACAAACTCCGCAGGATTAGGCATTTTTCCTATCACTCTCCTTCGGGAAGCTGTCTAAAAATTTGGGTATTCCAGCATATGGCTCAGCAGTGCGATATTCACCGCAGCCTCGACACATGGCACAGCTCTGGGAACTATGCAGGGGTCGTGCCTGCCCTTTACTACCAGAGTTTCATTTTTCATTGCCGAGTAATCAATGGTATCCTGGGGTTTTGATATAGAGGGCGTAGGCTTTACCGCCACCCTGAGTGTTATTGGCATTCCCGAGGATATGCCTCCCAGTATGCCGCCGTGGCTGTTGGTCTTTGTGACCACAAAGCCCCTTTCATCGACATAGAACTCGTCGTTATTTTCAGAGCCTGTCATCTTAGCCACATCAAAGCCTGCGCCAAATTCAAGACCCTTTACCGCAGGTATACCGAATATAAGCTGAGCTATGGAATTTTCCAGACCGTCAAAAATAGGCGAGCCTATGCCTGCAGGCACGTTAATAGCGATACACTCGATAATACCGCCCACGCTGTCCTGGTTTTCTCTTGCATTAAGTATCTCCTTTTTCATCTCGTTGCCCTGAACGTCGATGATAACAGGAAAATCCTTGCCCCTCAGCTCTCTTATGTCATCTCTGTTAGTTTTTATGGGGTCAAAGCTCTTATCGGTTATGCCGTGTATCTCGGCGATGTGAGCGCCCACATAGATACCTCTTTTTTCAAGTATCTGACCAGCCACAGCGCCTGCAAAGCAAAGGGGTGCAGTTAATCTGCCTGAAAAATGGCCGCCGCCCCTTATATCGTTAAAGCCCCTGTATCTCAAAGCGCCCGTATAGTCCGCATGACCGGGTCTTGCCAGCTTTGATAGATTATTATAGATCGGAAGAGCGTCGTGTAGGGAAAGAG
>CALCRR010000101.1 GCA_937894495.1 uncultured Ruminococcus sp. | reverse complement strand
TGAACCTCTGATTTGAGTTTGTCTGTTAGTCTTTCTTTAGAAATTCTGACAGTCGGGAATTAGAAGAAAAAAAAATGATTTCCGTGGAGTCTATCAGAGCTACATTGATTAATCCCCGTGAAAGCGCTTTTATGCTGAAATTTGCCGTATCAGCAAAAACAGCATCTAAAAAACGTGCCGAACTTGAAAAAGAAGGACTTCACGTTCCGCCGTTTCTTATCGCAAGTATAACGTCAAGCTGTAATCTGCACTGTGCCGGGTGCTATTCAAGATGCAGCAGCGCTACGACAGATTCCGAGCCAAAGGATCAGCTCACAAGTGATGAATGGCTCTCTATCTTTGATCAGACAGATGACTTGGGCATAAGCTATACTTGTAAAGTCCAAAGGGAACAAGACTTCACAAAAACTTTACAAATCAAAATGATGAAAACAGTAAGAAATCGGCAGGTCGAATATCGCTAAAACTTAATAGAATCAAGGCTTTTGGGCGTTCCATATAATTTGGAACGCCCTTTTTTGTTCCTGTTATTACGCTTTGTTCCCTGCAATTACACTAAGGGATAAATATAAACCGAAAGGGTGTTTCTCAGTCAATGAGAGACACTCTTTTTCTATTTTCAGAGAAACCTGCTAAGAAAAATCAATAGGCAGAATAGCCAATGTTGAAAGCTGTACTTTGTTGAAAGTGTTGATATGTAGAAACTGTTGAAGGGTACAGCAAAGCTGACGTACGAAAGCTGAAATTTCAGACGCCAATGTGTTTGTAGTTGTAGGAATGGTTACTCGGAGTAAACCTCCATGACCTTACCGTAGTATATACGAAGGAACTTGTTCAGCCCTGCGATCATAGCTTCTTTGCCGCATTTGCCTTCGCTGCGTTTCTTCTGTATAAAGTTATAGACAGCATCGTCAGCAGGTTTGTGCTTGATAAGTGACTGCATGATCTCGTAGCCGGTTTTGCGAAGATAAGAATTGCCGCGTTTGGAAATTTTACGTTCCGAGGCGTTGAACGCTCCCGACTGATAAGGCGGAGCATCAATTCCGGCATAAGCAATCAGGGAGTGTTTGTTTCTGAAACGGCGCACATCACCGATCTCGGCAATGATGCGCGGCGCAAGGACATCACCGATACAGTTCATCTCTCTGACAACAGGATATTCAGGTAAGGTCTTGCAAAGAGCCTGCATTTGTGCTAAAATGGTATTGCGTGATTCCTCTGTCGAGTGAATCAGCTTTATGGCTTCTCTAACGGCAATTTTGATGGATTGGGAGTTAGGAAGCGATGGGATACCGTTTTGAGCAAGGGCATAGATTTCTGCTGCCTTTCGTTCGTTGCAGCGGTATCCCATTTTCTTTGCCCATTTGCAGTAATCGGCAGTAAACTGCTTTTCTCTCATATCGAGAATTGCCTGAAAATGAATGTATCTGCCTACAAATTCGGTCAGTTTATGGTTATCCTTCTGATTTTGAAGAAGATCGGATATACCGGGCATGACCTGATCCAGCAGGTTGCTTAGATTCACCTTTGCCTTTACAAGGATAGAGGTGATCTGATAATACTGTCTGGCAAGAAAACGCAGCTCATCATATGTATCCGGAGCATCATAAGCCTGGGTCAGCTCAGACCAATATGTAATGCCAAAGGTGGCAATGCGCACAGCATCGATCTTATCGGTCTTGGCACGGCGAATGCTCTGTGCGCAGAATTTCTTCATTCTCAAAGCATTCACACAGCAAACAAAAATGCCGTGCGACGCAAGATAAGAAGCGACAGGCAGATGGTAATGTCCTGTATCTTCTAAAACAACGCGGGTCTCCTCATCAAATGACTTGATAAGAGAAACCAAAGAATCAAGGTCCTCAACAGTGTGATCCATTTCAAAAGGCGGCTTGACAACTTCGCCACCGGGCTTTAGTATGCAAACTGTACTCTTACCTTTTGAAACATCAATACCTACACTGATCATAATGATACCTGCTTTCTGAAAAGATTTGTAATGTTTCCGCTCAGGAGCTTATTAAAATTCATTTTGGTTAGTGACGCGAACGCTGCTGTGAACTTCCACAGCAGGTACAACCTGCTTAATCGAATTTGATAATAAGAAGGCGGCTGACACTTTCTTTCACGAACGCGAAGTTCCAAGGAGGTGCCGTCAGTCCATTACCTTCTTATTATACAAAAATAAGCATAGCCTGTCACCACTGAGTCAGCAGTTAAGACTATGCTAATATTGTACCAAAGTAAGTGCATTTCTTTGTTACTTTCTTTGTGCAAGCAAAGAAAGTAAAGAAAAAACTCAAATTTGCGGTTCAATAGGAACACATACGGCAGCAAGCTTGAAGCTTGACCCAAACGCCAAGCTGCCTTTAATTTTTCTGCTGCTTCTAATTCCCGACCATTCATATTTTTGAAAAAGGCAAATAAAAAAATTTTTTGTTTCTTTATTTGCCTTTCTTTAGAAAGGCAAAATGGTGCAGCTTCAAGCTGTTTTTATGCTGCAAAGGGCATTGACAAACAGGCATTAAAATGTTATAATCATAGTATTTATATAGGTTAAATAGAGTTTGAAAGGAAGTATCGAACAAATGACCCAAAAACCCGCTGATACGCAGCTGCAAAGTGATATTGAGCTGTCTGTAGTTAAAAAATTCCGAAAGACAATATGGAACAAATTTATAAAAGGTGTAAGAGAATACGACCTTATAAAGCCAAATGATAAAATAGCTGTTTGCATATCAGGCGGAAAGGATTCTATGCTGATGGCTATGTGCATGAAAAGGCTCCAGCGCTATTCTAAGATCCCGTTTGAGGTGATATTTCTTGTGATGGACCCCGGTTACAACGAAATAAACCGCCACAAGATAATCGAAAACGCCCAGCTTCTTAATATCCCTATCCAGATCTTTGAGACCGGCATATTCAACGCTGTTGCAAAAGTTGACCGTCACCCGTGCTACCTCTGCGCCAGAATGAGAAGAGGTTATCTTTACAAAAATGCTATGGACCTTGGCTGCAACAAAATAGCTCTCGGTCATCACTTTGATGACGTTATAGAAACAATTCTCATGGGTATGCTTTACGGCGGACAGTTCCAGACTATGATGCCTAAACTGCACAGCACGAACTTTGAGGGCATGGAACTTATCAGACCTATGTATCTTATCCGTGAAGCCGAAATAAAACACTGGCGTGACTATAATGATTTGCATTTTATACAGTGTGCGTGTAAGTTCACTGATACCTGTACAACCTGTGACCCCGACAGCCGTTCGGTATCGAAAAGGCTTGAAATAAAAAATCTTATAGCGGAACTCAGAAAGACAAATCCGCAGGTTGAAAAGAATATTTTCAGCAGTGCAGGGAATGTTAATTTGAATACGGTCATAGCGTATAAGGACACTGAAGGAGTTCATAATTTCCTTGACGGATACTATGAATAAAAATCCTGCCGAAAGGCAGGATTTGTTTTTAGTGTAATTATTCAGTTATGTCAGATGTTTCAGCGGTAGCCTGTTCAGCCTCGATAATGGCGAGCTGTCTTTCATAGGCTT
>CALCRR010000100.1 GCA_937894495.1 uncultured Ruminococcus sp. | reverse complement strand
AGACGGGCGCCAGACGGCTTGCGGGGTCTGGGGCAGCGCCCCCGCTCAGGGCACAAACTAATTTAAGATGAGGAGAAAAGCATATGTCATCAGCATTCAGGGGGGCGGATATACTTCTGCCCGAAAACACAGAAATGGAGAAGTGGGCAGTAGTTGCCTGCGATCAGTACACCTCGGAGCCTGAGTATTGGCAGGACGCCGAGAGGATAGTAGGTGGGGCGAAGTCCACGCTGAACATGATCTTGCCTGAGGTGTATCTTGAAGAAGCGGACGTAGACGAAAGGATAGAAAAGATACATTCCACAATGGAGGAGTACCTTAACTCAGGCGTGTTTAAAGAATATAAAAACGCCATGATATATGTTGAGAGAATACAGTCTGACGGCAAGCTGAGGGCAGGCATAGTGGGCGCTATCGACCTGCAGGAGTATGAGTATTATAAAGGCTCCGAGTCTGCGGTGAGAGCCACCGAAGCTACCGTTGTGGAGCGTATTCCGCCCAGAATAAAAATAAGAAAGGGCGCAGCGGTGGAGCTGCCCCATATAATGATACTTATAGACGACGGGGAGAACACCGTTATCGAGCCTATCGCCCGGTGTAAGGACAGGCTTGAAAAGCTCTATGACTTTGACCTTATGAAAAACGGCGGTCATATAAGCGGCTATCTTCTCAGCGGTGATCTGCAGCTGAGGGTCATCTCGGCGCTGAACGCTTTGGGCGACCCTGCCAATTTTGAGAAAAAATACGGCATAAAGGGTCACTCACCCCTGGTTTATGCTATGGGCGACGGCAACCATTCACTTGCCACCGCCAAGGAGTTTTATGAGCAGCTTAAAAGGTCAGACCCACATAAAGACTTTTCAAACCACCCTGCACGCTATGCGCTGGTGGAGATAGTTGACCTGCACTCACCTGCGCTGGAGTTTGAAGCTATACACAGGATAGTTACAGGCATTGACGAGAACAAGCTTTTAAACGAGCTCAGTGACGCTCTGGCACTTTCCGAGGAGGAGAGTGAGCAGCGGATAGTTATAGTAAACAACGGCGAGGAAAAAGCCCTTTATATACATAAGCCCACATCAAAGCTGACCGTGGGCTCGGTGCAGAATTTCCTCGATAAATACACCCTTAAAAACGGCGGCAAGACCGACTATATCCACGGCGCAGATGTGATAAGAGAGCTTTCAAAAAAGCCCTCGTCAATAGGTATACTTCTGCCCGATATGGGCAAAAACGAGCTGTTCCCCACAGTTATCTGTGACGGCGCCCTGCCCAGAAAGACCTTCTCAATGGGTCATGCCGAGGATAAGAGATTTTATCTTGAAGCAAGGAAGATAGTCTGAAAGCAGTATGTCAGCCGAAAAAGGGAAACCTCTGAAACAAGACATCTGAGAGAGGAGAATGTAAATGAAGCTTAAAGCGCATAAGCTGGCGGCACTGATAAGTGCGGCGGTGCTGGCTGTATCGTCAGCAGGCTGCGGCAGCGCAGGGGTAAGAGACCACGCAGGGCTGGATAACGGCAAGGACGACCCCAAGCCCTCAGCAGTGACCACCTCCCCCGAGGAGATAACTCCCAAGGGAGACACGCAGAACGGTGAGCAGGGCGGCGGAAAAAAGCCTGCAAAAAGCAATGAGCCCGAGCCCTCCTACAGCGTAAGCTTTTTGTGTGCAGGCGATAACCTGATACACGATAACATCTATAAAGAAGCCTGGCGGCTGGGCAATGAGGACCACTATGACTTCACCCGGGCGTATGAGCACGTTGAGAGGTATTTCGACGGCGTTGATCTGGCTATCCTCAATCAGGAGACACTGGTCACCGACGCCTACGAGCCCCAGAGCTATCCCATGTTCTGCTCGCCCACGGCTGTGGGTGATAAGGCGGTGGAGCTGGGCTTCAACGTTATATCCATGAGCAACAACCATGTGCTGGATATGGGTGCAGAGGGTCTTATAAGCTCGCTGGATTACTGGGATACCAAGCCCGTGGTGCACTACGGCGCTTACCGCAGCGAGGAGGATGCCGAGGACATAAAGACTATGGAGGTAAACGGCATAACCTTCGCTTTTCTGGGCTATATGGAGCATACCAACTATATCTATCTCGGCGAGGACGACCCCGGCGCAGTGGTCTACCTTGAAGAAGAGGACAGGATAAAGGAGCAGATAGAAAGAGCTGACGAGCTTGCCGATGTGGTGGTGGTATCCTGTCACTACGGCACTGAGATAATGAACGAGCTCAACCAGCAGCAGATAGAGATAACCCCCAAGCTGGTGGAGTGGGGCGCTGACCTTATAATAGGCACACAGGCGCACACCATAAGTACCTGCGAGTATATCGACAAGCCCGACGGCGGTCAGGCATTTGTCTACTACGGTCTGGGCAACTTTATCTCCACCATGTATGATATAAAATCCCTTGTGGGCATAGTGGGCAAAATGAACATAATAAAAGACCCCGACAGCGGCAGCGTCACCTTTGAGAATGTAAAGGCGATACCCGTTATATCCCACTTTGAGGCTGACAGCTACGACGGCGACTGGTACAACTGCGCAGTTTACCCCTACGCAGAATACACCGACGACCTGTTCTATGCAAACTACGTCTACGGCTTCACCAGAGATACTGTAGAGCAGTGTTTGTCATATATCCCCGAGGAATTTCTTAGTATCGAATAATAAAATAACACCTCTCCGAATTGCGGAGGGGTGTTATTTTGTGCCTTGACAGCTTATCTGCTGCTTCTATTCAAGTATATCTCCGTCCTCTTCTGCGGCACTGCAGGTCTCTGTAGTGCCCGTATAGTTCTCTCTCACATAGTTCTTGAAATTCTCCGCTTTTTCTTCTCCAATGCAGAAATATTTTCCCGTGTCTAAAATGTTTGTCTGCAAATATCCGTTTTCGTCTGTCCACATTGCAATGTTCTCATAGCCGAGTATGGGTATGTCAATGCTGATATCCAGTCTGGTCTTGTAGCTGTAGTCGATAATGCCGTCGTATTTCTCCCTGTCGTCATAGTCGGGGAGCGACGGGGCTGTGGGGTCGTCAAGGAGCATATCCCAGATATCGCTGCTGTCAATTTCGCTGTATTCCTCGGTGAATATGTTGTCGGGGTCGGTGTAGTCCTCGATATAGATCCTGCCGAAGCTCATATTATCACGCAGGCTCAGGTCATCAATGAGCTGCCCCAGCGTTTCGGGGGAGTAGCCGGTATTTATGTAGATGTAATAGCCCTCTGACTGTGCAAACTTCACCGCCACGGCGCAGGCGTGAGAAATGCCCTCGATAGCGTAAACATCTGCCGCTGTGCTGTACTCCTTATCGTCGGTGTAGTCATAACCATGCAGGACCATGCCGCTTTCCATGAGCCCCTTTATGCTGTCATCGGCTGCGGCGGCGCACCTGGTGGTGTACACATTCCCGTAAAGCTCCAGACCGGTGTACTGCTCATAAGGCTCCAGCCCGTTCCAGTCATATTCCGCCGCAATGTCCTCCTCATAATCGTCGGTGTCGGGGTTTTGGTCATGGGGAGCTTCATTGTAGTATGACCTTATCACATTGCCGTCGGCGTCATATTCGGTGACGATATCAGTCTCGGGGTCATACTGGGCATAGCCCCCTGATGTGTTTTCATCGCCTGTCTCTGTATCAGCTCCCACCGAGTAGCCCTCGGGGTCGCCGTCTAAATCTCCCCCTGCGTCGGTGCTGCCGCCGGCAATGGCGTACTCCGAATTATCCGCCGAGAATGAACCTGTCCTATCCGTTTTATCGTCTGTATTCACACGGGCAAATGGCTTTGTATACATAAGCCACCCCGTTGCCGCACCCACCGCCGCTATGCAGACGGCAATGGGTATGCCGCTGCGCTTCACCGCAGCCTTTTGTTTTATCTTTTCATTTTCGTATCGTTCTGCCCTTTGAAAAACTCTGTCTGCTATCTCTTCATAGTTCCTCATAAGTAATGCCCTCCTTTTCAAGCTCTGTTCTGAGCGAGCCCTTGGCACGGTAAGCAAGGTTTTCTATCTGCCGCTTGCTTTTTTTCATTATCCTTGCGGTCTCTGCGTTTGAAAAGCCCTCAAAAAAGGTGAGATACAGCACCTGCCTGTACTCCTCCCTGAGCCTTCTCATTGCCCTGTGCAGAGCTATTTTTCTCTCCTGGGCAAGATAGTTCTCCTCCAGACTTTTAAGGTCGGCGAGGTCTGCATATTCGTCAACAGGCTTGTCAGAAAGCTTTGAGCGTTTTCTGAGACAGTCCGCAGCGGTATTCCTGCCAATGGCATAAAGCCAGGTCTTAAAGCTGCTTTTTCCGGCGAACCTGGGCTTTTTCACCGTCAGCCTGAAAAACACCTCCTCCATTATCTCCTCGGCAAGACCGATGTTATCGGTAAATTCGTTTATGTAAAGCGTAAGTCCGTCGCTGTATAGCTTTATTATATCCACCATGCCGCCCTTATCGCCCTGCAAAAATCTGTAATAGGCTTCGCCGCCCTTATCCATAGCTTTATCCCCCTTTCATAAGCAAGATCATAAAGCGGACCTTACGGACAGAGCAACAGATCACCGCCGTTCAGTCACGCCCCGGTAAAAAACAAGAGACAGGGATCTGTGTACACAAAAACCGTGCTTTTCAGAAGCGCCGACTCATGAGTTCCCCCTCTTCTGTTTATTAGACGTTTGAAATCAAAAAAACTCTCACTTTTTTATTTCCCCCACCTGTCCCTCTAGAAGCAAGAGACTAGAGGCAAGAAGCAAGAGTCCTCTTTTCATACTTTGATCGATTGGGAATTCTCTTGCCTCTTGCTTCTTACCTCTTGCCTCTAATAGCTGGGGGCGCTTTTGTGGCTGCTAGGGTGTCAACACACCCTAGTATTTCGATGGCTGCGCCAACCTTGGTAAATGATGACTTTGTGCGCTTCAGGAAATACTGATTGAATTTAATATTGCCCTATTAAAGTTGTGTGGAGTTTTCTCAGACCTTTGCTGCCGCTGCCAGCCCTCAGATGTTTCATGTAAAGGATTACATAAATGTCAAAAAAATTATATAAAGATAAAACTAATTCAAGAAAAATTCAGCATAAAGTGTGGCTAAAACTTAAAAAAATTGTACAAATTAGTTTTTTGCTATTGCAATTTTAAGTGAAATAATATAAAATATATATAACAAGGCGGCAAACACCGTGGTTTTGTGCCGCTTTCATTTTTTTATACTTTCAGAACATTATAAATATTTTTACAAGGAGGTTTTAAACCTATGAAATTTGCTGACGGATTTTGGCTCAATCAGAGAGGATATGAGGTCAATTATGCAAACCAGGCTTATGAGATAGAGCCTATCGAGAACGGCTTCCTCGTGGTGGCTACTCCCTTCGTTGTCTATAACAGATCAATGATGCTGGGCAGCGCTAACCTGGAGATAGCTTATACCTCAACTCAGGAAAACTGCATCAAGGTAAATATCACCCACCATAAGGGCTATGTTGATAACGGTCCTCACTTCGTGCTCAACGAGGGCAGCTATAAGCCTGAGGTAACTATCACCGATAAAGAGGCTGTGCTGGTAACAGGCAATACCAAGCTGGTGGTATCTAAGGAGACATGGAGCGTTACATATTACTATAAGGATAAAAAGCTCACCAGCGGCGGCTGGAGGTCTACCGGCGTTATCTTCGAGAGCGCTTTCAAGCAGCAGGCAAGACTGGCTACCCAGGCTGACGAGACTTTCTGGAGCTATCCTGCCGACCCCAAGAGAACTTATATAAGAGAGCAGCTCGATACCAACGTGGGCGAGTATTTCTACGGCTTCGGCGAGAAGTTCACCACCTTTACCAAGAACGGCTCTAACGTTGAGGTATGGAATGCCGACGGCGGCACCTGCTCAGACCAGTCATATAAATCTGTGCCTTTCTATGTATCATCAAGGGGCTACGGCATTTTTGTTAACAGCTCCGATAAGGTGAGCTTTGAGGTGTGCTCAGATACAGTATCAAAGGTAAGCTTCACCCTGCCCGGCGAGAATATGGAGTATTTCGTGTTCGGCGGCGAGAACCTTACCGAGGTGCTCAAGGGCTATACCGACCTTACAGGCAAGCCCTCACTGCCTCCTGCATTCACATTCGGTCTGTGGCTGACCTCTTCCTTCACCACAAGCTATGACGAGCAGACTATCTCAGGCTTTATCGACGGCATGGCTGAGAGAGATATCCCCCTGCAGGTGTTCCACTTCGACTGCTTCTGGATGAAGGGCTTCGAGTGGTGCAACTTCGAGTGGGACAGAGAGCAGTTCCCCGACCCCGAGGGTCTGCTGAAAAGACTGCATGAGACAAAGGGACTTAAGACCTGCGTGTGGATAAATCCCTATATCGGTCAGAGATCGAGACTGTTTGACGAGGGTATGGAAAACGGCTACTTTATCAAAAGGACCGACGGCTCGGTGTTCCAGTGCGACGAGTGGCAGCCGGGTATGGCTATTGTTGACTTTACAAATCCCGACGCCTGCAAGTGGTACGCAGGCTATCTGAGAAAGCTCTGCGAAATGGGCGTTGATACCTTCAAGACCGACTTCGGCGAGAGGATACCCACAAGAGATATAGTTTATTTCGACGGCTCTGACCCCATAAAAATGCACAACTACTATACCTACCTCTATAACGAGTGCGTGTTCAATGTGCTCAAGGAGTATTACGGCGAGAATAAGGCTTGCCTGTTCGCACGTTCTGCAACAGCAGGCGGTCAGAAGTTCCCCGTACACTGGGGCGGCGACTGCGCGGCGGAATATTCCGCAATGGCGGAGACCCTGCGCGGCGGACTGTCGCTCTGCGCATCCGGCTTCGGCTTCTTCAGCCACGATATATCCGGCTTTGAGGCTACCGGCACACCTGACCTGTACAAGCGCTGGTCGGCGTTCGGGCTTATGTCGACTCACTCCCGTCTGCACGGCAACAGCTCCTACCGCGTTCCGTGGAACTTCGACGAAGAGAGCTGCGATGTTGTCCGCGACTTCACGAAGCTTAAAGGCAGGCTTATGCCGTACCTGTTCAGAAATGCTGTCGAGACGCATATCACGGGCGTGCCGATGATGCGCGCAATGGCAGTGGATTATACCAATGATCCCGCCGCTCTTTCTCTTGACAGGCAGTATATGCTAGGTGATACGCTTCTTGTAGCTCCCGTATTCAACGAGGAAGGCGATGTGCAGTTCTATCTCCCGGATACCGGTGTGTGGACGGATATCCAGACGGGTGAGGAGCTTTACGGCGG
>CALCRR010000099.1 GCA_937894495.1 uncultured Ruminococcus sp. | reverse complement strand
GATGACCCTTTTTCAAAAGGGTCTCCCCCAACAAACAGCCCGCAAACCAACCGCAGAGCGACGGGGGCAAGGATATTACGTGAGGTGAGAAAATGATAATTCTTTCGATACTTTTAGGTATGCTTTTGATACCGCTGGTGATAGCCCTGGCGCTTAGTCTGGGGGGAGTTGTGATAGCAATGGTCATCGGGGCGTTCATGCTTATCATGGTTATGGTCATCAAGGCGCTGATACTGCCCTGGTTTGAAAAGCGTGACAAAACACGGCTGGACGAAAACCACATACTGCTTCTGGCGCAGCGGCAGGAGGTCAGGCTGGACAGGTACAACACGATAAACGGCATGAACCCCTATGTTATCGACTGCTACTACAGGGACGAGACCACGGGCAGGGAGTTCGTGTTTACCTCTGAGCCTTTTTTGCAGGACCCCTCGCCCTATCTGGGGGGCGTTACCCTGGGGATATTCGTTAACGCCGAGGATTATTCAAACTATTATGTTGACACCTCAAAGCTGGATATACCGGGGAGGGTCAGGTTTTAAATAAGCCGTTTTTCGTCAACTATAAGAATATGAAACCGATGGAAAAAGAGCTTTAAGTTAAGAAAATTAATGATTTTAAGCATATTTTAGCTATTTCTTGAATATATTGTAAGTTATGCGAACGGGGTAATATTAAAATTTGTGCAGACTGCCGAAATTAACCTGGTTCAGTAATTTATTTGCAACTTTTTCTTGACTTATGGGCGAAAAAATAGTATAATTTAAATGATGTTAAGGATATTGAACAATGATTTGTTTGATTTAACATCCGTTTTGTTGTCTCCTTTCTTTTGTTCTACACATAGTTTTTTTGTTTTATTTTCCGCAGGTCACCGTTGACCTGCTTATTTTTTTGCCTTATTTTTCGGTGACGACCTCAACGGAGCCGATACCATAGCGCATTAAAAGCTCGATGACCTCACGGGTCAATATCTCGCCGCTGACTGCCGCAGGCACCGAGGGCTGGCAGCTGGTGACGGTCATGGCGCAAATGCGGTTTTCGGCGGCGGTCACGGGGATAAGCTCGCTGTCTGCAAAGGCGGCGCTTCTTATGCTCATGGCAGCTCCGGTCACGGGGAGAGGGTCGGCGGTGTAGGCAAGGGGAGCTCTGACGGGGAGCTTAGCCAGGGCAGCTTCAAGGGCGGCAAAGTCGCTCTCCTTATTAAAAGGGGTGACCATAAGCACCACATAGCCGCTGTCGGTGTATTCGGGCTCAATATTATTTGACCGCAGCACTTCGCCGAGATCTCTGCCGCTGAGACCCTTTTTGGGGGCAAAAATGGTTATTTTGCAAGGCTCATCACCGCAAAGCTCCCAGCCCAGGGCGGTGAGTCTCGCTTTGCAAAGGCTGGTGCGGCGTACTGTCTCAGCCAGCTGCTCTCGGTAGTCCCCCGTGAGATAGTGGGAGCAGCGGTCCAGACTCTCCATAATAAGGTAGGAGGGGCTGGTGGAGGCAAACAGCGACATGACTGTTTTAGCGCAGCCGGCATAGCCCTCGGGGGCATTTTCTGAGATATGCAGCAGCGCTGAGCCTGTGTAGCAGGGCAGGGTCTTGTGTGCCGAGTCGCAGCACATATCGGCACCCAACGCCATAGGGTGCAGGTTTTTTTCAAGAAAATTAAGGTAAGCGCCGTGTGCGTTATCGCAGATAAGGGGGACTCCCCTGCTTTTGCAGACCTTTGAGACCGCCGCGATATCAGCGATATACCCCAGATAATCGGGCGATGTTATGTAGACGCAGTCGGGCTTTCTGTCGCAGCTGTCAATAGCTGCGGCTATATCGTCGGCAGTCACCGATGACGAGCACAGCGAGCGGCTCCCCCCCTTGGGGAAGACCCAGCTGACCCTGATATCCAGCAGTATGCAGGCATTTATAAACGCCTTGTGGACATTTCTCGGCGCCACTGCCAGCATGGGCTCGCTCTTGTTTTTGCGGCACTTGTTCACTATGCCCAGCATGGTCTTTATGCAAAGGCTTGAGCCCTCGGTGGAATACAGCGTTTTTGCCGAGCCGAAGCAGCGCCCCGTCTGCTCCTCGCTTTGTGCGATTATCCCCTCGGCTTCAAAAAGGTAGTCCGCACCCTTTATCTCGGTGATATCAAAGGGCTCCAGCCCGTGCAGCCTGACCCCCTTGTGCCCAGGCATATGGAACCTGACAGTGCCGCTCTCGCTGTAGCTTTTTACAAAATCATTTATCGGCGTAGACAACGCTGACACCCCTCTTTCGTGGTTTTATCTCAATTCGGTCATGTTTGGGTGATGATGATAGTTTATCATACTGCCTGCTGAAGCTGTTGGGGGAGATATCAACCCTTAGCAAGATACCAGCTTTTGCCCTCGCCTACATCGGCAGTAAAGGGCACTTTTAGCCTTACAGCATTTTCCATTTCCTCTTTCAGCAGCTCAGCTGTTTTGTCCTTGTCTTTAAGAGCAGCTTCGATAATAAGCTCGTCGTGTACCTGCAAAATAAGCCTTGCGTCCAGCTTTTCCTCTTTAAGGCGGCGGTATACGTTCACCATAGCTATTTTTATGATGTCCGCCGCAGCTCCCTGTATGGGGGCGTTCATTGCAGCACGCTTGCCGAAAGCCTGCATTACCTTGTTTGAAGCCGAAAGCTCGGGAATATATCTGCGCCTGCCGAAAATGGTGGTAACATAGCCGTTCTTTATGCCGTCCTCCACCGTCTTGTCCATAAACTGTGATACTTTGGGGAAGTTATCCAGATAATTCTGTATATACCTCTTAGCCTCCGCCACCGATACTCCAATGTCCTTGGAGAGCGAAAAAGCGCCTATGCCGTAGATTATGCCGAAATTTACCGCCTTTGCCGCCGATCGCATCTCGGGCAGCACAAAGTCCTCGGGTATGTCAAATACCTGCGACGCCGTCATGGTGTGTATGTCCTTGCCCTCGGCAAAAGCTGCCTGCATATTTTCATCACCGCATACCGATGCCAGCACCCTCAGCTCTATCTGGCTGTAGTCTGCATCAAGCAGCGTGCAGCCCTCCTCGGCGATAAAGAACTTTCTCATGTTCCTGCCTATCTCCTTGCGCACGGGGATATTCTGCATATTAGGCTCGGTGGAGGATATCCTGCCCGTCCTGGTCTCGGTCTGCTTGAAAACGCTCCTCACCCTGCCGTCGGGCTCTACCTCTTTCAAAAGCCCGTCAACGTAGGTCGAGTTCAGCTTGGTCAGCGTGCGGTATTCTATTATCAGCGGCACAATAGGGTGTTTGTTCTCGATAGCCTCCAGCACCTCGGCATTGGTGGAGTAGCCCGACTTGGTCTTTTTCTTGGCAGGCAGTCCCAGCTTTTCAAACAGTATCTCCCCCAGCTGCTTGGGGGAGGAAATGTTGAACTCCTCACCAGCATACTCATATATCTCGGCGGTGAGCTTTTCAATATCCTTTTTAAGCCCCTCGCCGAACTCCTTTATGCCCTGGGTATCAGCCTTTACCCCGTAATGCTCCATAGAAGCCAGCACCTCGCACAGGGGGAGCTCCACCTCGGTGTAAAGCTTTAACATATCCGTCTGCTCCAGCTGCATTTTCAGATTTTCAGCCAGGGGGATAAGTGACGAAAGGTCGCTGTATTCTCCCATATCCGAGCGGTAGATGACCTTATAGGTCAGGCAGAGATTTTCAGCCGTATACTCCCCCGACTGAGAGTTGAGCAGATACCCTGCCAGATCGCAGGCAAAGTCAAGGTTTTTGAGCTCGCCGCCGTTATCAAAGGCAAACTTATAAGCCCTTTTGCCCTCAAAGGTGACCTTTTTGCAAACACTGGCGAAAAACGCAAGGGTCAGCTCCTTAAAGCCCTCGCCCGAAGCGGTGTATATCTTATCATCAAAAAACACCTCCAACCTGTCGGGGGCGAATATGAACGCCGCCGTGCTGCCGCTGCCCATAAGGTCTATGACCTCGCTGCAAAGCTCTGAGACCTCATATTTCGGCAGGTCTTTGAGCTTAGTCTGCTTCTCAGCCATATCACCCTCAGCCGCTGCCCCCTTGCCCGTCAGCCCCAGCCTGTCCATAAGCCTTAACATCTCCAGGTCGGTGAGCAGCTCCTTAGCGCCCTGCTCGTCACGTTCCCCCAGCTTATAATACTCCGTACTTTTTTCAACAGGCACATCAAGGTATATCTCAGCCAGAAAACGGCTGTCCACGGCGTCCTGATAGCCGCTTTCCAGCTTTTTTCTCACCGAGGGGGTCAGCTTTACATCCTCCAGCTGCTCATAAAGCTTATCCACCGAGCCTGTCTGCTGTATCAGCGAAAGCGCGGTTTTTTCACCTATGCCCTTAACTCCCGATATATTGTCCGAGGTATCGCCCATAAGCGCCTTGACCTCTATCATCTGCCTTGGCTCAACGCCGTATTCTTCTCTTATCCTTTGGGGAGTATACACCTTGGTCTCCTTATTACCGGCAAGGCGCCCCGTCACCCTGTCGGCTACCAGCTGAAAGCTGTCACGGTCTCCCGTTAAAATATAGCACTCATTGCCCTCATCGGCAGCTGCCTTTGAGAGAGTGCCCAGTATATCGTCAGCCTCATAGCCCTCACACTCCACGGTCTTTATCCCCAGCAGTCCCAGCAGCCTTTTTATATAAGGCATTTGCTGAGCCAGCTCCTCTGGCATACCCTTTCTGTTAGCCTTATATGCAGCATTCGCCTTATGCCTGAAGGTGGGCGCACGCAGGTCAAAAGCCACCGCCACGCAGTCAGGGCGAACCTCCTCCAGCTCTTTAAGATAGATATTCATAAACCCCGTCAGGGCATTTGTAAATATCCCCTTAGAGTTAGAAAGCGCTCTGATACCATAAAAAGCACGGTTCATTATACTGTTTCCGTCAATACACAATAATCTCATACCGACCCTCCCAAAAAAGCCTTTTCCCAATTATACCACACCCCCACCCAAAAGTAAAGGGGGGCGAAGCCCCCTCTATTCCCCCACCTGTACCTCTAGAAGCAAGAGACTAGAGGCAAGAAGCAAGAGTCCTCTTTTCAGACTTTG
>CALCRR010000098.1 GCA_937894495.1 uncultured Ruminococcus sp. | reverse complement strand
TATCATCTCAAACTCCTTTCTATCCAAAGCGACCTTTACCGATATATCCATTATAGCGCAACATATCGGCAAAGGCAATAGCTTTTGAGAAAAAAGTTTATGCTGATTTTGCTGTCGGAACAAGACCGAGCATTTCGCTCATCGCCCTGTCCTTAGCATACCGATACATCACGTCATTGATGTCCTTGTCTCCGATGAAGTGGCTATGCACACGATAATGTCTGCCGCCCACCTCATACTCGTTGACCTGAACGGGGCAGTCCTTGTACTGCTCGTTCATCTCCTGCATTGTTCTGTTGTTCATAGCGAATTTTCCTTTGCTTATCTATCTCTACGCATTGGAGAGGGCATCGCTTTCTTTCTCTCACCCTCTATGCAGCCGTAAAGGTCAGGCTCATTTTCCTTTCTGCCGACCGAGTATTTTTACGGCTATGAATAGTATATCACACCAATACGTTGCTTGTCTACTGGCATTGCGCACGAATTTTATGTGTGTCAAAACGGCTTGAAATCGGGGTATAACGCTATTGGAACACTTTTTGAATAATTGGCGATAAGTTACGATAAATGACGGCAAATAAAGCGAAATAATAACACTCGTCAAAATGGCGAATGACCGAAAAAGAAATTTTCGAGAATAAAAATACACCGAGCAGGAGCCTCGGTGTTGAAGATTATATTGAAATATGAAATCTATGGATTTTGTGGTTTTTCTGTATGTTGACATTAATAGTGCATAAACGGGCCGTTTTCAAGCACCACGCCTATATGTCTGTTGACTGGTGCTTGACCGAGCCGACAGCGGAGCTGAAATTGTTCCTGAACGGTAAGCATACCGCAGGAACAAATGCGCAGAGCGCAGATTTACAAACGGCGAGAGCGCCGCTTGTAACCCCATAGCGCTTTTGGCGCGTGACCGACACCAAAAGAGCATATGG
Organism: uncultured Ruminococcus sp.; assembly: GCA_937894495.1. Classification (GTDB taxonomy): domain Bacteria; phylum Bacillota; class Clostridia; order Oscillospirales; family Ruminococcaceae; genus Hominimerdicola. The sequence goes on along the minus strand of CALCRR010000098.1, from coordinate 3,738 downwards.
GGCTGCCTTGCGGCAGGAAATCGGCTATCGCCGAACGGAGATACAGGAGCATGAACAATAGACATTTTAAGCATTTTAGAAATCCTATTGTGCTTAAAACGCTTATTGTGCATATGAATGGATACCCACTTTTTCTTTTCAGCCGACAGGCAACATACATATCAGCCTGTCTGCTCAAAACGGCTTAAAATCGAAGTTAATTACTCAACAGACACAAAATCCACAAAAACCATATCAATCAAGTTCATTATGCTCCCGACATTATGGGGAATCTGAACTTTCCGCATTTTGCACACTTTGCAGCTACAAAATGTGCAAAATGTGCAAAGTTCATGTTCCGAGAATTATATAAATCTGTCTTTTGGGCTTTTTGCACCTTTTGTCTCTCAAAAAGCCCAAAAGGTGCAAAATCCATACTCCGAGAAATCTGAACAATCAGCATTATCAGCACAATCGGGTTTCGATAATGCTGATAATGTCGATAATTCATGCTCCCGAAATTGTAAGCGTGACGATGCGTGTCGATGGTGACGGTCTTTTAGAAACCTCAAAAACATCGTCACGACCGTCACGCATCGTCACGGGAAATTAGGTGTTATTAAAGCTGTACTGCCCTGATATATTTTGTGAAAGTTAGTTATAGCCTATGGTTTCACTTGAAAATCCGAGCAGATACAGACTATTCCCTAAAAATATATCTCTCTGATACCGCAGAATTTCAGAGAAATGATTATCGAACAATCATAGATTGCGATAAAAATTGACTAACGTCAAAGTGATTCCTATGCGGAATCTGTCTGGGCAGGTAGCACCGCTGTATTGACACCAGCGGTCTCCCTGCTCAGAGGAACACCCTCCGAGACCTCCCGATTACTGCCGCAGGCAGAGATGAATATGCTATCATAACCCCAACTGAGAGCATGAAGATGTCTTTGAAGAATCGTTCTCCATATCTTTCTTTTCAGCCGACAGACAGCAAACATATCAATCTGTCTGTTCAAAACAGCTTGAAATAGGAATAAAATGCTCAACCGCCACAAAATCCACAAAAACCATAGCAATTAGGATTTATCACGCTCCGAGACTTGCAGAAATCTGTCTTTTGGGCTTTTTGCACCTTTTTCCTGACAAAAAGCCCAAAAGGTGCAAGATCCATACTCCGAGAAATCTGAACTATCAGCATTTTCCACACAATCGGGGTTCGATAATGCTGATAATGTCGATAGTTCATGAATTGGCTAATGAAAAGAAAAGTGATAACAGTGTATTTTTTTTGCGGATAGGCAGACCCATTCAACACATAGGTTTATATATTAAAAATGAATTTTACAATTCTATCACTTGCAACATCAGTCGCATTTTCAATATCTTTCTTGCACCAATAAGGTTTAGTATCGTTTTCATACTTCCTTACCAATGCAGTAGCAATGGGATAATTGCTATCAATGTAGCCTGTCTTATCAGAGAGCTTTGTTGATACTTTAGTTCTGAACCACTCGTTGCCGATAGACCTATTAATTTTTTCTTCGAGAAGTATCTTGTTGCCGAGTTTGTTCACTGTATCGTCAAACTCCTCTTTACTTTCAATCTGAGCATCTTTCCGGATAGCATCAAGATTTGCACCGCTTTGTGGCATGATATGCTCTATATCATACTTGCTCCCAAGAGCAAATGACAGTCCTTTTTCCAGAGCGAACAGATATTCGTTCAGATATACGAGCATATTCCTGTCATATTCGGTCACATACTTCTTGATTTCGGCAGCTTTCCATCTATCGGAAATGTGCTTATCAAAATCAGCTTTGATTATCTGTACAGAGATAGCACTATCAGCCATTTTTACTATCTCACCAAAAAGAAACGTCTTAAATGTACTGCTCGAATAGCCTATATCGACAAGTTCTAATACAGTAAACAGTCTTAACAAACAAACGGCTATCTCGTTGACATCTTCCTCTGTTATATCATCTGCCTTAAAACGATGAAAATAACTTGCCAAAAACAGCTTTGCGTTATCATTAAACTTCAAAAGAACCTGAATTACAGGATATGTAGACACTTTTTTCCATATCTTTGCTATGTTTATCATTTGATTGCAAAGCCCGATAGGATCGTGAAGAAGTTCCTTGTTTTCCTCAGTAAAGTATCTCCTTAGACCCGGTGTTGTCACGTTTATAGAGCCAGTTGCCGTAACAATCTCGTTATTCTTGTTCTTTGCACGTTCAAAATACATCTGCTGCATAAGAATAGCATCAATATTGGCAATCCCACTTTGTTTCAACTCATCAATTAGCTCGATTAACGCTTTCCACAGTTTTGTAAAATCATCGCCAACCTTGCTTTTTTCAGCTTCAGCATAGAGTTTAGCAGAGATAATATCCGAGTCATAAAGCGGTAATCCATCAGAATTCAGAGAATTGAACATTGTAATAGCCTGCTCAACCTGCCAGCTCTTGATTTCGATAACTTCACAGCTATCAGTAAGAGTTTTTGCAAAGCTATTAAGCTGAGACTCAGATAATTCTTTTGCTCTCTCATAGAAAAACTTGAAATTTCTAAAGAAATTTGTGTACTTATTATCTTTCTGCTTACGAGGAATCTTAATAACCTTAGACTCCGCTTCGGCATAGTCAACAGCACCTAATATGGTCTGTAATTCCGACTTGTAAAGCTCATTAATAGAATAATTCTCTATAATAGGTTCACAATTACAGATAGTTCTATCTGTTGCTATATTAGGTTTATCGGGAATGTCCTCTGGTTCCGCTTTATACAGAATGCCCATAATCGTTCTTCTGCGTTCTTTCAGTCCTCTGCACAGGTTTTCAGCATCATCATCTTGACTTGTAGTACCTATCGCAATGTTTATACGAACCAAAAGAGCTTTCATCAAAAGCAAAAATGTTGTTGTTCTCTGCTGTCCGTCAATAAGACCAAATACGGTATCATCATCTTGACAGTTGATAATGATAGTGCCAAAGAAGTACCTGTCCTTGCTATCACTGTTCATGAAGTCGGTTATATCCTGCCATAGCTTATCGCAGTTAGTGATAGACCAAGAATAAGGTCTTTGATATTCAGGTATCGTGAATTTTGTATCTTCTTCCAATTTGAGATATGCACCGATTTTACGGAGCTTAGGCTCAATACTTTTTGCCATATAATAAAATTCCTTTCCAAACTATAAGAGAATTGGCGATTAATTACATTACTATTTTCATTATACCACTTAGAAACAATAAAGTCAATCACCTGAAAAGAAAAAAGAGCATTACCAGTGATGTAACGCCCCTTGATGAAATATCGGTAAATCGGTCGCTTTTGGATTTTGTCCATATTGCGCACTTACAAGGTTGACTATCGGCATCATATCAAGTGCCGAGCTGTCCTTGTTAGCCGTATCAACATTATCGTTAAGTGCAATAAACCTTATGTTGTACGATGGGAATATATAATCAACATATCTGCCGACCTCTATGTAATTCCTACCGAAACGGCTCAAATCCTTACAGATTATCAGATTGATCTTTCCGACCTTTGCATCATCAAGCAAACGCTGCACTCCCGGCCTGTCAAAGTCTGTTCCGCTGTAACCGTCATCAACATAAATGTCGATCAGTTTCCAACCCTGTTCTTTAACATATTTAGTCAGTATCAGCTTTTGGTTTTCTATTGACAGAGACTCGCCGGCTCTCATATCCTCCTGCGAGAGGCGGACGTAAATTCCTGCATTGTAAA
>CALCRR010000097.1 GCA_937894495.1 uncultured Ruminococcus sp. | reverse complement strand
GAATGTTTGTATAGTAAAACTCGGCATAAGCCGCCTGCCAGATCATAAAATTCGATAATCTCTGCTCGCCGCTGGGTCTTATTACCAGATCAAGGGGCGGTATCTCCTCGGTGTAGAGGTGTCTCTCTATCATGTCCTGAGTTATATCCTCAGGGTCAAGCTCCCCCTTTTTAACGAGCCTTGCCAGCTCCTTTACCGAATGGCAGATCTCGTCCCTGCCGCCGTAATTGATGGCAAGCACCAGCGTCATAGAGTCAAAATCCTTTGAGGTCTCCTCAACGTCTGCCATTTTAGCCTGCAGCGTCTCGCTGAGCATAGTTCTGTCGCCGATGAACCTTATGCGGATATTCTCCTCTATAAAATCCTTCACCTCGTCAAGATACTTCTCAAACAGATCCATAATAGCGTCCACCTCGTCCTTGGGACGCTTCCAGTTCTCGGTGGAGAAGGCATAATAGGTCAGATAATCCACGCCCACAGCCTTTGCGTGCCTGGTTATGGTCCTGAAGTTCTTAGCGCCCTCTCTGTGCCCGAACTTTCTGGGCAGACCTCTTTTTTTAGCCCACCTGCCGTTGCCATCCATGATAACGCCCACATGGACAGGCACCTGCAGATCGTCGCCTAAAATACTTTTTTTCTTTGCCATATCAAACTACCGCCGAATTACAGAGAGAGAACTTCCTTCTCTTTTTCAGCAACGTGTCCGTCTATCTCCTTAACGAACTTGTCGGTGATCTTCTGGATCTCGTCCTCGCCGTCCTTCTGCTCGTCCTCGGTGATCTCGTTGTTCTTCTTCTTTGCCTTTATCTTCTCGATAGCGTCTCTTCTGATAGAGCGCACAGCGACCTTGCACTCCTCACCGCCCTTTTTAACGTCCTTAACTATCTCCTTACGTCTGTCCTCGGTGAGCTGGGGGAAGATAAGTCTGATAGTCTGTCCGTCATTCTGGGGATTAATGCCCAGGTCGGAAGCCTGTATAGCACGCTCTATTGATTTGAGGGTAGTCTTGTCCCAGGGAGTGATGACGAGTATCCTTGCCTCAGCAACAGATATAGCTGCCATCTGGTTGATAGGTGTGGGGGCGCCGTAATACTCAACTCTTATCTTATCAAGCACCGCAGGGTTAGCTCTGCCTGCTCTGATAGCAGCGAAGTCTGAGAGCATAACGTTTACGGATTTCTGCATTTTTTCCTTAGCCTTATTTTTGATATCCTGCATAATTATCTTCCTTTCGGTAAAAAATTTATTCAACTATAGTTCCTACGTCCTTGCCCATGCAGGCGTCGTAGATATTATCGGGTCTTGCCAGATCAAAGACCAGTACGGGAATGTTATTGTCCTTGCAAAGTGCAGCCGCAGTTGAATCCATTACCTGCAATCCCTTTTCAAGCACCTCGCTGAATGTAAGCCTGTCATACTTGACAGCATCGGCAAACTTATGGGGGTCTTTATCGTAAACGCCGTCCACCATAGTTGCCTTGAAGAAAATATCAGCCTCTATCTCGGCAGCTCTCAATGCGGCAGCCGTATCGGTGGAGAAGAAGGGATTTCCCGTTCCGCAGCCGAAGATACAAACTCTGCCCTTTTCAAAATGCCTCATAGCCTTCAGCCTGATATAAGGCTCTGCTACCTGTCTCATGGTGATAGCTGTCTGCACTCTTACCTCTATGCCGCAGTTTTCAAGGGCATCGGCAACAGCCAGAGCGTTCATGGCAGTAGCCAGCATACCGATATGATCGGCTCTTGTTCTGTCCATAGCGCCGCTGGAGCGTCCTCTCCAGAAGTTTCCGCCGCCGACTACTATACCTACCTCGACCCCTGCGTCAACGCACTTTTTAATGCTTTTGCCGAATGTGGTGATAACATCATAGTCAAGACCGATCTTCTTGTCGCCTGCCAGCGCCTCACCGCTGAGCTTGAGCAATATCCTCTTGTATTTAGGACTCATACATAACACTCCTTAAACATAATTATATTCATACTAACCCATACTAAAATTATACAATATTTCGGCGCACTTGTAAAGTGATTTTTATAAATTTTCAAAAAATAATCACGAAGAATTTTCACAGCACTTCTCTGTCCTATCCTCCGTGATTTTTTAAGGGAGCTAGCCCTTTATGACCTTAACAAAAAAATGCCTTTTTCTGGGTCCGTCGAACTCAGCAAAGTATATGCCCTGCCAGGTGCCCAGCAGCAGCGAGCCGTCCTCGATAATGACCGTTTCAGAAGCCCCCACGCAGCTTGATCTCAGGTGAGCGGAGGAATTACCCTCGGCATGGCGGAACTGGGGTCTGTCGGGGTAGGTCTTATCCAGCGCAAACAAAAGGTCTGTCTGCACATCGGGGTCAGCATTCTCGTTTATGGTTATAGCTGCCGTTGTGTGGGGGCAGAACACCACAGCGATACCGCTTGTCACCCCCGATTCGTTAACCGTTTGCCTGACATAGCTGGTTATGTTGTAAAGCCCCTCATTTTCGGTATTAAGATAAAACTTTTTAAGCATTTTTCAGCCCTCCCGTCAGCTGAGGAAATCGTTCTCGGTCTCGTTCTTGGGCGGTCTGCCCATAAGGTTCTTGATAGCTTCGCCTGCCGGCTCTCCCTCAAAGAGGACCTTTGCCAGCTGCTCGGTTATAGGCATATCGACCCCCAGCTTCAAAGCCAGCTCATAGGCATTTTTGGTGCAGGTATAGCCCTCAACTGTGCCCACCTGCCTTACAGCCTCCTCGGGAGAAACTCCCTTGCCTATAAGTATGCCTGCACGCCTGTTACGGCTGTGCATTGAGCAGCAGGTAACTATAAGGTCGCCAATGCCGCTGAGACCTGCAAAGGTCTCCTCCTCGGCGCCCATAGCCAGACCCAGTCTGGCTATCTCTCTGATGCCCCTGGTCATAAGCGCCGCCTTGGTATTGTCTCCCAGCCCCAGACCGTCGCAGACGCCTGCCGCCAGAGCAATAACGTTTTTCAGCGAGCCGCCCACCTCGCAGCCCATCATATCATCGGTGGCATATACCCTGAAGGTCTGGTTTGAAAGGGTAGCCTGTATGTAATAGGATATCTCCCTGCTGTTGGAAGCCACGCAAACGGTGGTGGGTATGCCCCTTGCTACTTCCTCGGCATGAGAGGGTCCTGTGAGCACTGCCACCTCGTTTTCGGGGAAGCATTCCTGAGCCACCTGGCACATGGTTTTAAGGCTGCCTGCTTCAAGGCCCTTGGCGGTGTTGACCACCACTGTCCTCTTATCAACATAAGGCGCAGCCTCCTCGCAAACTCCCCTTAAAAACGGCGAGGGTATGCCGATTATGACCATATCCTTATCTTTAACTTCGGTGATATCATCGGTGAGCCTTATGGTCTTGTTCACCTGCACCCCCGGGAGCTTGCTTTTGAGCTCGCCCGTTCTTTTTATTGCGTCGATCTCGTCACGGAATTTGCTCCACACGGTAACATTATGCCCTGCGTTGTCGCACATTATAGCCAGCGACAGTCCGAAGCCGCCCGAGCCCAGTATGGTAATGTCTGCCATTTGTCATACCTCCAGTTATGGTATTTTTTTGCCTGATTTTTTACTATGCAAGATATTTTACCGCCCATATCACCAAAAGATGCAGCGGATAGAAAATATAGAATACCCACTTGTTCACAGCCGATCTTTTCCCCGCCTCGCCGTTGTAGCAAAGCAGCAGGGGTATCACCAGAAACATTCCTGCCTGCCAGAGCTCGCCGTACCAGTGTTTGCCGTTCATGGCAAGAAAGCCGACTGCGCTTGCCACCTGCACACCGCTTACTATCGCAAAGCTTTTCAGCTGCGCCTTGCGGTCGTCACGGTAGTAATAGAATAGCCACGCCATTATCGGTCCGATAATGCCCCAGTCGCAGCAGAATGTAGCCGCTGCGATCACAGCCGCCGCAGCGCCGCCGAGATACGCATTGCCGATCTTTTCAAGAGCATTCAGCATAAGAAAGGTCATAAACAGGGTGATGATAACGTTGAGATCAAACCTGAAAAGCGAGTTGTAATGCGCCAGAGAATAGGGTATCTGCGATATCAGTCCGAATATCAGAAGCCTTATGCCGTATTTTTTGCGTGATGAGGTATGGATAAAGCCCTCGACCAGAAAAAACAGCATAACAGGTGCCGTCAGCCTGCCGATGACACGCATAACCGAATACAGCGCCACCCTTGACAACGGCGCTTTATCCAGATCCCCCGACATAAAAAACATGGCGATATGATCGAATATCATAGCTGTTATCGCTATATACTTGATCTGATTTCTGTTTAAAGCAGGCTTTTCAGTCATTTACTGTTCCTTCTTTTTCTGTCCAAATTTATTCTCAGTTCCGTTCATAAGCCTCTGTATATTCGCATGGTGCAGCGAGATTATCAGAATGCATATGCACACGCCCATTATGGTATTGGGCACAGCCGCATGGTAGCTTTTATAGACAAAGCTCTGCAAAATAAAGGTGAACGTAGGATAAGCCACAGCTGCGCATATGGAGCCCACCGACACATACTTGGTCAGCGCCAGCACCAGCGCAAAAACGCTTACCGACAGCAGGCAGGTAAGGGGGTCGATAGCCAGCAGGGTCGTCGCCGCCAGCAGCACGCCCTTGCCGCCGTGAAAGCCGTAGAACACAGGGAAGCAATGCCCCAGCATTACAACAAAGCCTGCCACATAACCTATAAATCTCGGGTCGTCAAAAAACTCTACGCCCATGACCTTATGGACCACAAGGCGGCAGACCACCACTGCGATAACTCCCTTTGCAAGGTCGCACAAAAGGGTCGCCAGAGCAGGACCCTTGCCGTAAACTCTCAGCACGTTGGTAAGCCCTGCGTTTTTGCTGCCGTAGTCACGGATATCCTGCTTTTTCCAAAGTCTGCAAACTATTATGGCAGAATTAAGACTGCCGAACAGATAAGAAAAAA
>CALCRR010000096.1 GCA_937894495.1 uncultured Ruminococcus sp. | reverse complement strand
CCTCGCACCCTTGAGGCGGGCTATGTCACTGTTGGCAGCGTTCCCGGCACGCTTGACCATTATCGTCTCCGACTGGATATTAGAAGCATAATCACCCATTATGTATCTGATGATCTCTATAAATGTTGACTTTCCGTTCCTGCCTGTACCGTAAAGGAAAAAAGCACATTGTTCAGATGTAGAGCCTGTCAGCGAGTAACCGACCGCTTTTTGTATGTATCGTATAAGGTTTCGATCATTATTGAATACTTCATTCAGAAATTTCAACCATAAAGCAGGTGGTTCAGGGCTTTCGGGCATAGGGACATTAAGCATTTTCGTTATGTATAAACTTTTTTCATGTGGCTGCATTTTTCCTGTTCCCAGATCATAAATTCCGTTTTTACAATTTATGAGCATTTTCTGCGTATCCATATTTCGAGGAAGGATAGGCACACGATGCTCAAGTTCCTTTAGCATTGCCTTTTTAGAACTGGAGGAACGTGTCTTTTTCAGATGCTTTTTATAGTCATTGTAGAACATTCCGCCCTCATGCTCCTGCCACTGTTTCTCTTCGCTTCGCATTATATCAAGCACCGCATCAGCACACCTATGGCATTCACCAACATTATCGTAGTTCCACTTCCCGTCACGATAGTATAGCCATTTCTTATCCACATAGCAATACCGCAGTATCTCACCGAAAGCGTCATACATTCTGTCTGCGTTCCCTGTATCGTCAAAAGAATAGAATTTCTTCCTTATTTTCTCTTTTGCACCGATAGAGATAGAATAATCAGATCCGCTGTTATTTTTTGCCAAATAGACTTCACCACACATAGCAGCCGCTTTTTCAAGAGTGAGCCTGCCGTATGTGCTGCCTGCCTGCTTCCTGTCCCACTTTTCACGCATAAGTCCCGAGCTTCGGTAAATGCTGTCCATAGTCTCTATATCGCATTTGCACCAGAACGCTAACAGGTTGCAAAACGCCATATCAGCTTCAGACTGTGAAGTATAGCCCGTAATATCACCGCTGTAAAGACGCGCAAATTTATCTCCGTTGGTGGCACTTTTTGCTTTCTCAATGATCTCATTCAAGCTCATATCAAGCGGCATAAAATGTTGAGCCAACTCAACATTTTTCGTTCTTTGCGGCTTGGATTCTCCGAGATATTTTTTGTGAAGCGGTTTTATGCTTTCGGTGCAATCGGTGATCTCAACAAATTGAGAGCAGCAATTGCCTGTCATAACAAAAAATCTGCCTTTTTCGTACATTTCAAATTTTCCCGAACGTCTTTTGCCATCAGGGAGCTTACCCTTGCAAATGATATGTATTCCATGACCCGACTGTGACAATTCTGTGTACGACTTTAATCCGTACACAAATTCACCAAACACATTGTGAGTATCGCCCGTCAGAAAAGCATCAATATCCGCCATATCATCAAGATCAACACCAAAGTAACCGCTTCCGTCAAAAACAAATCCTATCCCTGCAAAATTGTCAGCCATTCGCACAGCGGTCTCAAACCCCGACCATGTGCCGGGGTCTGTAGAAGAGGCATGATATCCTGTTTTCGGATCTATGGGTATCTTGCTTATCCCACTATGAGAACGCTCATCGGGAACCGCTTTCCAGCAAACCCAGTTATTCTTTTTCTTTAATTCCTCCGGTATAAATTCGTACATAGCTTTTACTCCTTAAAACGGTACTTCTCCATCAGAAATTATATCCTCAAAATCTCCGAGATCACCGCCGAGGCTTAAACCTTCGGGCTGAGCAGGTATAGAAGATGTAAAACTTTCCTGTGGCTTAGCCGCAGCTGTCTCCCTTTTCTTTTCTTTGAAAACGTGCTTGCAGTCAGGAAAGTCGGAAGCATTCACAAACTTTACGCTTTCTTGCAGCTTCCCCTGCCATTCTCTGTGCTCAAGGTCTACTTTCAGTGTGCGGTGCATAAGGTCCTTGCACATATCCATGACCGTTTCATACGATTTGCCGCTTGGCAGTCCTGCGGACTTAGCAAGACGCATGATCTGCGAGAAACTGTAGCCCTGTACTTGCTTGTCTACATCGGTAGGCTCTTTTCTTTTCCACAAAGTATGGAATATGTATCTGTCTTTGTACTGCTGGTTTATGTCGTTTCTTACTACCAGCGAAAGATTCAGACCTATTGCGCCGTTTTTCGCTGTTCTCTCCTCGATATTCTTGATAATGACTTCATATTCACCCTCAGGAAGTATGCCGAAATTATCGTTGACATCCTCGTAATTTGTGTTAATGTATTAATAGCTTAGTACAAAC
>CALCRR010000095.1 GCA_937894495.1 uncultured Ruminococcus sp. | reverse complement strand
AAGGATATGGCTCGGCAGTATATGTTCGATTCGGATAAGACAAGGCTGAAATTTTTGACCGAAACACACCCCGTAATCATGAATCATCTTTTTGAGGAGCTTATCGACAAGAAATTCCACTTGCAGAGGGAACACGCTGTGGTCGAAGAAAGAACGGAGCTGCCCGACTACTTCAAGGACAAGTATCTTTTGCCTGTCGAAAAGGTGACTATCGCCGATGATTTCCGTGGTATTCCCGAAACGAAATACTATGATACATCTGCGAATGAATTCTTTGTGGAGGGAATCGGCTGGCTTGACAATGACGCATATGACCGTGAGCAGAAGGAGAGCGGGCTAAGTGCCGATGATTTCTACAAAAAGGTCACGAAGATCAATGCCCATTATATCGACGCTACGGGAATGCCCGGTGACGGCGATATGGCGCCGGAGGTCTATGCGCTCATGCATGAAAAGAGCTATGCCCCCGAAAATGAGGAGGAATACCAGCGTTTCAAAGACGCTCACGAGCGCAGGTTGGCAACGGCTGGAGTGGCGGAGCTGCCGACCGAGTATTACGGAGTGCGGCAGAATAGCAATAACAAGTATGCTGTTGTTGGAATCGCTGCGGACGGGATAGTTACTGTTGTCAAGGATAACATTCCCTCGGTAGCAGAAGCAAAGAAAGAATTGCTTTCCGTTTATGAGCAGAGAAAAAGTGCCGCTCATGTGGAGCTTATGCACCCGCAGACGATTGACGAGATCTCTGCAAGAATGTATGACCCCACGCAGGGGCTTTTGCAGAATCAGTACCGCATCGAAAAGTGCGACGATCAGCCCGATTCAACGCATATGCTTGTGAAATATACCCTTGATGAAAAAGAGGGTAACTACAACCAGACAGGCATTTTGTGTTACGGTGATTATTTCAAGTGCAATGATGCGCTGAGGGCTGCAATAGCTGCACCAACACCGCCTATGCCCTCGCATGACAAGTCTACATTCGAGATATATCAGCTTAAACTTTCAGCAGAAACGAGAGAGATACGTTTTATAAGCCTTGACAGTCTTACGGAGCAGGGCAAGTCACCCAACATCTCTACATATGACAAGATGTATGAGGGCGACTTCACGGAGTTTGAGCAGGCGGGAGACACAATCGGAAAGCAGCTTGAAGCGGTTTTCAATAAGTTCAACTTGAATCGCCCTGATGATTTCAAGGGGCATAGCTTGTCTGTGTCTGATGTTGTGGTCGCAAAGGGAAAGGCATACTATGTGGATTCTTTCGGCTTCAAGGAGATAAAGGGCTTTTCTGTGCCTGAAAAAGAGCATAAGCAGGCGGAGGAGCAGGATAAGAAGCCCGTTCCGAAAAAAACCTAAGAGGTAATTTATTGCAATTTGAAAAATCCGAGGTCGGTGATTAGTGATGACGATACCGATCTCGGAGATATTTTTATTATAAAAGCCCATAAATAAAGAAAAAACGCATTGGCGTTTCTTAAAATCATGTATTTTGAGAAAGTGCGGACCGACACCGACTCTACCATATATATTATAACCAATTTTAAGGAGAATGTCAATCGTGCAGAACAAAAATTTTGGAGGTAATTGATGATAAGAGGATCAACATATCAGCGTAAAGACGGGCGCTGGGAGTGCCGGCTTTCGTTTGTTGATGAGAACGGTAGGCGGAGATACCGTTCTTTTTACGGAAAAACCAAGAAAGAGGCGGAATACAAGCTGGAGGTCGCCAGCCGGAGCATGGTGGAAAAGAAAGAAGAAATAACGGAAATGACCGTCAAAGACCTTGCGACCGAGTGGCTGTATGCGGTCAAGAACCGTGTGAAAGAATCCACGCTGTGCAACTACCGCATGAAAATAGAAAAGCACATCGTACCGGCGTTTGGCTCAGTACAATGTACTGTCATGAAAGCAAGAATGGTATATGAATTTATAGAGAAAAAGCTGGGTGAGGGGTTGTCGGCTCGCTATATTACCGATATTATGACGCTTTTCAAGTCGATCTTCCGCTACGGGGCGAGGGAATATGACTTCAAAAACGCTGTTGACGGCATTATAATGCCGAAGAAAACAAAGCCTGAAATAAAAATGCTCGACAAGAAACAGATAGATACCTTGTCGGCTTACATAAATAACAATCAGAACGGTACTACCCTCGGCATTGCTCTGTCGCTGTACACGGGCATGAGGATCGGCGAGGTGTGCGCTCTCCGTTGGCAGGATATTGACATAGAAAAACGGATTTTGACCGTCAGTCACACTATCCAGCGCATACAGTGTTTTGAGGGCGAGCGCAGGACAAAAGTGGTCATCACCGAGCCAAAGTCGGAAAGCTCACGGAGAGTTATCCCTATTCCCGACTGCCTGCTGCCTATGCTGGAGCAGCTTTCGGACAAGCCCGACCGATTCGTGCTATCCGGCAGCTTAAAGCCTGTTGAGCCGAGAACCATGCAGAACCGTTTCAAGCGTGTGCTGAATAACGTAAATCTGCCGTCAACTTTCAGATACCACAGCCTTAGACACAGTATGGCTTCAACTGCTATCGAACTCGGCTTTGATGTAAAGACACTCTCGGAGATATTGGGACATAGCTCCGTTCAAATAACGCTTGACCGCTACATTCATTCGTCAATGGAGCACAAGCGCAGCTGCATGAATCTTTTGACGATGGCATCTTAACGTAAATGTTCGTCAGGCGGCACCTCAAAAGTGCGTAAAATCGGTGGTTTGCGGGAGTTTTACAAGGAATACATGATTTTGCGAAAATTTCACCCCGAAACCTCGCTGACCCCCGATTCTATTATACTTTATCGGAAAGAAAAAATCAAGTCTGACGGCAAAATTTATCGTCAGGAATTTTTCAATGGGAGGTGGAGCCGTGAATATCTATACTGTGGCGTTCTTCGGGCATAGGGAGCTGCCGAATATGTTCTCGCTGGAGGATAGGCTTATGTCGCTTCTGCGGGAGATAATCAATACTCACGAGTATGTTGAGTTTCTTGTCGGAAGAAATGGTGACTTCGATCAGTTGGCAGCTTCTACTGTCAAGACTGCTATTCGGGAGTATTCATGCGGGAATGCGTCGCTGATATTAGTGCTGCCGTATGAGCGGGCGGAGTACCGGGACAACAGGGAGAGCTTTGAACAGTATTATGACGAGGTTGAGATTTGCGCTGAATCAACTCAGGTTCACCCGAAGGCGGCTATATTTGAGAGGAATAAGAGCATGGTTGACAGAAGTGATCTTGTGATCTGTGCTATTGAATGTGATGGTGGGGCAGCTAAGGCTGTGAGGTATGCGGAGAAGATGGGGAAGAAGGTCATAAATCTGCTTGACGGTGACAGCTATGAGCAATAAACCTTACCCTATTATAGAAACAGGTGACATCAAGAGCGTTATTGAAGAAATTGAAAGAATACCATACAACGAACTCACCTATGAGAGAATTCTGTTACTCTCTGAGTGCTACTATCAGCTTGTTGCAAAAGAATATGACGGTTCTTACCCATTAAGGGAACATGAGCAGGAGAAACTGATTCATGCGGCAAGGCTGCTGAAAACTGTTGAAAAACAAGGCTATGATGATTATAGGTGGTGCGGATTGTTAGGCTCGGTATTGCAGTACGTTGATTGCTGTGAAACTATTGCATTTCAGTAAAGTTCACTGACAGGAAACACTACAGATACTGCTTATGTAAAAGCTGTGACAA
>CALCRR010000094.1 GCA_937894495.1 uncultured Ruminococcus sp. | reverse complement strand
TGGTATCTGGTCGACCTTTAGGTGGGAGAGGTATTCGTGGGTGTAGGGGGTGAGGTCTGCATAAGCGGTCTGCTTATCCTTATCACGTACAAACAGGCTAAGCCCAAATTCTCTGCCGAGAAATGAGACGTCTCCTCTCATCGAGATATTCATACGCTGAGGGTCTATGCACCCCAGCTCTATATCGTCAGAAAGGGTGGTGGCTGAGCTGTCGGTATCGACCTCAAACAACACATCGCCCATTATTACCTCACCGCTTGATGTGTCGCTAAGATAAGCGCCGAAAACAGTACCATCATCTATCATGTCATTGATCACGCTGCTGTTTATCTGATACATATCAAAGCCTACCTTTCTATAAGGTCAACGGTGCATTTTTCGTAGAACACCTCGCCGTTTACACAAAAAATACCCTTTGGCGTAACGGTCGATGAATATACCTCTATGCTGATATATCCGCACCTGTGATAAAACCGCACAGGTATATAGTCGCCGTGGTCTTCCAGCAGCTGTTGGATGATCAGCATATCCGTCTCGGATATCCTGCTCCATGTCAGCGGCAGCTTATATTTGTGATACTGTCTCGAACCGGTCATAAGTCCCGTCATCACTCTGCCCGAGCCGCTTGTCCATTCAAAATTATTTACGGGTCCCCAGCTGTCGGCATCGGGGTCCTTTACCCAGACGCCGTTTATCTGTAAAAGCTTCATATCGTTTTGTGCCAGTATGCTGTTCAAAATGCATCAGCCCCCGTTCTTCTTTTATATTTCGCTGCAAGCTGTCTTACCGTCTCAAAAAGGACTCTGTCGTTTATCTTGGCTACCACTGTCAGGTCAAGCCCCCTCAGAAGCGTTATTATCTCTCTTAAAAGACTTGCTATCTCGCCCTGTTCTCCTGTCGGGAGCATATCTTTAAGCTTTGAAAGGGGCGCTATCACCTCGGGGTCTGAGGAAGCGTGGGGGTTGTCGCCCACCATTGCAAGCGTGGGAGCTTTAGCCAGACCGCCCTTTGCAAGAGGCGGTATGGGTGAGATATCAAAGCCGAACCTTCCGCCGCCGAATTCGGGTACCCAGTCGGGTATATCTATACTGAAGCCGTTGAGCTTGTCGATCACGCTGTTGATGAGGTCGATGACCCAGTTGAGCGGTGTCTTCAGCGCTTCCTTCAATCCGCCGAAGATATCTACTATCTTATTTTTGATAGAGTTGAAATGCTCGCTGACGTTTGAAAGACTGAACTTTGATCTTATCATGTTCCAGGCGCTCTCGAACTTTTCACGCAGCCATATGGGGATATTGCGAAATGCCATCTTGATATTGCCGACTGCGCTGCCGAAGGTCTTTGCAAACCAAGCAGGTATGCCCGAGAAAACGCCCTTTACCTTAGCAAGCAGTTTTTTGAAGCTTTTCACCACATCAGTGATCTTATTGGTGACTCCGTTGATGAGCCCCTGTATGATAAGCGTTCCCTGGTCTTCCATGACCTTTGAGGGAGAATTGATGTCGAAAGCCTTTTTGAAGCCGTTTATAAATGGAGTGAATATATTGTCCTTTATCCACCTGCCGATACCGATAATAGCATCGCCTATGCCGACAAGTATCCCCAATATTATATCCGCACCGATATTTCCGGTATCCATGCGGTCAAATTCCTTCTCAAAATGCTGCTGTATCCTGTCAACGATATTTTTGATAAAGCCCCAAAGCAGCGATACCGCAGCGCCCAGAGCTGCACCCAGCAGCTCAAAAACTCTTCGTGATATACCTGCCCAGTCTATGCTTGAAAGGAACTGATATATCTTTTCTCCGATCTTACTCCACTTTACTGTGTAAACAAATGAGAGCGCAGTGTCCAGCAGCCCCTTTACTCCCCCCGAAAGCGTCTTTCCTGCCTTTGAAAAGTCCACCGTATCAAAAAGCGAGTTTACAGATGTGCCCAGACTTGCCCCCAGTCTTGAAAAATCAAATGTGGTCACAAAGCCGTAAAGAGCATTTATAGCAGCATTGAACTTTGAGCCTAATGTCGCACCCAGCAGCGACCAGTCTGCTGAGGCTACACCGCCGTTGATAAGCTGCGCTGTGCTTCTTCCCAGACCCTCCCAGTTAAAGGTGTCAAGAAAGGTCTTCAGACCCTCCAGCGCCGTGTTCATGCCCTCGCCGAGGCTGCTGCCTATGCTGTACCAGTTAACACCGTCAACAAAGCTGTTAAGACCGTCTGCAAGGCTTTTTGCGCCTGCCTTTATCTTTGCCTTGATATTATCCCAGTCTATCTTGTCAAACGCACCGTTCACCTTTTGGGCAAGCAGTGTGCCCACACCTCTCCAATCTCCCGAGCGGATAGCGTCCTTCATTTTTTCCGCCCAGTCGGGCAGCTTGTAGTTCGGGTCTATGGCAGGATAGTCAATGGCGCTGTCCTCGCTGCTGTCAGATGAGGAGCTCTCCGAGGTGTCCTGCGCCACATTCATCTCATCGAATGCAGCAAGGTAGGTTGAATTCTTTTTTGCTTCACTGCCCACCTGTTTTAGCTTTTTCACAGTATCAAGCGATTTCTGATAGGTGGTGCCGAATATCTCGGCTGTGAAAGCAGCTATCGCCTTCGATGCCGCAGCCAGACCCTCCATAAGGGTGTTTATGGCAGGCATCACCGCTGTTATTATCGGCTGGAAGGCAATGTTCAGGTTCGCCTTTATCTCGTTTAAGGATCTTGAAAACTCATCGTTTTTCTTTACGGTATCGCTGACAGCCGAACGTATCGACCGAAACACCGCAAGAACTCCCGCCATGAGAAAAATGCGTTTCGCAGAATTTTTCAGCGAATTTGCAAATTTGCTGACAGGGTGAGTAAGAAGGCTCGCCGATCTGTTTACCGCTTTGAATTTGCCGTTGATATTATCAATGGCTTTTGAGCCGACATTCCTGATAAACGAGAATGCAGGTCTTGCAGCGTTCTTTATGGCATTAAACGGCGCAGCCGCATTCTGTGTGACCGCATTGAACGTGCCTTTTGCAGCTGCACTTATACCGCTGAAGCTTTTCTGTGCAGCTATTTTACCGCCCTCAAAGACCTCCGAAAGTGCGCTTTGCAGCCTGCCGAATTTTGCCTGCGTGAGCCCCAGCTTTTCATGAGCGCTGTCAAGCTCCGTGTTGAAGCGTTCAAGACCGTTTGCAGGCACCCGGTTTTCCGATAAAGAGCTTCTGACCTTTTCGGCAGCTCTGCGTGTTCTTTCAGCAATGTCCTCGGTCAGCTTATCCACCTGGGCGCTGACCGTTTTGGGGTCATACTCAGGCGCTATCTTATATGTGACCGTTTTAGGCTTTACCGTCTCGGTCGCTGCACTTTCCATTCTCTCCTGCTGCGCTTCAAAACGTGCTTTGAATTCATCAAAAGCGTCTCGCCACGCAGCTGAGCTTCTGGCAGCTGCACTGCCTGCCGCTTTGCCTATGCCCTCTATCGAGCCTTCTACAGCCTGCGCTGCCTGCTCGACAGGCTTTCTCATATCCGCCTGCACATCGCTTTTTATCTTCTCCAGCTGAGAGGTCAGCTTTTCCTTGATAACAAGATCCAGAGATATCACGCCTACACTTGTTCCTGCGCTCATCTGCTCTCACCTCCGAACATTCCTGCAAAAAGTTTTTCAAAATAGTCTGCCGCTTCAAGCGCCTGCTTATCGGTAAGCTGCCTTTGGGCTTGCTCTCTCCTGAAGGCTGCCCATTGGGATCGTATGTGCTTCTCATAAGGGCTGAATTTCTCTATGACAGCCTTGTCGTTCTCAGCTCTTATGCGCACTATCTGCCCCAGCGGAGTATCATGCATAAGACCTGCTACCAGCCTGTACCAGTCACTGTAGTGAAGCTCTGCCTGCTCACTGGGCAGGATATGATACTGCTTTGCTATCGACTGAGCTATAAGCTCTTTGTCATAGTCAAGATCATACCAGACTTCACTGCTGAAATCGCTCCTCGCTTTCGCCCTGCTCCTCGCCTGTCACCGCAGACACCACCAGCTCAAAAAGCTGCTGATAAGCCGCCCACGGCATATTCATGCCGTCTATCTCCTTGAAATCATTGGGCGCAAAGGCAAGCCTGAACACCTCAGCGATCATGTCAGCCGTTTTATCGTCACGCTCGCACACAGCCATTATCTTTTTCACCGTTTTTTCTCTGTCGTCCACGGGATAGAGCTTTTCACCTATCCTTATCTCAGGTGTGCCTGTGAGCAGCTTTTTGTCCAGTGTATACATTTTTGCCATAATATCAGTTCCTTTCATTTTGGGTATAAAAAAGCACCTTGCTTTCACAAAGTGCTTGACCGATCATTATAGTAAACGCCATTGAAATTGCTGTCCCAAAAGCATAGATCGGACTTTTACTCCTTCTCAAAGTGCAATTTCTGATGTCGTTTACTATAAATCACTGATAATATCTGTTTTCAGCCTGCGGGGGTAAACGTTGGCTTGCCGTCAGACATTGCGTCCCAGTTAAGGGGTGCTACAGCTGTAGAGTCTCCCGATCCCCACTCTTTCACGTCTATAACGGCTTTCATAGTCAGCTTTGCACCGCTGGGAAAATTCCACACCAGTGTGGTAGTGGCGGCATCGCCTGTTTTCAGCGCCAGCCCCTCGATATAATCGTTGCCTGCATCGCCGATGTTCCTCTTGCCGCTGATGCTTATGGTGATAGACTTTCCTGTCATGAGCCTGCGTACCCAGCCCTGCTGGTCAAAGGGTCTCCACTCCTCAACATTGCCGTCTATTGTGACCTGAAAGCTTTCCATATCGGCTACAGTTTTCAGGTCAGCCTCTGTGGTGCCGTTTCCGCCCTGTATGTCTACCATAAACTGATTTTCGTATACAGGGTATACTCCTGTTGTTGTATTTGGCATGATCATTCATTCCTTTCCGAATATATAATATCGGCATCTATCACGTACTCGCAGATGCCCTTGCTGTCCTTGCCCATAGACCTGACAGCTCTTATTACCGTAAAAATTATCCTGTGTGAAGCTGTGGGCATATTTCTGAAAGCGCCGATGATATCGGCGATCTTTGCTGCTTTGGCTTCTGCCTGAGTGGGACTGATGCCCCACCTGAGCACCAGCCTGAGTCTTGCGGTCTCATAGCTGCTGAAGCTGCCCACACATTCTCTGGGCACAAGCCCCTCACGCTGATAGACTCCCACCGTCTCGCTTAGCGACTCATCTATAGCTCCTGCGGTGACAGCCTCAAAATTAAGGCTGGCAGAAAGCACATCTGCCACCTCGACCAGTGTCAGGTAGTTCATACTCCCGACCTCCCTTTGAATTCTTTTATGAACTCCTCTTCGACAAGCCCCTTCTTATCGCCGTTTATATACGGCTCCAGCCATTTGCCCCCTGCATTGGGATTTTTGCCCTGCCCAAAATTATACTCGGGGTGATAATATAGCCGCCTTGCCTGGGGCGAGCCTGTGACGAGCACTGCGCCGCTTTCGGTGCTCTCCACAAAGGTCTGGTTATTTTGCATATCACCTGTATCAAAGGGCATGGTCTGCGAACTGACCAGATCGGCTTCCACCTGACTCATAGCAGCCTGCGCTGCATCTTTGGCTGCCTGCTGCAGCTTGCCTATGGCAGCATAGTCGAGCTTTACAGATATTTTCATCAGATCAGCTCCAGTCTTGTATAGTTCACCGTTCCGTCGGGGTTGCGGCATTTTTGTGCGGCGTAGATCCTGCGGTGTATGCCCTGCAGCACATCAGCCTCACCCTCGATGCTGTCAGCATCGGGTGCGATATCACCGTTAAAAAGTGCTTCGGCATTCAGTGTGATGAGCTGCTTGTCAGCCGTTATGCGCTGATAGGTCTTTTCAGAGTAGTTGCACTTGCCCTCGAATATCACCGTGCGTTTGGGAGAGCCGTCACGGTTCAGACCGCCCTCCCTGTACACTGTTATCGGTGTAGTGCATACCCTGTCAGGCACGAGCTGAGGAAACTTCATACGACCAGCCCCCTGTAGCACAGTCCCGTCTGCATAAGCAGACTGTAAACCTCGCTTGATGTTGTAACGTCTCCCACAGTCACTGTCTTTGACTTATCAAAGCTCATACTCACACCGTTTATAGCATATGAAGCAAGGGGACTTTCAAGCAGCTGGGCATTGTCATAGCAAAAATCAGCATGGAGCTGCACAGCCTCCTTGATGAGCTCCTGCCGAAACTCGGTCAGGTTCTCAAAGCCTGTCCTGACTATCCTGTTAAAAGTCAGGCTGTCGATGTCCCGGCAGGCTCTTTTCAGCCTTTTTTCAAGCTCCTGTTCCGGTATACTGCCGCTGTACTCACTTGGATCCAGATACATCAGGCTCACCGCCTGACTTTTCTTTCTTTTTGGGAGTACCGTCCGCAGCTGTCTTTTCAGCAAGAGCATTGTACTTTGCAAGCAGCTCGTCGTATTCCCTGCGGCTGACTGTACTCGAAGGGCTGCGCTCGATAAGCTTGCCGTTATCTTCATAGATATCGTATCCTCTTGCAAGATAGTCCTTCACGGAGCTGCCATCGACCGTGTAGACCTTGTTATCCTTTATTGCCTTCATGATCGACCCTCCTTATGCGTCAGCGTGGATCACACAGCCCTTAGTCATAAGATGATCTATGGCAAAGGTGCCGTTGTATCTGCGGTTCTGATAAATGTACTTGTCGGCAGTGCGGCTGTCTGTACCCGGAGCGAAGAGGTGAATGTAGCTGTGCTTAACACGGCTCACCTGGCACTCGGGGTCAATAAGGATATACTGCATATCCTTTGCTGCTGCCGCACCTGAGCCCGTTGCAGGGACGCAGCCGTCGGTGTAGTCATATTTTGTCTTGAAACGAGCGGACGGAACAGTCACGATCTTTGTGATATCATCAAGCGTGTGGACCCTCCTGTCGACAGCACCGTTTCCGCCGTTGACGTTAAAGGTCCTCTGGATATCCGAAGCCTGCTTGAGAAGCTTCTTGTATGCAGCTGTGCAGTACAGGATCACTCTGTCGAGAGGTACACCTGCGTCCTCCAGAGCTACAAGGTTGTCGTCGAAGTCGACAAGAACGTTGGCAGCCGTCAGTGCTGTGGTCTTGACCGTGCCGCCTACCCTCACAAACTCGCTGTAGACCTTTGAGTAGGTATAGCAGTCAAGCTCCGGTATAGCCTGAGTCTTCTCAAAGCGGCTGTGGATATTTGCGACTGAGAGAATAGAGTTTGTCTCGTCAACGTCCATAGGGTCTACAGTGAACTCAATGTCACGGTCGTGGTCGAGGGTCTTGGTCTCAAAATCATTGGCATAAGAGCCTGCATTGAAGCTGAGAGAGCTCCTGCTGTGATCCTTATAGCCCGACACCGACAATGTAGGTATTTTGATATTCTTTGCACCTGTTACCTTTATATCAGTGTTTGAATGGTATAGAGCGTCCGAGGTCAGCTCCTGACCGTAGAGCTCCCTGAGTCTGGTCTCAAACTTGTCAACATAGTTTACAGTATTAGGCATATTATCAGTCCTTTCTTACTTTTTGCGGCGGATACCGAAAGCCTCATCAAGGCTGTCGTCTGCCGCTGCATTGTCTTCATCATGAGCCTGTGCTCCTACCTTAAAGCCGCCCTTTGTGCTGTCGCCGGGTGCGTGTTTCCAATCGGGATATTTCTTTGCAACTGCCTGCAAAGCCTCCTGAATTGTGATACCGTCACGCCTTGCAGCATTATCGGCTATCAGCACTGCGTCTTCGATGTACTCGGGCTTGAAGCCTGCGCCGTGAGCTTCCAGCTGAGCCTTCAGCCTTGTGTTCTCGGCTTTAAGTACTTCAAGCTCCTCGGAGGGGTCATCAGCTGTCTGCTCCCCTTCCGCAGATACGTCCTCAGCCGCGCCTGCTTCACTGCTGACGGGCTTTTCTTCGCTCTTCGGGGCAGTTTCACCTGTAGTCAGTGCGGCGCTCTCAGCGGCTTTCTCCGCAGTCTCTTCGGCAGCACCACCTACGGGCTTTTCTTCCTGTTCGAGCTTCTTCTCGTCTTCTTTCATGGTCTGACCTCACTTTCTTAAAATTTGTATGAAAAAAGCACCTGCCGCCGACATTGCCGTCGGTCGCAAGTGCTCATTCGTCTGTAAGTCCGCTGAGCGTATGCTCCAGCGTATCGAGGTAGTATTCCAAGTCCATTGTTACCTCCTGTCTCCCCGGGGAGACTATTTGATTTTGGGCATAAGAAAACCGCCTGATCTTTCAAGCGGTCTCTTTGTTTGATTTATTATCATCGTTCTTTTTGTCTTCAATTTCGGACATTCTTTTCAGCATTTCCTCAATGCCCTTTCTGCCCTTTGGCGTATCATCAAGTGCCATAGGCTTTTTACTTTGCTTTGACATATTCCACGCCTCCTCTGTAACATTCTTTCAGGTATTTTTTAACGAAGATTTTATCATCTATCTCGCCTTCCGGAAAAGACTTCAAAATATTAGTCAGAAGTTCTTTCGTAGCTTCAAAACTATACTTCCCGGTTTTATTCAAAACATACACTTCGCCTTGATTAGTGACGACCGACATCGCTTTTATAGCTTTTTCACAGCAAAAAGTATCAATATCACCTATCGAGAAAATATTAGTGCTGGGGTGATTATGAAGATATAATAAACTTTGCCTTTCAGCGTGCGCAATGATCGAAACAGCAAAGGGATTATCAGCCGGAGAAACTTTGAACTCCCCTCCTTTAGCCATGACCTCAGAAGAAAAATCAGAATCGGTGATGATAAGAACTTCATTACTGTCGTTTTCATCTTTAGCAATTTTGAGAAGTTTCTTGTGCATTTGCTGCATTTCATCTGCTTGCCGATCAGAGAAGTCAGAAGGCTTTACTCTATCTATGCGACTGATCGCTGTGTCTGTAATGAAAATCTTGTGATCCCTCTTTTTCGCCTGTTCCAAGTCTTTCACTTCCTCTGATCTTATTATATCAGATGTAGTGTGATTTGTCAACTCACCCTCATACACCTTCTCCTTGCCCTCATCACGCCTGAGAACAGTCTCCCCCTCATCAGCATTGACCTTGTCGATGAAGTCACTAAGCTCCTTCTGAGCCTGTCTCAGCTCCGCCTTAGCCTTGCGGATATTTTCGGGATCGGTAAAGCCCTCGACCCTGCGCTTTGCTCTGCGGACTGCTCTTTCGAGAGCACGCTGCTGTTGTTCAAGCTTATAACGGCGCTCGCTGTCTGTGTTGTCTACGCTTTCGGGCAGCGGATCACCGTCACGCCAAAGGCTTATGCTGTGTCGGCAGTTGGGGTGGAACAGCCCCTTTTCTATCGCACTGCTCAGCAGAGGGAACCACTTGCCGCAGCTGTCCGACCTACCCCATAGGACCCCGTCCGGGTACTCCTTCACTTCACCGTCCCAGAAGCTGAACGTGTCCTCGATGTAAATTCGCCCCTGCCACGGCTTGCAGGTGGGGCTGCACATACCGTAGGAGCTGACCTGCACTGTATCATAGCCGAGAGCCTTGTACTTTGCGGACTTGCCTTGCAGCGCCGCTCTGGTAGCCGTAGTGCGGAGAGCCATGCGGACGTAATCTGCGATATTCACACGTCGTCCGTCCTTGTAGACGATGCAGTTTATCCCCTGCGCAAGGAAGTCCTTCACGGCATTGTCAATAGCCTGCTGCAAGGTCATAGAGCCCGTACCCATTGCAAGCTGTACGCGGTTCACCGTTTGACGGTACACGTCATCGGTGAGTCTGAGTGCGGCTGTCTCGGCGTTCTTTTCGAGGTAGGATATATCCTCGATGAGCTTGTTCACCTTTGTGGTATCGACGCCGAAGAACTGAGGCTGATCTCCGGCAGGCGGAACGTCAGCGCCGTTCATTCCCTCGTCAAACTGCTCCTGCATTATCCGCCGTGTCTCACTGTCGATCTGCTCGGTGTACTCCTGCATGATCGCAGCATTCTCTCTGCGGAACTTCTCCAGACTTCGCAGCTTCTCAGCCTGCCATGCCGACCAGTTAAAGCCTTCTTCCCGCTCCTCTTCCTTATGCCGTCCGAGGCTGCGTTTCAGCGACTTGACGAGCCGCAGCTCTATTTCCTCGAATATGCGGACAATGCCGCTGATACCCGGCATTATGCACCTCCGCCCACACTCGGCTCATTAGCAGTGAGCATTCCCTTTTCAAACATGATCCGCCGCACCTCCGCAGACTTCCATTCATCATCTTTAGAGCTGCCCCATAGCTCGTCCACCTGCGTCTCTGTTGACATTACACCGTAAGCCGCCGCCTTGCCCACAGTCTCGACTCTGCTGTCAAAGTCGGGTGCGCCGTATTCGCCGAATGAAACGGTGACGTCGCAGTCCTCGGGTGCATCATTGCACATTCGGGCATATGTTTTAAGCACTGCGTTTATCAGCTTCGGCAGAGTTTTTTCTAGCTCTGAGGTGATAGTATTTCTGGTGTCGCCTGTCACGTCCTTTTTTTCACGCTGTGCTTCACCCGATGACATCCTGCCTACATCAAGCCCCAGTGTGGCAGGAGATATGATACCCTGCAGGCACATCAGCACCGCATTCGTGTAGGCGCTTACAAATGCCTCATATTTGATATCAGGCTGTGATATCTCCACCTTATCAGCCTCCCCCTCATTTATGAGAGCGTTGAGCTTGATGACCTCGGCGCCAAAGCTGCTGACATCTTTCAAGCTGCCGTCAGTCGGGTCTCTGGGTATCAGGTTGAGGGGTATGTATTTAACTACACGTCCTGCACGTACTGCGTCTAACCACTGGGACACCACCTCATCAAGAGCGTCAAAGCACTGTGACTTGCCGCCGCTGAATATGCTCCTGCCCCGTTCTGGGTACTTTTTATCTGCGTAAAATCTTAAAGGCACAGCCATTATAAGATCATCGTCAAACTCCACCAGAGGACATATGCCCTCAAGCTCAGGTACGCAGCTCAGAGGTCTGGGACTGCCGTTCATATCTGTCAGCTTAGTTTCTATCCTGCCCTTGCTGTAACGCTCATGCAGCACGTACCTGACAGACTTCACCGTATATACCGTGCGGAAGATCACAGCCTTGACCGCTCCCCTCGTCCGCTCTATCTCAACCTTATCGCCGCTTACAAACTCAACAATGGGATATGGTGACAGCTCAGTATCCACCGAGATCTTGAAAGCGCCGTCACCGCTGACCAGCGTGTCGCACACCGCCTGCCCTACCAGCTCATCAAAGCTTATGCTCCGGGAGATATCGTCCCATACAGGCGGCGCCTTTATATCATCTATATCCGATCTTACCAGATAAGCCAGAGTATTTGCCATCACCGCAGGCAGACCGCTGTGTATCTTGCGGAACTTGCTGCTGCCCGGCACTGTCCCCCAGAATGAGCCTGTGGCAGTCTCCGTCTGGTGGAAGAACTGAAACAGCTCGTCTGCGTCGCCCTGATACCAGAGCTGTGAACGCAGCACGTCAAGCTCACGGGTATGCGCCCTGTTTATAACTACTGTCTGTCCTGTCGGCGGAGGCACTATTTCAAGCCATGTCTGCATTTTTCTTTTCACCCACTTTCCAAGTCCCATATTATCCTCCTAACATCTGCATCGTTTCAGCAACTCCTGTCGTACAGTCGGGAGCGTCATCATGAGCGTTTTTTCCCTCACGCTGATATGTATTCATTGCCTTATAGTATTCGGGGAAGCGGTCACGCCAGTTCATCGGGAAGTAAACGTGCTGCATTATCCATGTCGAATAGGTGATGATCCTCGCCTTTTTGTTGGCGGTCTGATGAAACCATGTCCAGATCGTCAGCCAGTTATGGAGCTCCTCCTCGGATATGCGCCTGACGTTACGTGCAAAGCCCCGTCCGCCGTTGTTGGACTCGACACGGGCATTATTGACCTTATTTTCCATGTGCCGCCTTGCGGTCTCAGGCTCGGTCACCTCCATAGGCTCTTTGGTGTAGTACACGTCCAGCACGTAGGCTTCACGCATATACACGCCCCAGATAATGGAGCAGAGCCGGTCGCTGCCCTCGTCTGCGGTATCGGTATAGCTGTATATGCCCTCAAAAAACGGCGGCAGCTCTGTGTAGGTCTTAAAGCTCGTGTAAAGCCTGCCTTTTATGTCGATAGGCTCCTGCTGATAGTTGGCGCTTGCGATATCCGCACCCATCGCCCTGATCGTCGTATGATAGCTTTCGAAGCTGAGAATATCAGGGCAGAGCATTTCACCGCTGTCCTTGTCGTAAGCCTTCATGCAGATATGCCGATAGGGTATCCCCTCTGCCTTGCACAGCTCCAGATACCGCCCTGCAAGGTCGTCCGTTGCCCAGCGTGTCATAATGATCACGACCTTTGCGCCTTCCTCACGGCGGCTGAGCATCGTGTTCGTGAACCACTCCCAGTGCTTCTGCTTGACCGCTTCATTGTTGGCTTCTTCGGCATTCTTTATCAGATCGTCTATCATCATCAGCGTACAGCCGAAGCCCGTAGCAGTACCCGCAGGCGAGGTGGCGAGGTAGTTGTTGTAGCCTCCCTCCAGGCTCCACAGGTTCATAGCTCCGTCACCGTGCTTTATCCGCACATTCGGGAATATATCGGAATAAACCACCCTGCTGCGGTCAGCCTTGACCTCACAAATGGTATTGCGCACATTCTTTGAGAACATGGTAGACAGCGTTTCATTATACGAACCTATCATGATCTTTCTTGTGGGGTCCTTTCCCAGATACCACTCGGCGAAGCAGCAAGCCGTCCTCGATTTTCCGTGTCGGGGCGGCAGGTTGATGATAAGTGCCTTTTCATCACTGTCAAGGAAGCTCTGGAACTCATTGCACAGCTTTACCAGAAACTGTCGGTCGGGTCTGTAAAAATCGGGCGCTTTCAGGCGGCAGTAATCAAAAAAACTGCGTCTTGCAAGCTCTGTCCTTGCCCCCTGCTTTATAAGCATATCGTCAGTCCTCGGCAAGCCGTCTCAGCTCCTCGGTGGTCAGCTTGGCGAAAGGGCTGTTGACATCAGCGGTAACACTGCCCTCCAGCTTAGTGATATACTCACCCGTCATCTTGTTGAGAGTGTCTATCGCCCTTACCCTGTCCTGCGTCTTTTCCCTCTCACTTCGGGCAATGTCGGAAAGCAGAGCCTGTCTCTCCTTTGCAGACATTATCCGTTCATTCTGCGCCCTCTCGGACAGCTTGCGTATATAGTCGCAAACTCCAACATTCTCCAACAATTCGTGCGCTCTCGCATTTGCATAGTTTTCACTGTAGCCTGCCCTGAGTGCGCTCTGCACAGTGTTGCCGCACTGAACATAAAACTCTGCAAATTTCTTTTGCCTTGCCGTCATACGACTCCACCGTCCTTCCCTCAAACAGATCCCCCCAAACAAAAAGCCCCGACGCCAGCCGGGACTCTCTGCAAATACAAGGAGATTAAAGTTTGAAAACAAAAACTAACATTCAAAAACAAAAAGAGCGCACAAACCCCC
>CALCRR010000093.1 GCA_937894495.1 uncultured Ruminococcus sp. | reverse complement strand
AAGCCGGGCGCCAGACGGCTTGCAGGGGGTTGCCCTCGACGCAGTCAGGGCGGGGGCGGAGCCACCCAGCTCAAGGCACAAAAGAAAAGAAGGAGTAAGTTATGCCAAAATTTGAAGCAGGCATGGAGGTCATGCTTGACGCATTTTTATTTGAGACAGGGGAGCTTTTAAACACCCTTGACGATATCCTCATGCGGTGCGAGCAGGAGGAGGACATCTCGGACATTTCGGACGACGACATTGGTGAGATATTCAGGACTATGCATACCATAAAGGGCTCTGCCGCCATGATGGGGCTGCAGAATATGTCTACCCTTGCCCATGCCGTCGAGGACCTTTTTTACATCATACGAGAAAAGTCCTACGTCAATATGGATAAGCCCAGGCTGTTCGAGCTGCTTTTCACCTCCTCCGACAACCTTAAATCGGAGCTGGAGGGGCTGACCGACGAGGATATACCCCTTACGGATTTTACCGAGCTGATAGACCGGATACACCAGCTTGCCGCCTATTTTAAAGGCGACGGCGGTGCTGCCCAGACGGCAGAGCAGTCGGGGGGCGGCTTGCCCGAGGGGCTTTTTGCCGACGACGAGCCAGCGGATATGCTCACCTTTAAGGTCACCTACAGCGAGAGCTGCGCTATGCCCTCTGCAAGAGCTATGGTGCTCATTAGAAAGCTGGGGGCAGTGGCAGAGGTATGCCGTACACTGCCTGCCGACCTGGACGACGAGGGCTCTGATGACGTTATATCCGCAAGCGGTCTTTACATAAAAGTTATCACCGACGATAAGGACGCGGTGCTTAAAATTTTAAACGGCGGCATAAATGTGGAGAAAGCCGAGGAGGTAACAAAAGAAAGCGCTGCCCCTGCTGCCAAGCCTGCTGAAGCTCCACCTGCTGCTGAGGAGGACGGCACCCTGACCTATAAGGTCACCTACAGCGAAAGCTGCGCTATGCCCTCTGCAAGAGCATTGGTGCTCATTAGAAAACTGGGTGCAGTGGCAGAGGTATGCGGTACCGAGCCTGCCGACCTTGACGACGAGGGCGCTGACGATATCATCACCAAAAACGGTCTGCTGATAAAAGTCGTCACCGACGATAAGGACGCTGTGCTTGAAAGACTAAAGGGCGGCATGAACGTTAAAAATGCCGAGCTTTTGCAGACTAAGCCTGCACAGGCAAAGCCCCGGCCTGCCGCACCTGCCGCACCGCAGAAGACAGATAATAAGCCTGCGGACAAGCCTAAGCCTAAAGCCCAGCAGAAAAAAGCTCCCCCGAAGCAGGAGCAGAGTATGCTGACGGTAAGGCTTGAAAAGCTCAACAGACTGCTTGACCTGGTATCGGAGATAGTTATTACCGAAAGCGCCGTGACTTCATCTCCCGACCTGAGAAATTTTACGGGGGACCTGGACCGCTTCAATAAATCAGCCAGAGAGCTCAAAAAGCTTACCGACGAGCTGCAGGACGTGGTAATGTCTATACGAATGGTGCCGGTCTCCACCGCCTTCCAGAAAATGAACCGAGTGGTAAGGGATATGAACACCACCCTTAAAAAGAATGTCACCCTGGTGTTTGTCGGGCAGGAGACTGAGGTGGATAAGTCTATCATTGATATACTGGGCGACCCCCTTATGCATATTGTGAGAAATGCCGTTGACCACGGTATAGAGACCCCCGAGGAAAGAGCCGCCGCAGGCAAGACCGAGCCTGCCACCGTCACTCTCAGCGCAGGCTATGACTCCAGCGAGGTGGTGATATCCTGTACCGATAACGGCGCAGGCATGGACGCTTCAAAAATAATGGCAAAGGCAAGAAAAAACGGACTGCTGACAAAGCCCGAGAATGAGTATACCGAAAGGGAGATATTCAGCTTTGTTATGGCGGCAGGCTTTTCTACCAACGAGCAGATAACCGAATACAGCGGCAGAGGCGTGGGCATGGACGTGGTAAAGAAAAACCTTGAAAAGGTGGGCGGCAAGCTCACGGTAGACTCGGTATTCGGCAAGGGCTCCACCTTTACCATACGCATACCCCTCTCGCTTTCAATAGTCGATGTTTTGAGCGTTAATGTGGGCAAAAGCAGCATTTCGATACCTGCGTCATCTGTAAGAGAAGCCTTCTCATGCAAAAGCGAGAGCTTCATAACAGACCCCGACGGCAACGAGTTCGTGTATTTAAGGGGCGAGTGCCTGCCCCTCATAAGGCTGTCAGAGGTGCTTAAGCTGGATACCGGGATAACAGACCCCGAAAAGGGCATTTGTATCTATTGCAGCGAGGGCGGCAGGGACGCTGTGCTGTTTGCCGACTCTATCATCTGCGACCAGCAGGTGGTGGTAAAGCCCTTCTCTCCCCTGCTCGACCACCTTAATTTCAAGGAGGCAGGTCTGGCAGGCTGCTCGATACTGGGCGACGGCAGCATAACCATAATCTTAGATATCAAGGAGATACTTGAAAAGGGCAGCAATAATAAGGAGGGAGGACGCAGCGATGGCTGATATAAAAGAGCTGG
Organism: uncultured Ruminococcus sp.; assembly: GCA_937894495.1. GTDB lineage: Bacteria > Bacillota > Clostridia > Oscillospirales > Ruminococcaceae > Hominimerdicola. The sequence continues at coordinate 10,084 of CALCRR010000093.1, read as the reverse complement.
CTGAAAAGGGCGGACAGATACTCACCTTTTTGAGCGACGGCAAAAGCTTCGGATTTCAGATACTGGACGTTACCGATATCATCGAGATACCCGAGATAACCATAATACCCACCGCCCCCCCTCACCTGCTGGGCATAATGAACCTGAGGGGCAGGGCTGTGCCTGTTATGGACCTGAGACTGAGGCTGGGCTACCCCAAGGGGGAGTATGACGAGCGCAGCTGCGTTATAATCATTGAGATAAACACCCACCAGTGCGGTATTCTGGTGGACAGGGTATCGGACGTTGAGGCTGTGCCTGCCGGCAAGACCGCCCTTTCACCTGCCGAAAACGGCGTGGTATGCGGCTTTGTCACCTTAAACGAAAGCAGCAGGATAAGCATCATCGACCCTGAAAAGCTTGTAAGAGCACAGCTAAAGGAGGTAAAGTGATGTCACTAAAAGGCTATATAGGCTCACAGTTCGCCATGCCCAGGGGCAAGGGCGGGCGGATATCCACCGCCATAATGAACCTTATTAATACCGAGCACTACAGGGCGGTGAACAATTACGTATGCAAGCAGGAGGGCGCAAGAGTGCTGGATATCGGCTTCGGCAACGGATATATGCTGAGACTTCTTAGCCGTTATGAGGGGCTGAAGCTCTACGGCATCGACATAAGCGCCGATATGATCAATAGCGCCTCAGACGTCAGCGCACAGCTCATACAGGCAAGCGTTACCGATATACCCTTTTTTGAGGGCTTTTTTGACAGCATCTACACCATCAACACCGTTTATTTCTGGGAGGAATATGAGCAGGCATTTGCATCTGTAAAGCGTGTTCTCAAAAACGGGGGCGAGTTTATCTGCACCTTTTACGGCAATGAGTATCTTGATAAGCTCCCCTACTGCGACGAGGGTTTCAGAAAATTCACTCCCTATGAGCTGAGGGACATGGCAAAGGAAAACGGCTTTGCCGATGTTAAAATAAAGATACTTGAAAAAGACAAGTCATACTGTCTTATATGCAAAAAGCCATGAAGCTGACCATAGTGACCATGAATGAGGATAACTGCAAAACGGCAGCTAAAATAGCCGCCGATAATCTGAAAGAGGCGTGGAGCGAGGATACATACCGCAGTCAGCTTGCAAACCCCAACGACCACACCTTTATAGCCTACTGCGGCGGTGAGCCTGCGGGCTTTCTGAGCGTGTGGTATGTGCTTGACGAGATAGAGATAAACAACATTGCAGTTTACCCCAAATTCCGAAGACAGGGCATAGCCGAGAGCCTTTTTGCCGCCATGAGGGAAGCTCTCCCCCACGCTGAGAGGACCGTTTTAGAGGTGAGAAGCTCAAACAAAGCCGCCATCGCCCTTTACCAAAAGCTGGGCTTTGCCCCTGTTGGTGTGAGAAAAAATTTCTATAAGGACCCTGTTGAAGATGCTGTGATATTTGTGCTTGATAACGAGCAGAAAAAATAACATATAGAAAGTTAAATGCCCGAGGTACCGTCTGCTGCGATACCTCGGGCATATATTATTCTTTTTTATCCTTGAATTGGTCGGTGGTGTTCTCCACCCTTTCCACCGAGTTCTGCCGGGTTATTTCCACCTTGTAGGCGTATTCCCTTTCTTTGCCGCCGTCCTCGGCAGTGGTGGTCTCAACAAAATATAAAAGCTTTTCGTCCTTGTCAAAATAATAGTCGGCACTAAAGCCTGTCACCTTACCCACCTCAGCCTGGGCGCCTATCTTTTCGGCGTCATACTCATGATGAACATGGGTCACGCCCTCCTCGTCAGTCACCTCAGCCTTGGTTATGTTCGAGGGGTCGTATATCAGAAGCCCCTGATCTGCCTGGGGGTGGGTCACGCTTCGTGTGTATTTGAGAAAATCCTTGTCGCCCTTTGAAAGATAGCTGTATTCCCCGTTATCGTAGGTAAAGCACTCTGCGCCGTTGTTATACTGGGCATATTCCGAGCTCTCGCTTTTGCCGTAGTAGGAGAACATCAGCACGTCCTTTTCATCATACTTGAAGGTAAAGGTCTGTTCAACCTCGCCGCTTTCCAGGTTGGTCATTATCACCTTTGCCGAGTCAAGCTCTGTATATTCCTTCCTTGCCGCCTTTATAAGCTCGCCGCCCTCGGCATCAGCCGAAAGCGAGCAGCCGCAAAAGACCGCCATAACAGCCGTGCAAAGCACCGCCGCCGCTGCCCTTATCCTGATGATAAACTCCGCCCTTCATCAGAGATTTTTGCAGGTCTTTGAAAAAACGATCAGCGCAGCCGCTATCGTAAAGATCTGCGAAATGGTAGCCTTCACCATAAGCCCGATACTGAAGCTTATGACATAAAGATCCACCGAAACATTCTGTATGCCTATATCCTTTCCCCAGGCAAGCCAGCCCACGTAGTCCTTGCCGCTGCACACATAGGCGATAAAGCCGCCCAGTATTATGCCTGCCAGCATAAAAAAGATAAAAGCAAAGGTCTTTTTGAAATCCTTCATACCTGTCTGCCCTTATTTTCTTCTTGAAGGCGAGCGCCTTTTATTGTCGGTTATCTTTTTAAGATCAGAGAACTTTTCATCGCTGGAAGCCTTGAATTTGCTCAGCATATCCTCAAAATCAGCATTGTTTGATCTTGCGTTGGGGTCATAAACAGGGGGCGGATTTTTACTGAGATCCTGAGGAGCTCTCTCGGTCCTCTCAAAGCTCTGCTGTCTGTTAAAGGGCTTTTGTCCCCCTCTCTGAGAGCCGCCGCGGCTGTTTCTTGCATCTCTGCCGCCGTTATCGTTTCTGGGCTTTCTGGGGGGCGCAGGCAAAGCCTTTTTTATCGAAAGGGATATCTTTCCGTCCTCCCCAAGGTTCAAAACCTTTACCTTGACAGTTTCCCCCTCCTGGATATGATCCTTTATCTCGTTAACAAAGGTGTTAGCCACCTCCGAGATATGTACCATTCCCGTGGTATCCTTGTCAAGCTCCACAAAAGCCCCGAACTTGGTTATTCCCGTTACTTTTCCTTCATAGATCTTTCCTACTTCAAGCTGCATCTGTTTTAATTTTCCTCTCTTGATTTATATTTTAGAAGTAAGAAGTAAGAGATAAGAGTCAAGGACCGCTTTTCCCCACGACTTCCGACTTATAAAATTTCTTATTAGGGTGTGTTGACACTAAGCCTAACACACGTCTTTTTGGATATTTTTGTCCCGTTCGTCGTTAAAAATCCTTGCAGGGCGACAGCCCAACTGCGGATTTTTGCCTAGAACGGAACAAAAATATCTCAAAAATCCGCGTATCAGTTTAGTGTCAACACACCCTAATATTTACTGATCGCTGCCGTTGACTATATAAAAGCGTCTTTCATTGGGATAAGCGTAGCCCAGCTGCTCAACAGCTACACGCTCCATAAACTCCGCCTCGTCAGCATTCAGCATCTGCTGGTATTCGTCGCTCAGCTGCTTGGACTCCTCGATCTTGCTGCGCATGGTCTCGGTCTCCTGCTCCAGCTGTTCTATCTCATTCTGCTGGGTGACTATATCAGCCACTGCAAACAGGCAGAAGCAGATGATCACTATCGCCAGCACAGGCTTGAAAAGCTTTGACTTTTTCTTGCGCGGCTTTTCTTCCTTTTTAGACGTCCCCATAACGTCCTCGGGGAGTACCTCCTCAGCCGCATTGTCCTCACTCTCGTCAGGAGCCTGCGAGGTCTCTTCCTCGGGGTCAGCCTCGGCTATGGGAATGAATTTTTCATCATCCATATATAACACGCTCCTTATGTATTCCGCCATGAAGCAAAAATGCTTGCTTGCAGGGGCATTTTGCAAAGCCGTCAGTAAACACGGCGGAGCTGTCGGTTAATTATAAATCACTAACACATATTCCACCATGAAGCAAAAATGCTTGCTTGCAAGGGCATTTTTGCGAAGCCGTCAATAAACACGGCAGAGCTGTCAGTAAATTATAAATCACCAACATATATTATACAACACTTAACTTTCAACTTTCAAGGGCTTTTTGAACTTTTTTTCGGATTTTTGAAATTTTAGTCACTTTTTACAAAAGCACACTTGGCTTTATTTAATGTTTTAGCTATAAATCCTATCGGCTTGATAAGCAGCCTGTCTCTCAAAAACACCCCTAAGTCTCCCAGCAGCTTCACGGCGTAGTTCCCCACAGCAAACCGCTGGGCAAAAAAGCCTGCTGATACCGCCGCAGCCGTGTAATAGCGTATCTCATGCACAGCTCCCACGCTGAATGTGAACAGCATTGCCCAGAAAAACAGCACATATAAAAAGTCCCCGATAAAGGTCAGCACCGCCCCGTGGGGGACTATCCTGCGCATTATCCTGAGAAGGTCATACACCGCACCCAGCAGTATACCCAGCAGCAGCCCTGCCTGAAACACCCCGAATTCTCTTATGGCAGTAAAAATATCCATAGCGCCTACCGAAACAGCTTGCCAAAAAAGCTGAGCCGCTTTATCCTGTCCTTATCGCCGTAGATAAGCGCCGATATCTCGCCGTCAACATTCAGCTCGCCGCTCTCTATGCTCATTTCACTTACGTGCAGCTGCTCCCCCTTGATAACAAGCTCCCCCAGCTGGGTATATAGGGTTATCTGCTTGTCATCAAAGCTCTCAACATCGTTCACCCCTGTCAGCATAAGCCTGCTGCGGTTCTCCATAATGGCATTATGCCGTCCCTGCATATCGCTCATAATATCGCCCTCCTTTTATCGGTGGTATATTATATGCAGCTTCGCCGCTGAAAAGAATTGACATGGGGGTGAGATGACCGAGAAGCTTGTTACGCACAAATGCGCAAATATCTTGAAATTATCCAACAGATGTGTTATAATATAGCCAAAGCCCATGCTATCGCATGGACTGCGGAGCTAAAGCTCCGCTGGCAGGCTTGATGCCTGCGGCTTTATTGTAACACTTCGCCTCAGGTCCCTTGCAAGCAAGACCGTTCGGCTTCATGTTATAATAAAGCCAAAGCCCATGCTATCGCATGGACTGCGGAGCTAAAGCTCCGCTGGCAGGCTTGATGCCTGCGGCTTTATTGTAACACTTCGCCTCAGGTCCCTTGCAAGCAAGACTGTTCGGCTTCGTGTTATAATATAGGGGGAAAGCCCCCTTTACTCCCCCACCTGTGCCGCTAGAAGCAAGAGGCAAGAAGCAAGAGTCCCCTTTTCATGCTTTGTTTGATCAGGAAATTTCTTATCTCTTACTTCTTACCTCTTACCTCTAAAAGCGCCCGGCAGGCTGTCTGCCTGCATATCAACACACCCTAATAAAAAAATTTCACCAGAAACGAGGTCTTGTCCATGAAAATGACATTTATCGGTGCCGACCATGAAGTTACGGGCAGCTGTACTTATATTGAAGCCTGCGGCAAAAAGTTCCTTGTGGATTTTGGTATGGAGCAGGGGATAGATAACTTTGAGAACGCTAAGATACCCTGTCCGCCGTCGGCTATAGATTTTGTGCTGCTCACCCATGCACATATCGACCATTCGGGACTGCTGCCGCTGCTTTATGCAGGGGGCTTTTCGGGGGATATCCATGCCACCCGTGCCACCTGCAACCTGTGCTCAATAATGCTAAGAGACTCAGCCCATATACAGGAGTTTGAAGCCGAGTGGCGCAGCCGTAAGGGCAGAAGAAAGGGGCTTGAGGATACCGAGCCGCTGTATACCCTCGCCGATGCTGAGGGCGCTATCTCAAAGCTCACCCCCCACAGCTATGATACCGAGGAGCAGCTCGCCGAGGGCATAAGGGTGCGCTTTACCGATGCAGGTCACCTGCTGGGCTCTGCCAGTATCGAGCTGTGGCTCACCGAGGAGGGAGTCACCAGAAAGGTGGTATTCTCGGGAGATATCGGCAACCTGAACCAGCCCCTTATCAGGGACCCCCAGTATATCACCGAAGCCGACTATGTCATTATGGAGTCAACCTACGGCAACCGCCGCCACGACAGGGTGGAAAACTATGTGGTAAAACTGGCGCAGATAATCCAGGAAGCCTTTGATAAGGGCGGCAATGTGGTCATACCCTCCTTTGCGGTGGGCAGAACTCAGGAGCTTTTGTATTTTATAAGGCAGATAAAGGAAGAGGGTCTGGTGAAAAACCACGGCGACTTCCCTGTTTATATCGACTCCCCCCTGGCTATCGAAGCCACCAGGATATTTGTTGAAAATAAGGACTCCTGCTATGACGAGGAGGCTATGGAATATGTGAACAAGGGCATAAACCCCATAGTTTTTTCAAACCTCAACATAGCTGTCACCAGTGACGAGTCAAAAATGATAAACTTCGACAAGACCCCCAAGGTGATAATCTCTGCCAGCGGTATGTGTGAAGCAGGCAGGATAAAGCACCACCTGAAGCACAATCTCTGGCATTCTGAGAGCACGGTGCTTTTTGTGGGCTATCAGGCGCAAAACACCCTGGGCAGAAGTCTTGTTGAGGGCGCAAAAACGGTCAAGCTCTTCGGCGAGGAGATAACCGTTGCCGCAAAAATAACCGTGCTGCCCGGCATAAGCGGCCATGCCGATATCGACGGGCTTGACAGCTGGATAAAGTCGGTCAGCTCCCCCTCCAAGGTTTTCGTCAACCACGGCGATGAAGCGGCTGCCGAGGACTACACCGCCCACCTGAGAGAGATGGGGTTTGACGCCTACGCCCCCTACAGCGGCGCCTACTGCGACCTTGCCACAGGCGAATTTGTAAATGCCGAGCCTGTAAGGGCAGCCAGAAAGACTGTTCCCTCCACCGGCTACCAGCGCCTGTGTGCGTCTCTTGACAGGCTCACAGCCCTTGTCAAGCAGAGCAAGGGGCTCACCAACAAAGACCTTGCCAAGCTCACTGACAGCATAAACAACCTCTGCTCAAAGTGGAGCTGAGGGGCATACCGATAAAAACAAAGCTCAATGCGTTTGCTGCGCATTGAGCTTTTATTGTCATGTCTTACATATCATCATCTGAATGCTTTTGCCTTGCTGGTTATCTCCTTTTCGGACATAAACATTCCCAGAACATAGTTCTTCATGATGTTCCCGTCGGCGTTGTCTATCTTCTTATCGTCTATGTACAGTGTTTTTACTGCGGTCTGACCGTCCACTTTGCCGAAGGTCATTTTATAGACCTTGCCCTCAGAGGTCGTGCCCTCGTAGGTGACGATGTTTTTCTCAAAATCGTACCACCACTTGCCCTCTTTGAAATAATTATCAAACGCCTGACCGTAGTTCTTGCTCGCCAAAGTCATGCCCTCAGCCAGCTTGAAGTCGTATTTTGCCTGTTTTACCAGCATAACTCTTACAAACACAAAGCCTGCATAAAGTATAGCCACGACTATAAGTATTTTTATCAGGTTGAATACCAGCGGCGCCAGGGTGCTGGTGTTCTGTCTTTTTCCGCTGGAAGCGTTTGTTACAAAGGGCACCTTCTGCTGCTGTGCCGCCTTTACGGGGTCATATCCTGCAGGCGCAGAGCTTCTGCGCTTGCCCGTGTCGGCATAGCCCGACTCGACCCCCTGCATCTGCCTTGCAGACCTTGTGGCTGCATAGGGGGTTTTAACAGTGTCCCTTGCAGCGCCCTGATCCTGCCTGGGGGTGCCGAACTGGTCATAGCCCTGCTTTTTGGCGCTGCTGTTATAAGCAGGCACCACCTTGCCGCAGTTGGTGCATATCATAGCAGCGCTGTCCAGCTTAGCGCCGCAGTATCTGCATACATTGCTCATTATACGATCCTCCGCTTTCAGGTGTCAGAGGTCGGAAAACAGCAAACAGCTGTCAGCCTACCCTGTCATATATCTCGGAAATCAATTTTTGATTTCCTTAGAGGCAAGATAACCAGAGGCAAGACTGAGGTACGCCTACGGCGATTTTAATATTTTGTCCGCTTTGCGGACACATTTTTCTTGCTTCTTGCTTCTATATTCTTGCTTCTGGAAATCAATTTTTGTAAAATTGATTTTCCTGGTCAGATATACCTTATAACTCCCACTACCTTGCCCAGTATTACTACCTCGTCAAGTATTATCGGCTCCATAGTGTCGTTCTCGGGCTGCAGCCTGTAGTGACCCTCCTCTTTGTAGAAGGTCTTTACCGTTGCGTCCTCACCGTCTACCAGAGCCACAACTATCTCGCCGTTCTCGGCATAGGGGGTCTGCTCCACCACAACTATATCTCCGTCGAGTATAGCCGCATTTATCATGGACTCTCCCCTTACTTTAAGGGCAAACAGCTCACCCGAATAGTTTTTTGAGGGGTGGAAATTGATGTACTCGCTGACATATTCGATGGCGGTTATAGGCACGCCGGCGGTAACAGTACCCACCAGCGGCACTCTCAGTCCTGATGAGCCCACCAGCTTTATGGCACGGTTCTGCTTATCGCCCTTTTCAAGAAAGCCCTTGCTTGTCAGGCTCTTGATATACCTGTGCGCTGTGGAGGTGGACTTGAAGCCGAACTCTGCGCATATCTCTCTTACCGTGGGGGGATAGCCCTCCTCGACACGCTGCTTTATAAATTCAAATACCTTACGCTCGTTATCGCTTATTTTCATGGTCATACCTCGCTTTCACGTTCATGAAGCCTTTTGGCGAGCTTCTTTGCCAGCTTGTATACGTCTCCGCAGCCAAGGGTTATCACAAGGTCTCCCTTTGCCGCATTTTTCATGATGTAGTCGATGCACATATCAAAGTTCTTTTTCTTCTGCTCCGCCGTCTGCTTATCGGCGGTCTCATGTGCTGTCTCGAACCACACTGCGTTTGAGGTCTTAACACCCAGCATCTCGGTGTATATCCCGTGTACGTTCTTTTCCCTGCTGCCCATTATATCGGTTATTACCGATATATCCGCTATGGATAGCGCAGCCGCAAAGTCGTCCATCAGTATCTCGGTCCTTGAGTAGGTGAAGGGCTGGAAAACTGCCCATACTCTGTTAAAATCAAGTCCCTTGGCGGCTTTGAGGGTGCATTCTATCTCCTTGGGGTGGTGGGCGTAGTCATCAACTATGGTCACGCCGCCGACCTCGTCGATCTGCTGAAATCTTCTTACAGCTCCTTTAAAGCTGTTAAGTCCCTTTGCGATATCATCCCAGCTTACTCCCGAATATCTTGCCGCAGCTATCGCCGCCAGCGAGTTGAGCACATTGTGGTCCCCGGGGACGTTTATGGTGAACTCCCTCTCGGGGCTGCCCTTATAGTAGAGCTCAAACACCGTCTGCAAGCCCTTTTTAGACTTTATCACAGCCGAGTAATCATTGCTCCTGTCCCAGCCGAAGCTTACCAGCTTTTTATCCTTTACGCCCTCAACGGATCTAAGAGTGTTCAGGTCATCGCCGTTATATATTACCGCCTTTGAAGCCATATTGGCAAAGGTGTTGAAGCTTTTGATGATGTTTTCTATATTCTTGAAATATTCCAGATGGTCAGCATCGACGTTGAGTATTATCGCCACATCGGGATAAAGCCTGAGGAAGTGGTCCTCAAACTCGCACGCCTCGCAGACCATTGTCTGGCTGCCCCCCGACCTGCCCGAGCCGCCTATGCTGGGCAGCTTGCCGCCGATAACGCAGGATATATCCTCGCCTGCGTCCACAAATATCTGTGTCAGCAAGGCAGAGGTGGTAGTCTTGCCGTGGGTGCCGCATACGCAAAGCGCATTGTCATACCAGCTGGTCACCAGCCCCAGTATCTCAGCCCTCTCGCAGACCACAGCGCTGCTGTTCTTCGCCGCTATCAGCTCGGGGTTATCCGCCATGATAGCCGCCGTGTATATTATGAGCTCAGCCCCCTCGATGTTCTCCGCACGCTGTCCCAGGTATACTTTTATGCCCATGCTCCTCACAGCGTCAAGCGTCTCCGTCTCGTTGTTGTCCGAGCCCGATATGTCATATCCCTTTGAATGGAATATCTGCACCAGCGGATACATTCCCGAACCGCCTATGCCTATAAAATGCACTCTCTTTATTTTGTTCAGAACTTCTTCTGTTAAATGTGCAGCCATATGCTATGCCTCTTTTCTTGTGCCGTTTGTGCCCTGAGCTGGGGCTCTGCCCCAGACCCTGCAAGCCGTCTGGCGCCCGGCTTGACCCT
>CALCRR010000092.1 GCA_937894495.1 uncultured Ruminococcus sp. | reverse complement strand
ATCTACGGCGACGCCAAGCAAACGGTGGCTTCGCTGGTTAGTGAGTTTGATGAATAATTTTTCGGGGACTTTTCAGTCCCCGTTTTGATATGCTTTTTGAGGTGAGAGCCATGAGTTTCGGCAAAGGCGATGTTATACTGCTGGGCAAAAACAGGTCGGCAGTGGTTGAAAATGTTCTTACAGACACAGTTAAAAATATTTATACAGGCAGCCCCGATCTGGTGATAAAAAACGCAGCTGTGATCGACAGCACAGGCGTGTTCATGGCAGATATCGCCGTAAAAAACGGCAGGATAAGCCATGTGGGCAAGGTGCCTTACGGGGACTGCATGAGCGTTGACGCCAACGGACTTATACTGACCGCAGGCAGGATATGCTTTGAAGAGCGCTTTGACAGCTGCTCGGCGGCGAGCAAGCTGTTCTCGGGAGTTACGACTGTGGTATATCACAGCGAGTATGCTGACAGTATGCTGCACGACCATTTTTCCTCAGCCATGGGTCTGCCCCTTAATTTTTATTTTACCGACAGATACCCCGACTCACAGTTTCATATCTCAATATCCGAGAGCAGCCCGAACTTTAATATTTTAACAGAGCTCTCTGAGCTCACCCTAGCCCCTGCCTGCCGCTGCGGACTTGATGACCATGTGGGCTCGGTGAGCACAGGCAGGCTGGCAGACCTGTGCCTGTTCAAGCCTGAGGACTACCCCGACAGACCCTATAAGATAATCAAAAGCGGCAGAGTGATCTACGACCGCTCTGTTACAGACCGTGGGGATATCGTCTACACCATGTGCTGTGATACCTCAGCCATGCCTGCCAGGAACTGTGCTGTTTTCTTCACCCGTGCAGGGTCGGCGGACAGCACTGTGAGCAAGCTGATAATGCCCGAAAGAATGGTCGTTGCTTTGAGAACCGGCGCAGAGTTTTGAGCTCTGCGCTTTTAGTTTTTAGAGGTAAGAGGTAAGAAGTAAGAGGTAAGCTGCCAGTCGCTAGTCGTTAGAGTGCTAGTGACTAGGGTGTGTTGACACTAAACTGATACGCGGATTTTTGAGATATTTTTGTT
>CALCRR010000091.1 GCA_937894495.1 uncultured Ruminococcus sp. | reverse complement strand
ATATTTTTTATTTCTGCCTGCGTCTTTTCGGCAATGTTTAATTGGTGGAGCAATAACAAAAGTGCCTGAACAAAACTATTTCACTGCGCTCACGCTTCAGCTCTCCCCAAAATAAAAGCCCCGCAAAGTCATAAATTCACCTTAATGATAGAAACAAGTATGGTATATACCATATACCCCAGATAGAGGACTACCATCGGATTTGAAAAAACGGCTTTAGTTACCTGACCTTTTTGCGGCAGGGCTGTGGCGGTATCATACTTTAAAAAGCTGTATCTTGTAAACAGCACGTAAAAGCCCACCAGGGCGGCGGCTATGATAACTATGTTCAGTATCTGCTCGCAGCAGGGGATATCGAAGGGCTCGGTCAGCTCTGAAAAATTGGCTATCAGGTTATTAAGGGAGTGTATTATGATAGTAGGCACCACCGAGCCGCAGTTTATGGCTATCACCGCAAACAGTATGCCCATAGCAAAAGCCGAAGCCGCCTGAGGGATGTTCGAGTGCATAAGCCCGAAAGCCAGGGCGGAAAGCAGTATCGCCGCAGGGTTGCCGTATTTTGAAAGAGTTCCGAGTATTATCCCCCTGTAGATGACCTCCTCGATAACGGGAGCTATCACCACTACATATAAGATTTGCAGCACGATGGCAGCCCTTCCCGGTGAGCGTACCGAAAAATCAGGGGTGGGTATGGCAATGCCGCTGTAGCTTAGCATCTCGGTCAGGTAGCTTACGGCGAGCGAAAATATCATGTTCACCACAAAGCAGGCAGGCATCCAGACCACTGCCCTTTTAACATTGCCGCTGCCTGTTTTGAAAAAGCTGCCGAAGCTCATTTTAAGCACGGTCTTGCTTAATATCAGTATTGTGATAAGCCCCAGCACCGTCACCGAGGCATTAAGCGCCATCGAGTATGTGGTGGAGGTCACAAGGCTTTGGTGCTCCTCTGTCAGATAGCTCCTGACTGCCTGAAAGCTGAGTGTAATACTCCCCGTGAGCACCCCGTAGGTGGCGTAGTAAAAAATATATGCGTAAAGCTTGGTTATGAGAAGATAAAACAGCAAAAGCCCCCCAAGCTTGGTGCAGTCACGAAACAGGCTGTTTCTTATCTTTAAGGTCTCCTCAGAGGGGAAACCGTAGTTAAAGCTGAATTTTGGGTCGTAATTATAATTGTTATCCAACGCCTCGTCCTCCAATATATCAATAGGTCTATGTAAATTATATCACCCCCACAGACTGTGATTATTAATAAAAAGTAAATAAACCCCATATATTTTATGTAAACCCTTGCATTTTATCAAATATGAGTTATAATATACTTAGCACTCAAAGCCCGAGAGTGCTAAAAAGCGGGGCAGGGGTATCTTACATCTAAAAGGAAAGGAAGCATAAATATCATGCAGACAAAGGAATTTAAAGCTGAATCAAAAAGACTTCTGGATATGATGATAAATTCTATCTATACCCATAAGGAGATCTTTTTAAGAGAGATAATTTCAAACGCAAGCGACGCCATAGACAAGCTGTATTTCAAGTCGCTGACAGATACGAGCGTGGGTCTTAACAAGGACGATTTTGCCATAAATATCGCGCTGGACAGTGAGAACAAGACCATAACCGTATCAGATAACGGCATAGGCATGACCGAGGACGAGCTGGAGAATAACCTCGGCACTATCGCAAGGTCGGGCTCGCTGGCATTTAAAAATGATAACGAGCTGGGTGAGGACGTTGATATAATCGGTCAGTTCGGCGTGGGCTTCTATTCCACCTTTATGGTAGCTAAGGAGGTGCAGGTGCTCACAAAGGCTTACGGCTCTGACAAGGCGTATCTGTGGAAGTCAAACGGCGTTGACGGCTATACTGTTGAGGAAGCCGAAAAAACCGACGGCGCAGGCACAACTATCACCATGTATCTTAAAGACGATACCGAGGACGAGAAGTATTCACGCTTCTGCGACCAGTATCAGGTGCAGTCGCTGGTAAAGAAGTATTCGGACTATATCCGCTTCCCCATTAAAATGGAGGTAGAGCACACCAACTACACCGAAAACAGCGACAAGCCGGAGATAACCAAGGAGATAGAGACCCTGAACTCCATGACCCCCATCTGGAAGAAGAACAAGAACGAGCTGACAGATGATGACTACAACAATTTCTACATCGAAAAGTTCATGGACTATGAGCCCCCCATTACCCACATACATTCAAAGAACGAGGGTATAGCTACCTATGACGCTCTGCTGTATATCCCTGCAAGAGCTCCCTTTGATTATTATTCAAAGGATTATGAAAAGGGCTTGCAGCTTTATTCCAGCGGCGTGCTTATTATGGAGAAATGCGCCGACCTGCTGCCCGACTGGTTCAGCTTTGTTAAGGGCGTTGTAGACTCTGAGGACCTGAGCCTTAACATTTCAAGAGAGCTGCTGCAGCAGGACAGACAGGTGAAGATAATCGCCAAGAACCTGGAAAAATCCATAAAGAACGAGCTTACCAAAATGCTCAAAAACGACAGGGAGAAGTACGAGAAGTTCTACGAGGTATTCGGCTTGCAGTTCAAGTTCGGCATCTACCAGTCCTACGGCTCAGCCAACGATACCCTTAAAGACCTGCTCATGTTCAAGTCCTCATTCAACAACGGCGAGAACGTTACCCTTAAAGAGTACGTATCGAGAATGAAGGAGGAGCAAAAGTACATCTTCTATGCCTGCGGTGAGACCAAGGAGAGGATAGAGCAGCTGCCCCAGATGGAGAAGCTCAGAGACAAGGGCTATGAGGTGCTCTACTTCACCCAGGACGTTGACGAGTTTGCTATCAAGGTGATGATAAACTACGACGGCAAGGTGTTCAGATCAATAAGCGACGCCGACCTTGACCTTGACACCGAGGAGGAGAAGGAAGAGGCTAAAAAGCTGGACGAGGAGAACAAGGATATGTTCACCTTTATGCAGGAGGCTATCTCCGACAAGGTAAAGTCGGTGCGCCTTTCAAAGAAGCTTAAAAGCCACCCTGTATGCCTGTCCTCAGACGGCGGTCCTATCACTATCGAGATGGAAAAGGTGCTCAACTCAATGCCCCAGAACGACGGCAGCAACCGTGTAAAGGCTGAAAAGGCGCTGGAGATAAACCCCAACCACGCAATTTTTGAAAAGCTCAAAAACCTCTACACCACCGATAAGGACACCCTTAAAGACTACACCAAGCTGCTCTACGACCAGGCACTTCTCATAGAGGGTCTGAGCATAGATGACCCCGTAGAGTTCGCAAACCTTATCTGCGAGCTTATGAGTAAGTAAAAACGAAAAGCAGAACAAACTAAAACGGACGGTCAATGAACCGTCCGCTTTTTTTGTATTTATATTTAAACTCAGCCTGCTATCTCATTTATGTTCCTTACAATGATGTCATGCAGCAGCTCAACATCGTAGTCGCCTATGATCGGCTCAAGGTGAGAACCGCCTACGCCCGAATCATCGGTGAGGAATACATAGTTGCTGCCTGTGCAGATAGCTATTGCTCTGCCGAAAAGCTCGGTCTCTCTGTCGCTGTTGGAAGCTACCACGGGTACCAGATGAACGCCCTGCTCGGCTGCCGACTTTATGGCTGTCTGCAAAGTTTCCTCCTTGCCGTCATGGGGAGGTGCGTCGAAAATGAGGAATGCTATCTTGTTGGTGTCATCGCTCCATGAGCCCTTGGTGATAGTGTCCTCAAGCACGTCTGCCACTGCCTCGGGGAAATCTCCGCCGCCGTCTGCGCTCTCAGCGTTGAGAAGCGACTGTACCTCCTTGACATCATCGGTAAAGGGGTTGCACTTTGTTACATAATCGTCCCCCTCGTCACGGTAGAAGTTTACCGAGAAGGTCATTTTGCCGTTGTTTACTTCCTCGGCGATAGATGAAAAATCCTTCTGTAAATAAGCTATCTCGTCTGACATGGAGCCTGTTGTATCCAGAATGAACATTACCTCGGTGTTCTCAAAGCTTACAGCGTCGCCCTCGGTCTCTATCTCCACCGACTGTGCAGATACTGTCTGCTTGCTGCCCTGCTGGTCGTCGTCATCGGTCTCGCTCCGGGTGCTCACAGCGGCTTCCTTATCGCCCACCTTTACCTTTTCGGGAGTATCATTCTCTCCGTAGAAAAGATAAGCGTTGCCGTTTTTATCCGAAACTGCGCTCCAGATCACCTTGCCGTCCTTATCCAGCAGCTGCGCCTTCTCATTGGCAGCAGGCTCACCGCCCTTGGTTATCTTAACAGCCACTCTGTTCCTGGGGTCGATACCGAAGGCAGGGAAGGTTATGGTCTCGTTCTTCACCAGGTTTGAGAAAAATCCCCAGTTCTCATTATCGTTCCACTGACCTGCGGTGAGTATAAAGGGCTGTGAGTCGTCGATGACGGGGTCCTCGGGCTCCTCGGGGTCAACAGGGTCTATGATAACAGGGTCATCTATTATTACGTCCTCCGAGTATTCATACTCAGCAATGCCCTCGCCGTCAGAAGCGCCTGCCGTTGCGGAGCTCTTTGCCGAAAACTCGCCCATAGCCGCATCAGCTGTGGTATCAGTGTCGAATATAGCGTCAAGGGTAAGTCCCTCTGCTGCGTCGCCGTCTGCGCTCCTGAACTCCTCAACAGCGCCCTCAGCTTCATCGGCTGCAAAGCCCTCGCCGCCGTCATCGCCCTCAGCGGCAGCAGCTGTCTCGGCGGTATCGCCGTTATCTGCGCCGAACACAGCGTCCATTTTGTTCTTGCTCTTATCAACAGCCTTTGCAGCGCCGCTCTCATCGGTAGAGCCGCAGCCTGCCAGCGATGTCATGAGTACTGCAAGCACAGTCACGAATGTAAGCTTTTTTCTGATATTAATGTTTGTCATAATAATTCCTCCTTGGCTTTTTGCAAGCTTTGTTTTTGCTTTCGTGATTATATACGTTTCAGCCAAAGCATTTTTATGGGAAAATACTGCACAAACTTCACTGCTCGTTTTTAGTGGATTTTAACAAAGTTGAGAGCTTCGCAAAAGTTTCAAGCCCAAATTCTTACATCTTACTTCTTAACTCTAAAGAAATTTTCTTCTGAGCTCGCAGACCCGACCGATGATCTTTAGTCCTCTTTCGGCGGCTTCCTTACGGGGGTCGTTCATCTCATTAAAATAGACCTTGCCCCCCTGCTCGTTCTTAGTAACGGCATAAAGCCCCGAGCCGCCTATCTCGTCAACGCTCACCAGCAGATGATCGCCAAACATTACAAAGGGGCGGTTCTTATCGTCTCTGCAAATATAAAAGCGGTAGTTGCCCGGCTCGCAGGCGATAAGCTCGCTGCCCCAGGGCTTATCGGGTTCATCTGCGCTGAACACCTCCACCTCGGTGAGCTCTCCGCCGCCCGTTACCTTGCTGTGCCCGGGATTTTCATACCCCAGCAGCGCACCCTTGGTGGTGCCCAGCGTCTGCGCCAGCATTGAAAGTTTATCCTCCCTGGGCTTGAATTTGCCCGATAAATACTGGCTTATAAAGGATTTGGATATCCCCGTCCTCTTGCTCAGCTCGGCTTGGGTTATCTGTTTTTCCTCCATCGCCGCCCTGAGATTTTCTGCAAATGTACTCATTCTACTACCTCCACATTTCCCATTCAGAAATTCTTATCTACTATTATATCACAACTTCCGATTATGTCAAGTTTTTTTATTTCCCCCACCTATGCCGCTAGAAGCAAGAAACTAGAAGCAAGAAGCAAGAGTCCTCTTTTCATACTTTGTTTGTTTGGGAATTTTCTTACCTCTTGCTTCTTACTTCTTGCCTCTAAAAGCCCCTAGCTCTCTGACGACTAGCGACTGGCAACCGGCAACTAGCAGCCTACAAAAAATATCGTTTTCTGCACTGCTGCTGTATTTTGGCAGGGGGTAGCATATACGTTCAGCGACCGCTGTGCGGACTATTTTATCATCGTAGTTTTGCACATGATATTCGGGTCGGGCAGTGTGATACTTTATTTATACCTACAAAAATTGATTTTGGCAGTTGACATTTCAGAACATTTGTGCTAGAATACTAATCAAGAACTATTGTTCAGATTTCCCCTTTAAATTCCCCGAAAAAAACAGAAACAGCCGATGGTGAGAACTTTGACCGCAGCAGGCGGCGGGAGAGACAGGTATACCGTTTTGTGACCGCAAAAGGTCGTATTTACCGGGTGTGCAAAGCCTTGCTGTCGGCTGAAAGCAGACATGAAAGGAGAAATTTTATGACTATCATAGTAAGCGAAAATAACGGAGTTTCGCTTCCAAGCGGCAGGATACTGGGCTATGCGGGAGAAAATATGCTGAGGACCCACAGGGTCATTTGTCCTAAGTTT
>CALCRR010000090.1 GCA_937894495.1 uncultured Ruminococcus sp. | reverse complement strand
AGGGGTTGCCCTCGACGCAGTCAGGGCGGGGCAGAGCCCCAGCTCAAGGCGCAAATTGTGTAAAAAAATAAGCTGCGGTTACAAAAAGACAAATGCCGCAGAACCTTGACGGAGGATAGGACGTGAAAAGACTAACAGCATTTAAGAGAGTGCTTGCGTGTGCAGCAGCTGTGGTAATATCCATGACAGCGCTGGCAGGCGCAGGCTCGGACGTAATAAGAGCAGACAAAGCGTCTGCTGACAGCGCCGAGATGAAACAGAACAAGGATAACATCTCCGACACCCAGACAAGGCTCACCGAGCTTGAACAAAGACAGGCAGAGCTGGACGAGAAGATCAACTCCACCAAAGATGACATAACCGCCGAGGAGGAGAACCAGGCGGCTATCGAGGAGCAGATCAATACTGTACAGCAGACCATAATGACCCTGGACGAGTCTATTACCGAGCTGGAAGGCAAGATAGCCGAGCTTGAGGACTCTATCGCCCAGAAGGAAATACAGATAGGCGAAAAGCGTGTTGAGATCGAAAGCGGCGTAAGCGACTTCAAAACCAGGATACGCAGTATGTATGTCGCAGGCAGCAGCTCTTACAGCGACATTATTATCGGCGCTTCGGACTTTTATGATATGCTCATGAAAATCGAGCTGGTCAAGAGAGTCGCCGAGCATGACGACGAGATGATCGACAACCTCATTTTGCTGAAACAGCAGTATGAAGCTGACGAGGTGGAGCTCAATAACGAAAAGGCGGAGCTGGAGCAGAACAAGCTGGACCTGCAGACCCAGGAAGAAGCTCACCAGAAGCAGAAGGAAAAGCTGGAGGAGCTGTTCGCACAAAGTAAAGCCAACCTGGAAAGACTTAACACCGACGCTGCCGTTTATCAGCAGAATAAGGAGGTTATCACCCAGGAGCAGGAGGAATTCGAGGAGCAGCTGCAGCAGCTGTATAAAGAGCAGCAGGAGATAAAGCAAAAAGAAGAGGAAGAAAGAAAGCGTAAAGAAGAGGAAGAAAGAAAACGTAAGGAAGAGGAAGAGAGAAAGCGTAAGGAAGAAGAGGAGCGTAAGCGCCAGGAGGAAGAGGAGCGCAAGCGTCAGGAAGAGGCTGAAAGACAGAGACAGCTGGAAGAGCAGCAGAAGCTCGCCGAGCAGAATGCAACCAGCAGCGACGCCGATACAGGCACCACCACCTCTGACAGTTCAACATCTGACAGCTCGTCAGATACTTCGTCATCATCATCTTCGTCTTCTTCATCAGACTCGGGTCAGTCAAGCAGCTCGGGCAGCAGCTCGTCACTTGGCAGCAACGGTACGGATAATTCAGCCTATGGATATACGGAGAAAACGCAGTTTACATGGCCTGTGCCCGGCTTCTATCACATCTCATACGGAGTCGGCTGGAGATGGGGAGCTTACCATAAGGGCATAGACATATGGTCTAACGGAATAAGGGGCGCTAATATCTGCGCTGCCGCAGCGGGTGAGGTAATATTTGTGAACAATGTCTGCCCCCACGACTACGGCAAGACCTATTCCTGCGGCTGCGGCGGCGGATACGGCAAGTATTGCATAATAGACCACGGCAACGGCTATTGGACGCTTTACGGCCATTCGCAGAACATAATAGTATCAGTGGGCGACCATGTTGAACAGGGTCAGGTGCTGGGCTATGTGGGCTCAACAGGCCATTCAACAGGAGACCATCTGCATTTTGAGGTAAGACTTGACGGCGTTGCACAGGATCCGACCAACTATGTTTAAGGAGCAGTAATGTATATGAGGCGTAAAAGCTTTAAAAGGATATTGTCATGCGCAGCTGCGGTCACGCTGACCACAGGAGCGGTTGGCAGCGGTTTAAGATATAAAGTGGCTACCGCCGACTATGACTCGGGGTGGAGCACCTACAGCAGCGACAATTACAGCTATTACGACAACGGTACTTATGACGCAGGTCAGGGCTACAGCAGTTATGACACAGGCTACAGCGGCTACGATACGGGCTACAGCAGCTATGATAACGGCTACAGCGATTATAATTCAGGCTACACCACAGGCTATGACCAGAGCACCGATACCACCGATTACTCAGGCTACAGCTATGAGAGCGACTATAACAGCTGGTATACGGGAGATGTAAACGACAACGGCGACTATATCTTCGAGGTGCCGCCCGACGATACCCAGCCAGACCAGTTGGGACAGGAGGGCACGGGTGATAACGGGGACACTCAGGACGATGACTCGTCACAGAGCGATGACTCGTCTGAGGCTGAGGATCTGGGAGATCCCGATGATATCAATACCCCCCTTATCGGCAGCGATATCGGAGAGTATGCCAATAAGCTGAAGGATCTGGCAAGGCAGCAGAGCCTTATACAGATGCAGATAGAAGCGGCAAAAAAAGGCATAGAGACCGAAAAGACCAACCAGACGGAGATACAGAAAAAGATAGATGCCGTGACTGCGGAAATAAATGAGATGAACGCATCTATGACCGCCCTGGAGATAGAGATAGGCGCAAACAAGCGTGAGCTGGCAGAGGCTGAGAACGATATAACAGAGGGCGTTGAGGGACTGAAAAAAAGGCTCAGGGCGCTTTATCTGGCAGGCACCGATTCTTATACTACGGTGATACTGGAATCGGACAGCTTTTATGATGTGCTTATGAGAATGGAGCTTATCAAGCGTGTGGCAGAGCACGATGATAAGATGATAGACGACCTGTACAAGCTGCAGGCACAGCTTGACGAAAAGCAGGAGCAGCTTGACGCCAAGCAGGCAGCTTATGACGAGCAGTATAAAACTCTCGAAGCGAAAAAGGCAGAGCTGGACGAGCTTTACCACAGCACCGAGGAGACCCTTAAACTGCTGGAGATAAAGCAGAAGGCTTTTGAAAAGGCTGACGAAGCCTTTGACCTAAAAAAAGCGCAGTATGAGAGCGACCTTTCCAGCGTGCTGAAAACTCCCGGCGGCACCACCAGCAGAGACGAGCAGGTGGCTGCTACTATGGAGCTGGCAGACGCCAAGCTGGACGAGCTGCACAAATGGATAAGGCAGCGTGAGAAAAACGGCGAGGAGATAGGCGAGGACGAACCCTCCTACACCTTCGGCTGGCCTGCCCCGGGGGCTTATAACATAACATCGGGCGTTGGCGCAAGGTGGGGCTCATACCACCAGGGCATGGATATAATGGGCAACCACGGCATGGATATAGTAGCCAGTGACGCAGGCACGGTCATCAGGACCAACGAGAGCTGCACCCACGACTACGGCAAAACGGCTTCATGCGGCTGCGGCGGCGGCTACGGCAACTATGTTATAATAGACCACGGCAACGATTTTATCACCCTTTACGGACACCTCACCGAGGTAGATGTTGAGGTGGGTCAGAAGGTAAAGCAGGGCGAGGTCATCGGCAAAATGGGCTCAACAGGCTTCTCCACAGGCGACCATGTACATTTTGAGATAAGATATCAGGGCTACATAGTAAACCCTGCATACTACGTTAATGTCGAGATATCCGAGGTATCAAGCAGCAGGTCTAAGCTTGATAAGATAAAGGACAGGATAAGCTGATAATAAAAGATCAATTGTGTATCTCTCCCCGCCCTGGCATCGGGGGGAGATATTTTTTTGTGCTGTAAATGATAATTAGATGAATTTTTTATAATGCTGTTGACAAGATGGCATAAATAGTGTATAATTACACCATAAAAGAAATATAACACCTTTTGTGCGGTTGATTTTTTGATTTTATTATGATATAATTTATTCAAAATTATTAAGCTTAGAATAAATGATAAGCTCTGTGATATGTTGATACAGAATTATCTTATCATCTTTACGGCACGCCGCTTTTTCCGGTCTGTATCAATAATGCGGTGTGTCAGAGTGATATCAATTATAAAACAGTAAAGGAGGTCGGGCAGATGGTACTTCTGGCGGTCTTGTGGGTGTTGTCACCGCTGGTGCTGATACCTATGGTCATATCAAGGAGTTCAAGGCTGAAAAAGGCTGAACGCTTTCTTGACCAGCTTTTAAATTCTGGAAGGATAAGCAGCTCCGAGAGGTTCACGGGCAACGTTGAAAATATGCCCGGCTACGGCGCTCAGGGGCAGTTCGGCTCACAGTACGGGCAGTTCGGCGCTGAGCAGGGTCAGCAAAGCGGTGGGTGGAGCAGCATACCCAAGCCCGAGGGCAGTGCCTTTGCTCAGGACAGCTCTGCAAGTGCGGCAGATAACAGCCCCACAGGCGGCTTCAGCTATATTCCAAATACCTCAGCTTCCGAGGCTGAGAAGAAAGCGGAGCAGCTAAGGGTAAGCTCACAGCCTGCAGAGAATAAGGCGGCTGATACCGAGAAAGCACCCTTTGCAGAGCAGCCCAAAACTGCTGAAAGCGGCTTTACGCCTCCTCCTGCGGATAACGGATTTACACCACCCCCGGCGGATAACGGCTTTGCTCCGCCACCTGTGCAAAACGGCTTTGCGCCCAATTATGCACAGCCGCAGTTCTACAACAGCTTTACCCAGCCTAAAAAGCATGACTCGGGCGCGCTGCTTTTCGGCATAGGCGTTACCTTTGTCATACTGGCAGGCTTTATATTCTCAACAGCTATCTGGGTATATCTGGGCAGCTGGGCGAGAGTTGGAGTTATTGCCGTTGCGGCAGCTGTGTTCTTCGGGCTCAGCGGCATGGCTGATAAAAAGTTCAAAATAAAAAATACCTCGGCGGCGTTTTACATACTGGGCTCGGTATTCGCGTCTATCGCCTTTATAACCGCAGGCTGGTTTGAGCTTTTCGGCGAGTGGCTGTCGGTCAAGGGTGACGGGCATTTCCTGTTCTTTGCGCTGGCATTGCTGGTGGTCGCTTTGTTTACCTCAAATGCGGTAAGGCTCTACCATTTTGATGTTTGCGTTTATTTCTCGCTGGGGTCGGGGGTGGCTTCTGTGACCCTTTTGCTGGCACAGTTCAGCTCTACGCTCACAGGCTCGCCGCAGCTGTTTGTGCTGCTTGCCAACATATTCGGTATGCTGGCGCTGGCTCTCTACAGGGCGGCTGGGGAAGATAATAATAAGTCCTCAAAGCCTGCGGAGAATGTGCTGCTGCTGGCTCGTGTCGCATATTACGTCATGGGCGTGGTCTTGCTCATAGCTACCTTTATCGACGATTTTACGGGAGAGTCGAAGTGGTCGGTCTACGGCTGGCTGCTCTGCCTGCTGTTTATCGGCGAGCTGACATATATCAGCATAAAGAACAAGAGCCAAGGCTGGCTGTGTATCCAGTGCGTGCCCCTTATGGCTGCGGTTATACAGGTCGCACTGGTGGTAGGCGATTACGCCCCCTTTGTGCTTGGTCTCACCGTTGCGGGTATGGCAGCAACCTTTATCTATGAGCTTTTGAAGAAAAACAAAATGCTCATATTCAAAGCAGACGGCGTTAATGTGGGCATGAGGATAATTTTCGCCATTATAACAATGCCTGTGCTGTGGATAGATATATCCGAAAGAGCCTCCTGGAGCACTTCTTCCTGGGGAGTGGCGCTGCTTTATGCGGCAGAGCTTGCATATCTGGGAATATCAAAGAAAAACAAGATAATGCTGGCGCTGCAGAGCACAATGATGCTGATAGTCTGCGGCGGCGTGAGCGCTGCCCTTGAAAATGCAGGGGTCGAGCCAAACACGACGCTTTTCGTGTTCGGTCTGCTGCTGGCGTCGCTGGCGCTGGTATACAGGTATGTAAAGCCTGTCAGCAACCTCTGGGGCGATGTTTTGTTCACGGTGATGATGATATTATCTGCCATATCGCTGCTGGACGATGCCCCCATACCCTACGGCTTGGTGCTTATGACCATTGCCGAGGTACAGCTTGCCGTTGTTGCCTTTGATAAAGAGCACAAGCTGTCCCTCCCCGTAAGGCTGCTGCTGCCTGTGCCCATGATCATAATAGCAGACAACATAGGCGGATTTATGGAAAGGGAGCTGGACGGCGACTATATCAAGTATGCCTATATGATATGCGCAGTGCTGTTTATATGCATATCCTTTATGTTCAGCGCAGGCATCAAGGAGGACAAACGCTTTGCACAGCTTAAATATTCCCTTGACTTTTTCACAGGCTGGCTTCTTATCATAACAGCCTCGGGCATTTATGATACTGCGCTGCCGTCGGTGATAATACTGACTATGGCGCTGATATCCTACGGGGCAGTTCAGCTGTCGCTTAACAACATACTGTCGGCTATGCCCGTTATATCGGTATATGCTGCTGTATACGGCATGACCAGCACTTTGCAGGAGGATATTTTAAGAAGAAATGATATGCTGGTGATGATATCTATCGCCATGTGCATCATATTCACCCTGCTTTCAAGGATATTCTACGGCAAGGGCTTTTCAAGGACCGAGGGGGGCAAAAAGCATTTTGATACCCTGCTGGTGGGTGTGCTTTTCAGCCCCTTCCTGGCAGTCAACAGCGGCGAAATGTTCTCTTTCAAAGCCTGCCATTTCATAATGCTGCTGGAGCTGACAGTGTTCTTTGCGGACCTCTACAGAAAAAACAACAGCCGCACCGTAAACATGGGCGCACTGACCGTTGCCGCAGCCATGCTGGGTATAGCCCTTATGGACAGACCCTTTATGGTGGTGGACGACAATGTTATGTCCTTCAAGGTGATACTGCTGATAATAACAGCCTTCGGCTTTGCGGTAAAGCGTATCTGGAAGGAGAACGAAAAGGCATCGCTGGAGTTCAGCTCGGCGGTATTCATGACAGCCTACGTGCTGCTGCTTTTCGATGCGCTGATAAATCAGACGCTTTTCAACTCCCTGCTGGTGCTCAGCGTATCGCTGGTGATACTGCTCTACTCCTTTATGGCAAAGAGAAAGCGGTGGTTTTTGTCCTCGGCTATCGGTCTGGTTGGGCTCACTCTGTATATCATGAAGGACTTCTTAGCAGAGATAAGCTGGTGGGTATACCTGCTGCTGGCGGGCATACTGCTCATATATGTGGCATCTGCAAACGAGTATCTTAAAGGCAAAAACAACGACTTTAAGCACAGGGCAGGGCGCTTCTTTGAGGAGTGGAAATGGTGATCAGAGGCAAGAAGTAAGATGTAAGATAAGGGGTCGGCGATGGGCAGGGCAGTCAAAGTAATAATTATTGAGATACTGATCATCATAGCTTTTCTGCTTGCGGGCATAGCCCTTGATGTTCTTATCGTGGCGCCTGCCGCCGGTGACCCTGACGTCACGGGACACCCTGCTCCTGCTTTCAGCCTTATACTGCCCATTGGCGCAGCGGTCATCAGCCTGATCACCGATATTATCATGATAATTGCTGCCGCTGTAAAAGCGGTAATAAGGGGCAGAAAAAAATAGCGCGGCGGTAAAGAAGCTTTTAGCAGCCAACACTTTGTCAGCGCCGCCGCTGAAAATTAAGGTACCGCCTGCGGCAGTGAAATATAAAATTTCACCGCAAGGCGGATACTTTTATTATCCATGAGTGTTTTCTTTGTTCGTTAAGCGGTTCAGCGCAAAGCACCAATAAAGCACTTCTTCCAATACAGAGCAGAAGTGCCAAGCAGCGGTCAATTGCAGCAGTGCCTGCATTTATACAATATTGTGTGCAAATATTAATAAACTGAAATAAAATTGTAAATAAACACGTTCTCCTATTGTGTTTTTCTGCTTTTTGTGGTAAAATAATAAAGCTGTCAGAGATGACAGGGTATAGATGTGGGTCATCATGATGGGGTATAGCCAAGCGGTAAGGCAACGGACTTTGACTCCGTCACTCGATGGTTCGAATCCATCTATCCCAACCATAATGGGGCGTCGCCAAGCGGTAAGGCAACGGACTCTGACTCCGTCACTCCGAAGGTTCGAATCCTTCCGCCCCAACTTTTAAAAGTCTTGTAAATGCGTATTTAAGCGCTTTTACAGGGCTTTTTCTTTTGCGGTGAGATAAGGAGATGGCATGGCTCGGCACTATTTATTTTACGCAAAGCCAAGTACCCTATGCATTTTTTGCTATACCTTATTTTCACTAAAAAACAGAGGTAAAAATTATGAAAAATACCGTTGAAATCGGCAGAGAAATGTAGTATAATAAAATAGGTGAGTTATCACCGATTTGGAGAAGGATGTGAACAAGGTTTTGAGTAAGACGATAAGGGCTGCGTCAGACAGAGATATATTTGCCGCCGCTCCTTAAAGCTTACCTCTGTGATCTGAAAGGAAAGTGCATACGTTTTATGGATAACAGAAAAGAGGATATGGCAAGACTTATCGCCAGAAATATGGCTGCTGCTGATAAAGAAAAAGAATACAGCTCGGGCGGCGATATCGTCGGCGCAGGCGTTACCGATTTCGGCAGCGATAACTATGCCTATGCTGCCGCAGGTGCTGTGAGAGCAGGGGCGTCACCTGCCGGGCGCACTGCTAAAAAACCGTCGGCTTCGGGAGCTAAAAGGTCGGGCACTAAGGCTTCGGCTAAGACGGGCAGCAAGGCTAAAAGCAAAAAGAAAAAGAAGAAGGCAAGAGCTAGAAAGGCTATAGTGGCTATATGCGTCGCTATAGTGCTGGTGGCTGCCGTGGGCGGCGGCGCAGTTTATCTTGCAGGGCTCAATACATATAAGGGCGTTTTCCTTGATAATACCTACATAAACGGCGTTAACGTCAGCGGTCTTTCACAGTCGCAGGCGCTGGAGGAGATAAAGGCTCAGGCGGTCATTCCCGAGAAGATCACCATTACTAAAAAGGACGACTCGGTTATCACCATAAACCTGGCTGATATCGGATATAAGGAGAATAATAAGGAGCTTATCACCGAGTATTATTCCCAGCAGGACCACTATAAGTGGGTGAGCTCGAAGTTCGATAAGCAGGAGTATACTATCGAAAATCCCTTTGTTTATAATAAGGACCAGCTGGAGGCTATACTCAAACACAAGATAGTTGACAGCGAGATGACCCACGACCCCATTGACGCCTACATCAAGGAGATGAGCGACGGCAGCTATACCGTTGTCAGCGAGGTCGGCGGCGATAAGGTGGACAGCGACAAGGCAGGGCTGCTCTATGAGTTCGTTGAGAACGAGCTGGACGAGGGTCACTTTGATATAAGCGTGGGCGGAGTCAACTGCTATGAGAAAGCAAGAGTGACCGCCGAGGAGCTTTATGAGGACTGCGAGAAGCTGAATAATCTCCACAGTATGCATATAACCTTTGACTTCGGCTATGCCGAGGAGACCCTTGACGGCAGCACCATCATGGACTGGGTAGAGGTCAACCCCGACAGCCCTGTTGAAAGGTTCAGCGTTGACAAGGATAAGGCTATGGCTTATGTGGAGACGCTGGCGGACAAGTATGACACCTTCGGCAAAGACAGGACCTTCAAGACCACCAACAGGGGCACTATAACCATACCCCAGGGACAGGGCTGCTACGGCTGGTGGCTGGACCAGGAGGAAATGCGCAACTTCATCTGCCGCCATATCGAGGACTGCGAGTCGGTGGACACTGAGCCTATCTACTATGTAAATCCCGACTCACAGTACAGCTACACCTGCGACCCCTCGTGGAGAACTGCCGATAAGGATTACGGCGACACCTATTTTGAGGTCGACCTTTCAGCCCAGCATGTGTGGTATTATGAGGACGGCGAGGTCAAAATGGAAAGCGACATCGTTTCGGGCTATCCCAGCGAGTCGAGGAATACCCCCGGCGGAGTATACAAGCTGTGGATAAAGGAAAGGGGCAAGACCCTTGTGGGCAGCTCGGACGGTCAGTCCTACGCTTCGTATGTTGAATACTGGAACAATATAAGCACCATAAGCATAGGCTTCCACGACGCTTCATGGCAGAACGGTGTGTTTGGCGGCGAGAAGTACAAGTCGTCAACATGGGGCTCCCACGGCTGTATAAATATGCCTTATGACAAGGCGCAGTATATCTACGAAAACTGCGACTACGGCACCCCCGTTTTCGCTTACTGGAGCGACGGCGGCAGCGATGATGAATAACTAATTATAAAACATAAAAATGGCTGTACGCGATAAGTACAGCCATTTTTATTATGGGGGTATTTGAAAATAGGGGGAGTTCTTAATAAAACTGCGGCAAAACGTATCTTGCCTCTTGCTTCTTGCCTCTTGCCTCTATTTTGTGAAATCAAGTCCGATGAACTCCAGCGGGTCTATCCACTGACCGTTTTTCTTCAGCCCGAAGTGCAGGTGTGAGAGCTCGCCTGCTTCGCACTCGGCGGTGTCGCCTACCGCACCTATCACATCACCTGCATTCACCTGGTCGCCCTCGGTTACGTTCATCGCCTTTGAAAGACTGTAGTAATAGCCCACCAGACCGCTGCCGTGGTCGATAACTATGCAGTTGCCCCAGAGAGGGTCATTTTTCACCTCAAGCACCCTGCCCTTGTTCATAGCCTTTACCTGAGTGCCCACATCAGCCTTGATGTCAACACCGTCGTGGGTTTTCCACACGCCAAGGGTCTCGTCCTTTACCAGCTCGCCGTTTGAGAAGGGGTTGATGATATCGCCGTTTACAGGCATAACATTGGGCTGGGTCTTGATATCATCTGAAATTTTTGACGACTCATCAGCCTTTGAGCTGCTGTCGGTCTCAGCCTTTGATGAGGAGGTATCATTGCTCTTGGGTACATCATCAGCCTTGTTGTCAGCCTGCTGTACCGTTCTGGGCTCTTCGATAACTATGCTGTCGGTCATATCGGATACCGCCTTGTTATAGGCTGCTGCACCTGCCCCTGCAAGAGCTATAAGGCAAGCTCCCATGGTGATGTAAAGCCCCTTTGCTCCCAGCCTTTTGCCAAGCCTTGTTTCAGATAAAAAATTGCTCATATTATTTCTTGTCCTTTCCCCGATAAAAAGTTTTATCAAAACCTATGCTATCGGCTGCATAAGTCCTTTGGGTTTATTCTGGACGTTTTTTTAACAGTTATTCACCCTCTGAAAAAATACCCTTTATTTGTAAAAAAAATATTAAATCAAAAAAATCGTCTTGACATTTTCATAGCGAAGGAGTATAATTTATTACAGAAATTTTCAGGAAAGGATAAAAAGTCATGCTTATGTTAAGTACCTTTGCAGTCTTTACATACTTCTTCTTTAGCTTGAGCTATTTTTATGGCTTCGAGTTTATTTGTCGTGGTATGAAGAAAGACGGTAACAAGGGTATCAGCTGAAAGCAGGCTTAAAACTTATCTTGTTCTGATGTCAGACCGTTTCTTCGTACCATGCGAAGGGGCGGCTTTTTTTATGCTTAAAATTATACGGAGGTAATGTAAAATGGTTATCATTCTCAAGGACGGCGCAACAAAAACTCAGGTCAATGACCTTATGGACTGGCTCACCAGGTTTGATGTAAAAACAAATCTGGTGGAGGGCGTGCATTCAAAAATAATCGGTCTTATCGGCGATACTACGGGTATTGATATCGAGTCGGTGCAGTCGCAGAAGATAGTTGAGGCTGTAAAAAGAGTTCAGGAGCCCTACAAGAACGCAAACAGGCGCTTCCACCCCGATAATACCGTTATAGAGGTAAGGGGCAGAAAAATAGGCGGCGGCGCTCTAAACGTCATCGCAGGACCCTGCTCTGTTGAGACAGAGGAGCAGACCATTAAAACTGCCATCGCCGTTAAGGAAGCAGGCGCTACCATGTTAAGGGGCGGCGCATTCAAGCCCAGGACCTCGCCCTACGCTTTCCAGGGTCTTGGCAAGGAGGGCATAGATATCCTTAAAAAAGCGAGGGAGGAAACAGGTCTGCCCATCGTCACCGAGGTCATGGACCTTTCGGACCTTGATCTATTCGAGGACGTTGATATCATTCAGGTGGGAGCAAGAAACTCACAGAACTTCACCCTGCTTAAAGCTCTGGGCCGCTGCGACAAGCCCGTGCTCTTGAAAAGAGGTCTTTCGGGAACCTTGCAGGAGCTGCTTATGTCGGCAGAGTATATAATGTCCGAGGGCAATACCAAGGTCATTCTCTGCGAAAGGGGCATAAGGACCTATGAGACCGCCACAAGAAACGTGCTTGATCTTGCCAGCGTGCCGCTTTTAAAGCAAAAGACCCACCTGCCCATAACCGTTGACCCCAGCCATGCCACAGGCGTAGCTTCACTTATCGAGCCCTGCGCACTGGGCGCTATAGCAGTGGGCTGCGACGCTCTGGAGATAGAGGTGCACATCGACCCCCAGCACGCATGGAGCGACGGCGCACAGTCACTGACCCCCGAGCAGTTCACCGCCACTATGGAAAAGCTCAGAGCAATGGCTGAATTCTGCGGCAGACCGATAGATACGGCAGAAAACTGATATTCAAAAACAAATAAAAACGTTCTCACGGGACGAAACGTGAGAACGTTTTTATTTATAAGGAAGGTTTTATCATAAAAAAATCTTTTAAGCTTTTTGATATCGGCGCGGTGTCCTTTCAGAGGGTGGTATTATATGTTGTTGGTGAAGTATATGCCGTCCCCCTGAAAGGGTGCGCCTGTGCGAAAGGGGAGTATCGCACATGAAAAAAGGGATAGTGTAATGAGGTGTTATCCTGTTTATTCTGTGTCAGCGGCTGTATCTGCGCCTGGCTGACTCTCGCTGAGTGTGACCAGAGCCGTGCTGCTGTCATCGGGAAGAGCCGACGCTGCGGCAGGCAGTGATACCATGCCCAGCATTGCCATTGATAAAACTATGGCTGCTAAATTTTTTGTAAGGTCTACTTTTCTGTGGTCTGTCATATATATCGCTCCTGTTTAGCTTTGGGGTGTTGTTTTCTTTACTGTGATCATATTGTAACCTGTCAAACTTAAAGCTACTTTAAATTTTACCTGAAAATAACTTAAATTTTATAAATAAGCGGTTTTTTCTCATTTGCCTGATGTGCGGCAGATCGGGCAGCTCTTATGTGATATCACCCCACGGGAGCTGGGGCGGCTGAAAATTTTCTCATTCTTAAAAAAATATTTATTGCAGCCGTATTGACGGAATTTGTCTGTTGTGATATAATACACTGTAAGTGAAATATATTTTTTTGTGCTGTTTAAAAGACAGACAAAGTAGTTCAGATAAGGATATTAAGGCAACACCGCACAACCACCGGCTAACGCCTTTGCACGCCATCTGCTTGCATATTTTCCGTCATAATACACAAAGTTTCCTTGACTTGCGCCAGCAAGCCTGCGTCAACTTTATGCATTCTGACGAAAAATCTGACTACGCATCTGACGTACAATGGTTGTACGGTGTTGCCTTAATTATGGCTTTTGATTATAAAAAAGAGTATAAAGAATACTATATGCCGCCAAAGACGCCGACGATCATTACTGTGCCGCCGATGAATTATATCGCCGTGAGAGGGCAAGGCGACCCGAATGCTGAGGACGGCGCTTATAAGCAGGCGATAGGGCTGCTTTACGGCATAGCATTCACAATTAAGATGAGTAAAAAGGGGAGCCGCCGGATAGAGGGCTATTTTGATTATGTTGTGTCGCCGCTGGAGGGGTTCTGGTGGCAGGAGGGCATGACGGGCGTTGACTATTCTCATAAGGAGGATCTCAAGTGGATATCCCTTATCCGTCTCCCCGATTTTGTTTCAAAAACAGATTTTGACTGGGCAGTATCGGAAGCTGCTGAAAAGAAAAAGACCGACTTTTCAAAGGTCAAGTTTATGACTTATGACGAGGGCTTGTGCGTTCAGTGTATGCATATCGGCAGTTATGATGACGAGCCTGCTACGGTACAGCTGATGCATGAGTTTATGGAGAGGGAAGGATACGCTCTCGATATTTCCGACAAGAGATTTCATCACGAAATTTATTTATCTGATGCAAGGCGGGTCGCTCCCGAAAAATTGAAAATGGTGATAAGACACCCCATCATCGCATTGCAGCCCCGACCTGTTTAGGGAACACTTTTACAAAATAGGAAAAAATTATTTATTTCAGGAGGTATATATTATGAGTAACAAATTAGCAAATATCCCAAGTGTGAAGCTGGGTCTTGCGGCAGTTTCCCGTGACTGTTTCCCCATGAGCCTTTCGGCAAGCCGCAGAGATGCAGTGGCTAAGGCTTACGGCGAGAAGTACGATGCTGAGGAGCTTTTCGTCTGTCCTACAGTTATCGAGAACGAGAAGGATATGAGAAAGGCGCTTTCGGAGATAAACGAAGCCGGCTGTAATGCGCTGGTGGTCTATCTCGGAAACTTCGGTCCCGAAACTCCCGAGACGCTGCTGGCTAAGTATTTTGACGGCCCTGCAATGTTCGTGGCAGCTGCCGAGGACGACTGCGGCGACGCCCTTATCGACAACAGGGGCGACGCTTACTGCGGTATGCTCAACGCAAGCTATAACCTTAAACTACGTGGTGTAAGGGCTTATATCCCCGAGTACCCCGTTGGTACAGCACCCGAGGTGGCAGATATGATAAATGAGTTCATACCTGTCGCAAGAACTATCATCGGTCTGAAGAACCTGAAAATCATTTCATTTGGTCCCCGTCCTCAGGATTTTCTTGCCTGCAACGCACCTATCGCAAGGCTCTACGACCTGGGGGTCGAGATAGAGGAGAACTCGGAGCTTGACCTTTTTGCAGCTTTTAACGAGCACGCAGGCGACGAAAGGATAGCTGCTCTGGTCGATGAAATGGCAGCAGAGCTTGGCAGCGGCAACAAAATGTCGGGCATT
Organism: uncultured Ruminococcus sp.; assembly: GCA_937894495.1. Taxonomy (GTDB): domain Bacteria; phylum Bacillota; class Clostridia; order Oscillospirales; family Ruminococcaceae; genus Hominimerdicola. The sequence goes on along the minus strand of CALCRR010000090.1, from coordinate 18,480 downwards.
CTGCCAAAGCTGGCACAGTATGAGCTCACACTGCTTGACTGGGCAGAGGAGCACAAGGGCGAGAGAGAATTTGTGGCATTTGCCAACAAGTGCTGGCCCTCATTCCAGACACAGTTCGGCTTTGTGCCCTGCTATGTTAACGGCAGACTGGGCGCTAAGGGCATTCCCGTTTCCTGCGAGGTAGATATCTACGGCGCACTCAGCGAGTACATAGGCGAGTGCATATCCGACGAGATAGTTACCCTGCTGGATATCAACAACACAGTCCCCGGAAATATCTACAGAGAGGATATCGAGGGCAAGTTCGATTATACCCAGAGAGATACCTTCATGGGCTTCCACTGCGGCAACGGTTCATGCAGCATAATGAACAGCCCTGTTATGAAGTTCCAGAGAATAATGCACCGCAGCCTTGAGCCCGATAAGGAGCCCGATATCTCAAGAGGTACTCTCGAGGGCGATATCAAGGCAGGCGATATCACATTCTTCCGTTTACAGTCAACAGCCAATGCTGAGCTGAGATCATATGCGGCGCAGGGCGAGGTGCTGCCTGTAGCTACACGTTCATTCGGCACTATCGGCATTTTCGCTATCAAGGAGATGTCACGCTTCTACAGATACGTGCTTATCGAAAAGGGCTATCCTCACCACGGCGCAGTGGTATTCGGTCACCACGGCAAGGCGCTGTTTGATACACTCACATATCTCGGTGTCAACGATATCGAGTACAACAAGCCTGCGAATATACCTTATAATAAGGAAAATCCTTATAAGTAATATCACCGGTGAGTCTCCCCGAAATTTTAACGGGGGAGCGGCATAAGCTTTGACGACTTCGAGATCGACCTGATATACATACCCGAGATCTTAGTTTCTATAAAAAATTCTTATCAGAAATAGAAAAATGCAAGGTCACAGCATTTTATATTGAATATCTGCTGCACATTGTTTAGAGCATGAATGAGCTAACACGGCAAAAGCGCTCATTTACAGTAATAAAGAAACGAGGATATCTGCATGGAAGAAACGAAAACCAAAATAACCAAGCTGTGCAAGGCGCTGAGAACGGTCTGCAAGGTGGTAAGAGTATTATCGGTAGTGATTATATGCTTTATGACGGTGATCACCATAGCTATGTTTTTCAGCGATAAGGTGAAGCAGGAATTTACCGCCGAGTTTAACGGCAGTCTGTATGAGATGCTGGAGGACGCAGCGGCGCTTGACGCTCTGCCAGAAAAGTACAGGGCGATGATAGCAGGCTTTATGTCAGTGATCACAGTGTCGGTGGTGCTGATATTTATAAGGTTCTTTGAAAATCTGCTGACCCAGATGATAAACGGCGAGCAGCCTTTTACTATGGAAGTCGCAAAGAAAATGAGAAAAATATCTCTGCCGCTGTGGGTGCTGGTGGTGTATGACCCCATAGTTGCGACCACCGCATTTTTGCTGGCAAGGCTTTTTGCCTGCCTGTTTGAATACGGCGCTTATCTGCAGGAGAAAGCCGACCTGACCACCAGGATACAGGAGGAAATGATAATATCCTTTGCGGAGATAACCGAGAATAAGTCGGGACAGACAGGGCAGCATATCAAGCGTGTTGCGGAGTATTCGAGGATACTTGCCGGCGAAATGGGACTCAGTGACGAGGAGATAGAGAACGTAAGGCTTGCCTCGACCATGCACGATATCGGCAAGCTGCTGATACCCTCGGCGATACTTGAAAAGCCTGCAAGGCTCACCGACGAGGAATTTGCGGAGATAAAAAAGCATTCCTCATACGGCGGCGAGCTGCTTGAAAATGTGGAGGGCGACATCATGCACCTGGCAAGGACCATAGCTCTCGACCACCACGAAAGGTACGACGGCAAGGGATATCCCGACGGCAAGACGGGCGAGGATATCTCAATAGAGGGCAGGATAGTTGCAGTCGCAGACGTTTACGACGCTCTTACCAGCAAGAGAAGCTACAAGGAAGCCTGGGACGAGCAGCGTGCTTATGACGAGATAGTCAAGGGCAGCGGCACCCAGTTCGACGCCGCGGTGGTGGAAGCCTTCAAGAAAGCGTACTCTAAGATCGACGAGACCAGAAAGAAGTATGCGGATAAGAATAAAAAATGCTATTGACAAAATAACAGAAATGGTGTATAATATATTCAAACGAAAAAAGATACCAAATTTCGTTGTGAATCTTAAAAGTCGAAAAGCTCAAGAGCGGCGACTCTTGAGCTTTTCATTTGGGCTGTTATCGGTCCTTGTCATTGTGCTCATCCAGCCACTTGCTTATGTAATTACCAATTACACTCGCCACGATGGACAATATAAAAGATACCAAATGTAACATTGCAAATCCCTCCTTTCCATCGGAGGAACCGATAATGTTTATATTATACCATATTTTTAATTTATCGTCAACGGCTATTGACAAAATCGGAGTTATGGTGTATAATATATTCAAACGAAGAACGATATCAAATTTCGTTGTGAATCAAAAAATCGAAAAGCTCAAGAGGTGCGACTCTTGAGCTTTTCATATAAATATTTATAAATGCTATTGACAAAATAACAGAAATGGTGTATAATATATGTGGAAATCCAGAATGATGTTATGTTCATAAGGACACGCAAACGAAAACCCCGAGAGTGGCAGCTCTCGGGGTTTTCATATTTGTTAACACTGTGCTTACCCACGATATTTGTTAATAATTTTGCCTATTTTCAACACAGTACACAGCTTTATTATGAAATAATTACTTTAAAAATTGAACAAAAAAGGGCATTAAATACAGATTTTAAAAGGGTTAAATGATTAAACAACTTTATTTGACGAAAAGATAAAAATATGGGGCTTCAATTTGTTACTTTCACTAAACTTATTAAGACAGGCACGAAAATTTACAAATCTTTCTTGACAAATAGAGCTAAATGGTATATAATAACACCATAAGGTAATTGAATTCAGAACAGCCAAAGGTGAGGGCTTTACGGCGGCTCGGCTGTTCGTGTTGAGTAAATATGATGAAAGGGTAATGATTATGGCAAATACGAAGAAAAATAATCGCAAAAAGTTAATACCTGCCGCAGGTATGCTGGCTGTTTCGGCTGCAATGCTTGCTACGGCAACGTACCACTAAGCGACATTTTAGATGACCAACTGAAACCCCGATTTTACGGGCTTTTTTATATAAATCATATTTTCCTTTCTTTTCATAATCAAATAATCAACGGCTTACAGATCGCTCTGTAAGCCGTTTTTGATTTCTTCTTACTGATAATAATTCATACAGAAATCAGCGATATCTTCCTCGTCCATATCGTCAAGCATTTGATCCATTTCGCTGTGTGCATCATACAGATCATCTTCGCAGCATATTTCGATATCGGTAAAATTTTCAAGGATATGGATATCGGATACTATGAATTCTCTGTACTCATTTTTCTTGTCGGAATCCTGCATATTGACCTCATTTCTTCTTGATCCTATTTCTCGTTTAATCAAAGCTTTTGTCGTGTGTGGGGAAGGTCCAGCCTGCATCCTTCTGCGTTTCTCACCTCGATCCCTGCACTTAGCCTCTGTGCTTATCAACACATCTTACCACATTGCCGTGCAGGATATCCGGACAAAAAGTTAACATTCAGAAACATCTTTTTTATCAAAGTCTTGCTTGGAATAAATGCACCCCGATGAAAACCTGCCGTTTTTCCATATCCTGAACCCGCAGTCGGGGTAGGTGGATATCAGATAGGCGTACCAGCCGTAGGCATCTTCATCAAGTTCTCCTGTCAGCCGCCTGTGAGGAACACCGCATAAAACAACGCAGTACGGAACATTCTGCTCGGTACAAGCCTTCACTATAAGCTCCGCCGCTTCGCACGGTTCAAGCGCTATGACTGCATCATACCCTGTCAGATCTTCTGCACCGGTAAATGTTTTCTGCATGAGTCTGATTTTTGGATGTCTGCAAGTTATCTCGCTTTGGTCGACGGCGGTAATGCTAACATCATTACAGAGCCTGTCATATAGATACCTCGATAAAAGCACCGCCTCGCCGCAGCCAACTTCGAGCAGTGAGCGCCAGCCATTTGCTTTTATTGTCGGCAGCAAAAACTCTCCGAACTGCTCATGCCTCGCAGGTGTGCCCTCTGCCCATAAGACGTATTCAACATATTCATCGGACACAAGTCCATGTCTTGGGCGGTAAAAGTCGTTCTCTGCAAGCTGCATTCGCCTTTCGGAGAATTCCAGCGGATTAAGTTCTTTGAATTGGGTGAAGGTTTCTTTGTTGTGAATGTCCATATCTTCTGTATCGGGCGGTACTGATATTATTCAGTATCGCTGTTCTCATGTTTCTGCCACTCTTTTATCATTTGGGCTGCCTGGTCTTTGAGTTCGGGTTCGGCACAAAAATGCAGGAAAGCCTGTATCATCGTTTCGGGTGTCACATTCATAGCCTTGCATTTCTTGCTGAATTCTTCGTACAGATCACCGCTGATGGACAACTCGATCATAGGTCCTATTATAAGATCCATATAGGTTCTTTTGACCTCTCTGTACTGTGAAAGCTCACTCAGAGCAATATTTCGCCTGCGTTTTCTCTCATCTACAGCTTTCTGCTCATCCGTTCTTTCATCTTTAAGACCCAGGTCGCCAAATACTTCGTCATACGATTTGAAATATCCGTTCTGTTCCTCAACAGGCAGCTTTCTCATGCGGTCTGCTTCTTCGAGACTCTTTGTAAGGTCATCCAGCTTCTTTTTCTTGACCGACTCATCAAGTCCAAAGAAAGTCATTTCGTGGAGTATTGCTGCGGCATAGATCAGCATTTCTTCATCAGTTGTGATATAGCTCGGCACGGTATATCCAAGTATTTCAGACCAGTCGGTAAAGATATAATCGTAACCGTTGACACGCCCGGGAAAGCTGTTCACGGAAGGATCGGTTATTTTTTCACGCTTTTCTATCAGCTTTTCAAAAGTCTTGTATATCAGTTCTGCCTCATCATCGGTAATAGAGTCGATTTCTCTCCCCTCGAAGCTGTCATAGCACTCTATGGGAAGGAAGCATTTCTCTATATCCTCTTTGGTATATACTGCCGTTGACGGATATGGTTCGCCGTCAAATCGTTCATATGTTGTGTGGCACAGAATGAGCTTGTTATTCAGAGGCACCTCATAATTATCCCTTAGCAGCTTGTCTATAAAATGAGATAAGCATTCCGCTGCATCGGGATATTTGTGCTTTGGTATGTCCCTGCATAAGTCAAGATACTTATAGCACAGCGCATTTCGGTCAACATTGTAAAACAGGTCTATCACGGTCATATTTTCCACCCTCTGTTATTTATTATACTATACTGTGCATACTCAAGTCAAGATGACATTCTGTCTGAATATCCGGCTGGTTTTTCGTATAACTCTCTGATCTTTCCTTCACCTATTGGAAAATAGACAAGATTACTTTTCTCTGAGTACCTGCCGTCAACGATATAGGTCTTTTTATCATCGATTCCGCCTATGGTTCTGATCCAGTTCTTGAAGTCCTTGCTGTATATGCGAAAAGTGCATCTGTGATCTACAAACAGTCTTGCAGGCACTTCAAATGACATTGGATCATGTCTGCCGCAAGGAATGATAGCTATGGAACGCAGTTTAGGATTCACTCTCAGCGAGACAAACTGAGGCATATTCAGTAGCTTTATAGCATCTTTTCCGATGCCTAAAGCTCCGCGCCAGCTGTATATAACAAGCTCAAGGTGTTCAGGAATGTATATGTTATTTTCACTCATGTCCTTGCACCTCCTGCATCACTGATCATTGTTTGATCTCCCTGCATGATGACCTGTGAGGTCCCGTTGCTGTAGATGTTTCCCGAATAACCGCTGAGATCATCATAGGTACTTGTTTGTTCACCCACATAATCGCTGTATGCCTTTCCAATATGGCCTTTATACATATCAGGATAATAGATTATCTGCTTTTTCTTTACCTCTCCGGTCTTGGGGTCGGTGTATTCTGCCATTGTTCCGTTGAACATAATGGCTTCTTCCAGATCAAAGCGGAGTGCCAGCCCACGGACGGAATCCACGATCCTGCCGAGAGCCTTGTATCTGCATTCCCGTTTCCAGCCCATCATATCAAATATCTTGTCTATGTATTCCAGGGAGCCTATTTCTTTGTTTGTCCAAACACCCTTGCTGCTCATCCTTGCCCATTCCACAGAGGCACTTTCTTCCTCTTTGCATGGAATGACTATAAGCCTTTTTTTGATGCTGTCGGCGCCGACAAGAACATTTATTACCCCTTCAAAAAGCCTTACCGATGCCATGTTGAATTTCATCTTTCCGTACTTTATAGTAACGGCAGGCTTTTTGAGCATGGAAAACTGTGTGCGGGGAGGGATCTCGTATCCGTCAAGATCCTCGTATTCAAGGGTCTCGTTTCTCGCAAGTCTTGACTGTACAAGCTGCTTTATCAGTTCTTCCTCTTTGGCAGTATAGCCTTGAACGGCGGTCGTATTATCGTTGCTCATTTTAGTGTCCTCCTAAACTACATTGATAAGAGCAGGCTGTCCAGCTCATCTATTACTTCCGACTTGCAGGGAATGTGGCCTATCATCGGATTGTCGATGACAGTTTTTCTCTCTAGTATATCAGATTCGGATATATCCTTTAATAATCTGTCACGGATGACGGTGATCGATGCACTTTTCTGCGGCATCGGAACTGAGCTTCTCATATCTCTGCGGCCGCCGCTGACCAGCTGTACCTCATTCATCATGAAAAACAGAATATTTTCATTACCACGGCTTCTTGTTATGCCCTTAAACCTGCATTTTGGCGAGCCCTGGATACCGAGCTTTTCATATATGATGCCTGCAAAGCCCCTTCCGGTAAGACTGTGCAGCTTATTGATATATATCGCATTCGGTTCATTACCGCTGCAGCCCCGTACCGCAAGCATATCGAGGAAAGGATGATAGAGCAGTTCCACATAATCACTATCGAATCTATCACGGCAGGCTGAGTTGAATGATATCCTCGATTTGGTCACGGACAGCGTTGGAGTGCTTCCGCAGATGAAAAATGCTCCCGACGGCATATCTATGCAGGTCTCATCATCGTATTCCATATCATCTTCCGTATAATATTCAGAGCAGATATTTTCAAGCATATCTATGCTTACTCCCTGCCAGGCAGGACAAATGCTTATGAAACCTTTGAGAATGCCTTTGGTAATTACCGCTGTCTCGGGAACTCCGTTCACTGAGCTGCCGCTTTGGGACACCAGCTTTACTGCCTTTGCGATCTCCGGAGACACTATGCCCTTGTGATGCCCCGGAACATAAGCAGAATCCCTTATCTTGTTATTCTTCACTACGATCTGTTTGGAATAATCAAGTACAACCGTCTTGCGGGCATGGAGGTCGCCGTGCCTGCGCTCGTTACCCATTATGCTCCATACCTTGCCTGCGGTCCAGTCAGACTTTCCGTTTGGGGTCCTTCGGTTTTTCTCTGTGAGTATCTCGGCTATCTCCGCGCAGCTATAGCCGAATATGTATGCAAGATAGATAAATCTGACAGTCTTGGCCTCATCTGGCTTTATTATGAGGTCACCGTCACGGGTGTGCCTGTAGCCGAACAGATCCACCACCTGATACTGTCCCGTACATATCCGCTGGTCATAGGAGAGTATCATCCTTCGGCTCTTGGTGTCTGACTCCCATTCAGCCAGCATTGCGTGTATATTGAATGCTTGCTTGTAATCAGGCTCAAGGGTGTAGATGTTCTCTGTTTCAAAGTATACGCCTATCGGGTGATGCGGGTCGGTGTAGCGGAGCCTTTTGACTTCCTCTACGGCGGTGGAGACCTCTCTTGCAAACCTCGATACGCTTGCACAGAGTATCAGATCGAATTTACCTTCTGAAGCGTCCTTTAGCATCCTGCGGAACTCTGTTCGCTTTTTGGTAGAGGTCCCTGACTTGCCCTCATCACTGTATATTTTGAACAGGCTCCAGTTAGGAGTTTTCTCGACCTTCTCTGTGTAATACTTGGTCTGGTTTTCGATAGAAGATACCTGTTCGGTACTTTTGGTGCTGACTCTCGCATAAACAGCCACACGCATCTCCTTTGGGTCGTTCATAGACGGAGTGGGGTTAGCCGGAATGAAGATAACATTATCTCCGACTCTTGATTTTCTGACCCTCTCTCTTATGTAATTGCGCAGGTATTCCTTGTCAGCGTCCTGCGGAGTCCAGTGTTCTTCCTCAGCAAAGGGTATGGTATCCATTTTCTCAAACCTCCTGTCTATTCTCTGTTCAGCTTGCTCATTGCGTTGATTATGCTCTTTTCCCAGCGTTCATACTTTTCGGGCTTGAGCCCCACGATATCATTTGCCATCTTATATAATGCTGCCCTCTGGCCGTCATCATCAGCAATGGTGTCGATATTATATGATATATCCTCGGTAATGATATCCACTCTGTGATCCAGCTCGAATATGAACTTTATCAGGTAGCAGAAATGCTCGGTGTTTGCCGCAAGGTAGGCTCTTGTCTGTGAAGCTATGCAGTTTATCCGTCCGGACATACAGTCGGAAAGCAGGCGGAGCATTTCGGGTCTGTCTGCAATGCTTTTGCTTCCGGTGATATCCACATATACGTCTATCAGATCTATTTCTCCGTCATCGGAGAATTTGTCCTTGTAATACCCAAAATGGTATTCCTTTGCTTCTTTTTCAGCCCGTTCCCAAAGCTTTGCCAGCTTGACATAGCCGCCTGCCTTGTATTTCTTATTCATTCTGATCACTTTCTTTCCTGCCCGGGAGCCGCCAGAACCATGAGCCGTTCTTTCTGTAGGAATTGATACTCAGCTTCTTTTTCGCCGAATACACAGTTCGCTTGGATATTCCGGCAGTTACAAGGGACGATACGATCTCCGAACCTAATGCATCACCTTTGGACAGTATCTCGTGTATCGCATCGCAGGCAGCCTCCAGCTTATATATCCCCAGGCTGTCCGATGATGACGGAGCCTTCTCCTGCTTGTATCTGCAAACGCCCTTCCAGCGGAAGCCGTCATTTTTGTTGAAGCAGAAGGATATGGCAGAGCCCTGAAACGCAAGGCTTGACTTGATAGGTATCATATACCGCAGGCTCGGCTCACTTTCATCGCTTTTTATCATAAGCCCACTTCTTGCAATAGCAGCGATATCGATACTGCCAAGCCCACGGTACAGATCCTTGCTGCCGCTGCCTTTATTCATATGACCTATGAGTACAACCGCACATTTATATCTGGCAGCCATCTTAGACAGCTTTCCGAGGGTAGATCGCATCCTTCCCACAAGGAGCATATCTCCGTCCTGAACAAGAAAGGACTGGATCGGGTCAAGTATAAGGAGCCTTGCACCGGTCTGACGGATAGTTTCCTCTATCCTTTCATCATCAAGGGTCACAGCCATCTCGTCATCTATTATGTAAGCGATTTTCGAGCAGTCGGCACCTGCAGCCAGAAGTCTTGGCTTTACCGTATCGGAAATATCGTCCTCAGTGCATTGGTAGATCACGTTCTGCGGCTCGTTTATCTCAAAGCCGTCTGGAAGTGTGCCGCCTCGGGTTATTACAGCGGCTACGTTGACCATAAAGGTCGATTTGCCTTCACCGGGGTCGCCCTGAAGAAGTGTCAGCTTACCGTATGGGATATACGGATACCAGAGCCATTCGACTTCCTTTTCCTGAACGCTTGAATAGTATTCATATACGGCGTGTTCTGGTGTAGGGCTTTTCATATGGTCAATCTTGTTGTATTATCAGCAGTCAGCTTTTCAAGCTGTTCCGAAATAACTCTCTTTGACTTTGGCGTATCCTTTTTCCCTCGCAGTACCTGCGACAGATATTCCTCAGAATAGCCGCATTGTCTTGCAAACTCCTTTTGGGTCATGCCCGCCATTCGCAGCTTTGCAACGACCTCTGCTGCCCATTGTTCGACCATTTTCTTACCTCCGTGAAAAAATTTTGAAATGGAGTTGAATTTCTTTAACTTTTATGGTATCATATAGGTACAGGAATACGATATCCAACAAAGAACACCGATTGTTTTGCCGCCAATCAGTGAAAGTAATTTAACTCTTATCACTATTATAGTACAAATAATTTATCTTGTCAAGTGGTTTAGTCAAATTTTTTGAACTTTTTTGCTCGGCGGCAGGAAAGGATCTAATTATGACTTTTTTTGAACGCTACGAAGCTATATGTAAAGAAAGGAATATCTCGCCTATGAGCCAGACGGCAGCTGACTGTCTCGGCTGCTCTAAATCCAATATTTCCGCATTTGCCAAAAACGGAACGACTCCCAAGGGAGAAGCTGTCGCAGGAGCAGCAAGGATGCTCGATGTATCTGCGGATTATCTTCTAGGCCTTACTGACAATGCACACCCGATAGAAATGCTATACGAACACACAGAGACCGAGAGAAAGGCTTTGGAGATGTTCCGTGAGCTCAATCCCGAAGGACAGGAGGCCGCACTTGCTATGATAAGCGGACTCGTATCACAGGGCATATATAAAAAGGGTGATACGGGTGACTCGGTACCTGCGAAGATTGGATAAATGAGGGGCTTTCTGCTCATACCCCTTGCAATCTTAGCTTTTTTGCACTCTTGACCGCTGAAATGCCCTGCATTCCGTCGTTTCTGCTCTTTGCAAGACTGCAAAAACGGATTAAAAATCTGTGATTTTCGGGGCCTGATTTTGCAATGTTAGACTCGATTTGCAATGCATTTGTCGCAGTTCAGACCGTTTTCAAAAACCTTGTTCAAACCACTTGAAAAAGAGCTCGTTATGAGTTATAATAGAGAAAAGCATTTATCCCTTTAACATCATCACGGAGGTGAGCCTATGGGAATGTATCTTGATCCGGGTAACAGCGGATTTAAGGAAGTAATATCAAATGAATATGTTGACAAGACCGGTATCATCGGACTTATAAATCAGTGTATCAATACCACCGATAAGCTTATATGCGTAAGCCGTCCTCGCAGGTTCGGTAAATCATATACGGCAAAGACCCTGTGTGCATATTATGACCATACCTGTGACTCGCATAAGCTGTTCGCAGGATATGAAGCCAGCACTCTTAAAAGCTATGAAGAGCATATAAACAAGTATCAGGTCATCTGCATCGACGTTTCCCAGCTTATGCAGGAAAAGTCAGAAATGGAGATCGGTGAGCTGATCCAGAGGAAGGTCACCGATGAGCTTCTTTTGCAGTATCCAAAACTGGCTGTTGATCAGAGCTTTTCAAAAACGCTCTTTAATGCTGTTGAGCTGACAGGCAGAAAGTTTGTAATGATAATCGATGAATGGGACGCACCCATAAGGGAAGAGGCGCAAGTCTCCAAAAAGTATCTTGGTTTCCTGAAGTCTATCTTCAAGGGAACGGTCTCCACTACAGATACCTTTGCAGCAGTCTATATGACCGGTATCCTTCCAATCAAAAAGGACGGCACACAGTCTGCGGTATCCGATTTCAGAGAGTTCACCATTCTCGACCCACAAAGATTTGCCCCATATACCGGCTTTAATGAGGACGAGGTCAGGAGACTCTGTGAAAAATATCATATGGATTTTTCCGAAGCCAAGCGTTGGTATGACGGATATTCATTCCCCGGTGCCGAGTCGGTGTATAATCCATTCTCGGTCATGATGGCTATAAAAAGCGGCGAGTTTGAATCCTATTGGAAACGCACATCAGTTGCTGACCCGCTTATTTCTTTCATCAATATCAACATCAAAAAGTATAACGGTCAGCCCAGCGACCTGGGAGCGGATATTCTTAAGCTCATCGCAGGCGAACAGCTGAAGGTCAACACATCGAGATTCAACAATGATTTCCACACCTTTAATACAGAGGACGATGTCCTGACCCTTCTTACTCATCTCGGATATCTTGCCTATGATAAGGCGACAAAGCGTGTCCGTATCCCGAATGAGGAAGTCAGGCTTGAGTTTAACGAGCTGCTGGAGGAACCGCAGTATTCAAAACTGTCTGACCTTATCATTAGATCTGAAAAGCTGTTGAATGACACTCTTGCCGGTGACGGAGATGCTGTTGCAGAGGCTATCAAGAATGTCCGTGCAACGAATTATGCCCCGATGTATTATAACAATGAGCAGTCTCTGAGGTATGCGGTCAAATTCGCATATATCATTTGCGTTGACCGATACATGAAGGTCGAGGAGCTTCCAAGCGGGAGCGGTCTTGCAGATGTGGTTTATCTGCCAAAATCGGATACAGCGCTCCCTGCTCTTGTAGTTGAACTAAAATGGGACGAGAGTGCCGATTCAGCGATAGATCAGATCAAGCGTAATGACTATCCCGCAGTCCTTGCCGATTACTATGGTGAGATACTGCTCGTGGGTATCAATTACAATTCCAAGACCAAGGAGCACACCTGCAAGATCGAACGTATTGATAAGTGATATGTAACTCTCACCTCAAAGTAACGTTGCAAATGACGCTGCTTTGAGGTGAATTATTATGCCTTGCTCTCATCAAGAAGATACTCATACAACACCTTCGGCGAATCGATAACCACCGCCGACTCCCTGTGCGGAGTGGAAATGGCAAAGAAAAACTCGCCGTTCTTGTCACGCTCGAACACATAATCACGGATCACTCCGTATCTGTCACCGGTCACGGCTTCAAGCATGGTGATAGTATCGTTCACAGCGACATTGCCCTTAATGATCTCGTCTTTTTCCCGCGGCGTCAGCACATCACACTTAGCCAGCTTTGCCCTCCAGGTATCCACGCTGTCTATCACCATACTGATAAATTTCAAAAAGGTTACTCTGCTTATCATCATTCTGCATACCTCCTGTAAATGCCCACAAACGCACAGAAATGCCCTCTGGCGGCTTCCTGCGCGTTTTCTCGTCAAACTACCCTCTGAAAAACAAAAGCGGCTCAGAATCGCTCTGAGCCGCCCGTTTTGCAGCCCCTTATTTCTCCACCTCCGCTATCACCTCGAACCCGCCCTTGAATATGATGTTGATCTCGGTCTTGGACATTACTCTTATGCATTCAATTGTTTTCCTCACGGTCACATCGTCATATTCTTCAAGCCGTTCTCCGTGCTTGCTCAGTTCCTCGCCTATAGCCATCAGCGTGTATTTTTGCTCATCGGTAGTTTCCGTTTTGGCTTCGAGACCGGCAAGCTCTGCCTTCAGCGATTCTTCCTCTTGATTGAGGTTTTCAAACTCCTTATCCAGTGCATCCACGTCTACCGCACCGCTTGTCACAAGGTGTATCATATCGTCCCTTGCTTTCTCGATCTCTGACAGCCTCTTTCTTATCCGCATGATCTCGGAGCCTGTATCCTTTTCTCCGGTCACTACAGACTTGATATTGTCGGCTACGATGTCGAGAAAACCGCTGTCACGGGCATACACACTGTTTATTGCCTGAACTATAGCTTTGTACAGCTTTTCTTCGTTGAGGGAGGGACTGTGTTTGCAGTAAGTTGTTCCATGCTCCAGCCTGCTTATGCACCTCCATACCACCAGCCGTTTGCCGTGGGAAGTCCACACAACTCTGCGGTATGATGTCCCGCATTCTCCGCATACCAGGATATCTGTCAGAGCATACATACTTGAATACCGTCCCTGCTGTGTCCTTGCCTTATCGCTTTTCTTTTTAACGGATGCCCGCCTTGCAAGTTCCTGCTGGGTGCGGTTGTAGGTATCTCTGTCGATGATGGCGTCGTGACAGTCGTGGATAACATACTTTGCTTTCTCGCCGTTGTTCTTGGCTGTTTTATGGGTTATGCAGTCTACGGTATAGGTTTTCTGAAGTATAGCATCTCCTACATATTTCTCATTCTTCAGAATGTAGTCAACGCTGGCTCTGCCCCATTTTGTGCTGCCGCTGCGGCGCTTTATACCTTCTGCCTGCATCACATCGGCGATGCCCTGCATACTCATTCCGTCAAGGTACAGTCGGTAGATCCTGCGGACTATCTCCGCTTCTTCCTCTATGATATAGGGTTTGCCGTCATCTCCCATTCGGTAGCCGAGGGTCTTGCTCATTTCATATTTAACCTTGCCCTCACGGAAGGACTTTTCAATGCCCCATGTCACGTTTTTGCTGATGGATTCACTCTCGGCCTGTGCAAAGGAGCCGTACAGCGAGATTATAAACTCGCTGTTCATCTTCATGGTGTTTATGTTTTCCTTTTCAAAGATGACCCCTATCCCCATAGATCTGAGTTCACGGATATACTCAAGACAGTGTACCGTGTTCCTTGCAAATCTCGATATCGACTTGCAGAGGATAAGGTCGATCTTTTTCTGCCGGCATTTGCGTATCATTCGGTTGAACTCGGTACGCTTTCTGGTCTGCGTTCCGGATATACCCTCGTCAGCAAAAATGCCGGCCAGACACCATTCGGGGTTGGAGTTTATGTAGTTGGTGTAGTATTCGATCTGTACATTGTAGCTGTTGGTCTGTTCCTCGTGATCTGTACTGACCCTGCAGTAAGCAGCTACCTTTATCTGCTTGTGGCTTCTCTGTATCAGTTCTTCCGGTGTAAGCGCCGGTATGACCGTTACGTTAGCCGCAGTCTGTGGTGTTCTTGACATTTATTCGCCGCCCCTTTCGTATGATATGGTTTTGCCGTTTGTGAACTCTATGGATATCTTCTTTTCACCGTTGACTGTAATACGCTTGACTATCCTTTGCAGATATTCTGTATCCAGCCCTTCCATAGCACCGTGTTCGGTTATTATATCCTGTAGCTCTGCGGTCAGATACGGCGCTCGGCTGTAGGTGCAGCATTCATATTTTTCTACAGCCAGCGCAAGTATCTCACGCTTTATTGCATCGTAGTCTATGGGCTGTATCGCCTTGAGCCTTATGGTCTCGTTCTCTATCCTCATAACGTCAACTGTTGGCTTGTATTCCGTCAGGCTCTCACCCGTGTCGAGCTTATGCGGTTCATCTGTCACCGCCGATATTATACCTATTATGGCTTTGTGGAACTCATCATCCGTGAAGCTCGGTTTGAAGTTTACACAGCCCTTTGTGGTGCATCGCCATTTCTTTTTACCTGTGCGGCAGGAGAAGTGAACCATATTCTTTCCGCACTCGGAGCATACAGTCAGCTTTTTGAGGATAGTGTATGCATCAGTTTTCGGCGTCCTGTTCGATTTTACTAAGCTGCCTCGTGCTTTATTGAATACATCTTCATCAACTATCTGCGGATATCCGTCCCTGCCGAGGTAGCGCTCATCTCTGAGTATGCTATACACTCTGTCCGATGCTCTTGCGCTGTTTTCGCAAAAGTAGGATATATTGCTGTTATTGAGTTTATCGGCAAGCTGTGTGCCTGAGATGCCGTTTGCCTTGTCTGTGAAGATCTGCCGTATTATCTCGGCTTCATCTTCCGATATGACTATTTTGCCGCCGGACAAGCGGTAGCCATAGGGAGTTTTTCTAGCTGCCATATCCACCGATCCTTTCTTTAAATTCCAGACCGCCTTGCAGTGTGAATATATACTCGTCACCGGTCACTGATATCTTTTCGACCATATTCAGCATTTCAAGCATTGCACTTTCCGAGCCGTCGTATGCTACAAACATATCCGCAAGTGCTTCGATCTCGTCCATACTGCTGTCTGTGTTCTCGGCGGACTGCTCAATGTCTTTGCCCAGCTTGTCGAGCCGTATATTTATGCTGTTGATCTGCTCGTCATACTTTTCCTGTGAAATGAAGTTCTTTGTCCGCAGCTGACTGAGGCGGTGCTTCTGTTCCCGAAGGTCGGCTATTGCCTTGTAATGCTCGGCGGCATTTACAGTTCCGCCTTGTTTCAGAGCGTTCAGTTCATCGAGCTGTGCGGCACATCTGCCGAGTACCTCTTTTCCGTGTGCGTGGAGCTTGTCGCAGAGTGCGGTGAACGCTATTCTCAGCTCGTCATCGAAGAACACCCTATTATCGCATGGCTTGTCTATGGCGAAGCGGTAGCCGCACTGCCAGTAATCACGCCGCTTTGACGGAACATAAGCGTATGTGTGACCGCAGCAGCCGCAGACTATTTTCTTTCTGAATGGGGTATCGTTCTTATCGAACCTTTTCGGTGCTGACTGCTTCTTCATCTGCTGTGCCAGAGCAAAGGTTTCCTTGCTGACTATGGGTTCGTGGCTGCCTTCAATGTAGTATTTGGGCAGCTGTCCCTCGTTGGATCGGAACTTTGTCCCCATGAATTCATTGTAGGTTTTCTGCCATAGGGTGTCGCCTGTGTATTTCTCCTGTGAGAGTATTTTCAGTATGGTCTTTTGATTCCACTTGATGCCTGTGGGCGAGGGTATGCCCTCACCGTTCAGCATAAGGGTTATCTTCCTTGCCCCTGTGCCGTTGATGTAAAGGTCGAATATCCTCTTGATGATCTCTGCCTGCTCGGGGTTGACCACAAGCCCTCCGGTCTCATCGTCCTTTGCGTACCCGTATGGTATCTTTGCATGGCGGAAGGTGCCGTTTGCCATTTTCTTGTGTATGCCCCAACGGGAGTTGTTTGAGATCGACTGTGATTCTTCCTGTGCCAGACCGCCCATGACGGTTATCATCATCTCGTCCGACATTCGGGCGGTGTCGATGTTTTCCTTCTCGAATGCAATGGAGATGCCGAGACTTTTCAGCTCTCTTATGCATTTCAGACAGTCTCGGGTGTTTCTCGCAAATCTGCTGACCGATTTGGTGACTATTCGGTCTATCCTTCCGTGACGACAGTCCTCGATCATTCGGTTGAACTCAGCACGTTTGGCAAGGTCTGTTCCCGATATACCCTCGTCGGCGTATATCCCTATAAGCTGCTCAGTCTGAGAGCGTTCATATATTGATGAGAAGTATCTGACCTGTGCCTCGTAGGAATGTACCTGATCCTCCTTGTTGGTGGATACTCGGCAGTATGCGGCGACCCTTATCTTTTCACGCCTTATCTGCTTTGTTGCAGGTATTATGGTCATTTGAGCCATTTTATCACTTCCTTTCGACAACAAGGATACCACTTTTTCTCTGAGAATGGTATCACCAAACCAGACGAAATTGATGACCGGAAACTGTGGATAATCGACCTATATGTACCGCCGCCCGGCACATATCGAACCGACTTGCTATGTTCATTTAAGTCCTGTCTGATTGTCTTGCTCTCTGTATGCAGATAATATCATCCGTTCACAAAATGTTAAGAGTAATAGCTTGATATTCGTCTGCAAATCGGCTAAAATAAGATTGTATCAAATTATGGACGGTGATGTTATGCCATATATTAAACGAACACTTGAAAAATGTATAACGGAAATAAGCAAGGACTACAGCTGTCTGCTGTTGGTCGGTCCCCGCCAGGTGGGAAAGACTACGATGCTGGAGCATTTGATGGAGGGGACAGAGCGCAAGCGTGTGACCTTGGACGATACTGATAACCGCAGACTCGCCAAAAACGATCCGGAGCTGTTCCTTGAGCTTCATCCCGCTCCGGTTCTTATAGACGAGGTCCAGTATGCACCCGAGCTTTTCTCGTACATCAAGATCAAGGTG
Organism: uncultured Ruminococcus sp.; assembly: GCA_937894495.1. Taxonomy (GTDB): domain Bacteria; phylum Bacillota; class Clostridia; order Oscillospirales; family Ruminococcaceae; genus Hominimerdicola. Next base: position 894 of record CALCRR010000090.1, on the reverse strand, counting down.
GATAACGGTGCTGCTCCCGGCTCTTATTGGCTGACCGGCTCTCAGGCTTTTCAGTTAATGGAGCTGGCACAGGAATCCCTTGCCGGAAGAACAGCTATTATCCATATGTCTGCTCTGTCACAGTCGGAACTGTATGGCAGCGGCGATACAGAGCCGCTTTCGCTGGAAATAGGCAAGCTGAACAAGCGTAAAGAAGGACTTGCTAAATGCGGTCCCGCCGAAATGTATGAAAGGATCTGGAACGGCGGGATGCCAGGTCACAGAAGCGGCAGATATAAGGACAGAGATGTTTTTTATAACTCATATATACAGACCTATATCAACCGTGATGTTACAGATATGATAGCAGGAGTGGATAAGCTGCTTTTTGCTGACTTTATCAGGTCGGCGGCCTGCCGTGTGGGACAAATGCTCAATGTCCACGATATTGCAACGGACGTAGGTGTCTCTGACGATACTGCCAAGAGATGGCTGCAGGTGCTTGAAAAGTCCGAGGTCGTTTTCTTCCTCAGACCATATTCCAATAACTTGCTCAAACGCACAGTAAAGACTCCTAAAATGTATTTCTTTGACACCGGTCTTGTGGCTTACCTGACCAGGTATTCAAGCCCGGAGATCCTTATGAACGGGGCTATCAACGGGTCTATACTTGAAAACTATGCCGTTGCCGAGATAGTGAAGACCTGGCACAACAGTGCGAAGGAGTGTCTGCTTCACTACTATCGGGATAAGGACACCAACGAGATAGACATGGTGATCGAGACTGACGGTGTGCTGCACCCGCTTGAGATCAAGAAAAGCTCTAACCCCGCACGCCAAACGCACGAACAAATATTCTTAAAAAATTCTCCATTCGTTGTTGCCAATTTGTAACCAATCAAACAGAGAAAACAT
>CALCRR010000089.1 GCA_937894495.1 uncultured Ruminococcus sp. | reverse complement strand
TTTGCTTTTTATGTGTACAAAGAAATCGGCTTACGAGGCTGAATAATAAACCGTGTAAATGTCAAAAATAGCCATAAATAAAAAGGGCTCAGTCACTTTTTTTATGGCAAGGCTAAATAGCTTCATACGGTAATCAGTATGAAGAATCCATGATTTTAAGAAAGAAATATTCATCATCCGGATAACCATATCCGGATCTTCTGATAGTTTTTATTTTCTGATTTATACCTTCAATCTTACCGGAAGAAATCTTAAAAACAGCATGAGATACAATACCGTCAAAATGTGAATTAAGAAGTTTGGCAAACCAGATAAAATGCTCGTTTCCGGTTTCGATACAAATAGAAATAATTTCGCTGACAGCGTTTATCATAGAATGCTTGTCAGTCAGCTTATATGCTTGTGATAACTTTTCTTTTATCAGATCAACAGAAAATAAAAGCTTATTTTCACTGATCAATTCATCATATTTTGTTTCATAATTGCCTTTTCGTGTAACAACAGGTGTCTTAAAAAGTTGACTTTCCTTACGGATAACCTTATTTTCGGATGATTCTTTATCTTTCTTCTGCAGTGTCTTTCTTGAAGCTGTCAGGATATATTTTGTTTTCTTCAATGCTTTGGCTGCTTCGGTATTTCCCTCATCGGCAAGCCTTTTCTGTTCATCTTTTCGGACTTCGGAAACAACCTTCTCATTGAAGTTTTTGACTATGTGAAAGTAATCGTACACTATACTGATATGCCCGCACTTCTCCTGAAAAGCTTCTTGAAAATCCGAATTCATATCACATGCAACTGCCTCAACGCCTTTCATCCAATCAAGTCCGACATGTTCAATAAAATCATACACGACTTGCTTCTTTTTGCCGTGACCTATCCAAAGAATGTGTCCGTTCTCCAAATTGATAATATGAGTGGCGTATTGATGTCCGTTATGAAGTTTAAACTCATCTATGCTGAGATAGCGGGCTTGTTCATCGGGTTTTCTGAGTTTTTCACCGTTTTCTGTGTACTTATCTTTTAATCGTTTGAGATCTATAGCTTTGATAATATTCTTGCCTACTCCTGTCTGTTCGCTGACTTGTTTAAGCGTATAAGTACCAATGTTTAAAAGGTCGCAAATATACTGATAAAGCGGCTTTGTCAGCATATGATCTTCTGATTTAAATGCTATAAACTGATTCTTTAAGGCACCGCATTTTTTACAGCGAAACTGTATGTGCGGAAATTGTACACTTGTAGGGTGTCCACCGAAATTCAGATGCTTCAGACTTATAGTGTGGCTTGTGTTTATGTGCATTTTACAGCCGCACTCACATTTTCTGCTTGTATCTGACCGGGATAATTCTCCGCATAAACGAAATGCTATTCTTCCATTTTTCAGAGTCATATCCTCAGTATGGGTGTTTTTAAATCCATACAGTGTGGAGGGCAGCTTAAGAAATTCTGTTGAATTTTCAAAAACCTCTTGACCATTTTCTTCTTCTCTGATATAATTCATATATGAGGGTCTCCTTGTATTTCGAATTGTTATCCGCCAAGATACTATTCTATTATACAGGATTGACCCTCTTTTTTCTATTCTTTTTTCTCACAAATTTTTTCTTGTTTGCTATTCCGGGGAACTATGCCATAAAAAAAGTGACTGAGCCAAAAAAAGCAAAAAAATAAAGCCGATGCTCAATCTGAATATGATGATACTCGGCGGTTCTGGTACGGGAAAATCGAGATTTTTTGTAAAACCAAACATTATGCAGTGCAACTGTTCGTATGTTGTGACCGATCCTGCGGGTGAGCTGGTGCAGTCCTGCGGAAAAATGCTTGAAAGATGCGGATATAAGGTCAAGGTTTTCAATATTAACGATATGAAGCATTCGAGCAATTATAACCCGTTTCATTATCTGCGGGACAGCACAGGAAAGATAAACAATAACAATGTTATAAAAATGATAAATGTTTTTATGCAGAATACAAAAGCGGAGGGAGCAGGCGGCGGAGATCAGTTCTGGGACGATGCCACAAGGCTGTTGTTATCGGCATTATGCTTTCTTATAGTGGAAACTGCGGAAAACGAGGAAGAACAGAATTTTTCGGCAGTGCTTGACCTGATACACCTTGCAAAAGTCATTGAGGGAAAAGAGGAACAGAAATCGGAGCTTGACCTCATTTTCGATCAGCGAAAGGAAGAGTCGCCGAACGCTTTATCTGTGCAGTATTACGACGAATTCAAGCAGGCGGCGGGAAAAACAATGCAGTCTATACTCATTTCGACCACAACGAAATTACAGCATTTCAAACTGGAAGATGTGAGAAATCTCACATTCAAGGATAACATAGAGCTTGAAACCATAGGCGATGAAAAAACGGCTTTGTTCATCATAATTCCGTCAACCGATACAACATATAACTTTCTGGCGGCGATGATGTACACACAGCTTTTCGATGTACTGTATGACAGGGCGAATTTCAAACACGGCGGCAGACTGCCGTTTCATGTGCGCTGCCTGCTGGACGAGTTCGCTAATGTCGGGACTATACCGCGCTTTGAAGAGCTCCTCGCAACAATGCGTTCTATGGAAATATCCGCAAATGTAATTATTCAGAACCTTTCGCAGCTGAAAAAGATGTACAAGGACAGTTGGGAAAATGTGCTCGGTAACTGTGACAGTCTCCTGTTTTTGGGAGGACAGGAGCCCACTACATTAGAGCACGTTTCTAAAATGCTGGGAAAGGAAACCATTGATACGCGATCCCGTAACCGGACAAAGGGCAGGCAAGGCTCTACCTCGGAGAATGACGGTATCTTGGGACGTGAGTTGATGCCGGTGGACGAGCCTAAAGTCATGAAAGATAATGAGTGCATTTTGTTCGTCCGTGGTATCTATCCGTTCTTCTGCGATAAATTCAAGATCGAGAAACATCCGAATTATGTGCTTTTAGAGGACTCAGCTAAAGAAAATGCCTATCTGTTAAGCGACATACATACGGTAACAGCTCAATCTGATATGCAGGACGAAATGGATAACGGTGATCTGATGACCGAGCCTGCGGAGGAGGACGGTACAGACAAAAAAGATAGCAAGAAAAACAAGGACGAAGATGTTGAGGTCGAGAGTGTCGAAAACAGCGATAAGCTGGCGCTTAACACTAATCACGATCACAGCGAGGGACAGATCGGAACGAAGATGCCGAAAAAAGGTCCCGATCCCGCTGATATAGAAAATGATGATAAGGTTATGACAACGCAGCAGACAAATCTCCAGCCGCCTTACATTGACGTTACAGAGGACAACTATCTTGATGCTTTCGGTTTATAACAATGAAATTATGGAGGAATTAAAATTATGAGACTTATTAACACAATTAAGGATTTCGGCACAAATATCAAGCAGAAGGTCTGCGGCATGGCGAGTACGAAGCTCACGGAGGTCAAGGAGGACTTCGCTCCCGCAGACAAGCTCACGGACCAGCAGCGCGATGCGCGTCGTATGCGTGCAATCCGCAGGATAACTACCGGCGTTATGGCGGCTTCTATGGCTATGTCCGTTATGGGAGTAACCTGCTTCGCAGAAGATGGCGGCGGCGGAGAGGGTGTAGAGACCTTCAACACGGTCGTTGAGTTCATCGTTGATTGGGTGGCTCGTATCGGTCTTGTTATCGGCTTCATCGGCGCGGGCACG
>CALCRR010000088.1 GCA_937894495.1 uncultured Ruminococcus sp. | reverse complement strand
CAGAAAATGCTGCCCTGCGGACAAAGGTGTCCGAGCAGGAGCAGCAGATAGTTTCTATGGGGAGTGGTAAGAAAAAGAAAGATGTGCTAAGATAATTTGGAATTTATTCTATCAATAGAATAATTATTCCCTTGTAATACTTTTTTGCATAAATCAAAATGTGTGCCGGAATAATTATTCTCTCTTGCTAACATGACTGCCGCTTTATCCAATTCAACCCATTTCATATCGTCTACCTCTTTTGAAACAGCAGTAATTGTATCCGAGTTAACACGGGCGATATATCCTGTCATGATTAGATTCTTTGGCTTATAATAATAGCTCCTGACATATTGACAATCTACGATCGTCAGTCCTGTTTCTTCAAACACCTCACGAGCAACCGTTTCTTCGAGCGTATCTCCTTTTTTAAGGTAGCCGGAACAAAGCGTCCATTTATCCGTGGCAATATAGTTTTGCTTTAAAAGTAATACTTGTTGTTTTTCATTGACAATTGTTACGAGGACACAGCTTACGGGATTATCAAAAAAATATTTGTGGCACTTTACGCAGTATTTTGCAAGACCTTCATCACCTACACTTTTTAATGACAATGATTCTCCACATTGTAAACAATAATTTATTTCCATTTTATTCTCATCCTAAATTACGATATATGCGATTAACATTTTCTATATTATACCACATCTTGCCTATCAAGTCAACCGCCCGCTAACATATTTGACCACACGAAAGGACGTGATAATAATGCATTACATATCTTCAAATGCGATATATAAAATATGATTTCAATATCGAAAGGAGATACTATTTGAGCAAAAAATTAGACATATTTGAATACGCCGAGCAGCATAAGGATTGTCCAGAGCATATTAACGAATACGAAATTGGCGGCAAGAGATACATAGTCCATAGCCACTTTGTCGGTCAGAAAGATATTGACAAGGTGCTGTCGGAAATCGCTGTGAGCAGGGCACTGTCCGAGGTGTTGTATAATAATGCTGATAGAAATACAAGCGAAATTATAGCGTAGAATATAGGTTCAAGGTATTGCCATGTTCGATGTTCTATGATATAATAGATATATCGAATATGGCTGCTTTGATACGAAAGGAGTTAAATTTATGGCAAAGCAGACCATTTACAATGCAGGAATTTACGTCCGCCTCTCGCAGGAGGATATGAGAGCCGGCGAATCCCTGTCAATAGAAAACCAGAAACTTATCCTCACCAAGTATGTCAAAGAGCAAGGTTGGAATCTTGTCGATACCTACGTCGATGACGGATGGAGCGGTACAGATTTCGACAGACCAGCAGTGCAGAGATTACTGTCTGATGCTCAGTCGGGAAAGATCAATCTTATCATCTGCAAAGACACTGCTTCCACAAAATTGATGACATCCATAAAACCACGCTGTTACGCCTTTATCGACAAATTAGGAGATAATAAAACAGAAAAACTACATAGTCAAGTCGTTGATCTGACTTGGACTATCTGACTCACTTGTTTCAGAAATAAATCCTTTCAGTTCAGCCCCCTCGAGATCAATATGATCCTTAACAAACTGCTCGGCTTCGGGCAGGCTCTTTTCCAATATTTCAAAACCTACCGCAGCAGAAAACTCATCGATTTTCTGTGTGCGGTTTTCTTTCGGATAAACCTCGAAATTAAAACCCTCGCAGGATATCTCGTTCCCCTCATAGTCAGTTCTGCGGATATCATCGCTCTCGGTTATACTGATATAAAATTTCTTGTAAAACATCATCTCACCTCTATCCCATATTCATTCCGATGTCGGGTTCTTCATCGTCAATATCCTGACAAATATTAGCGGCGAATGCCCGGCACAACGCATCTTCGACATATTGAGTATCAATGCCGTTCGCCCTATAGCCTTCGAGAATGCCGAAGCAATAATGTGGCTGTGGAGGAAAGATCTGACCGCCATTCATCACATAAGCCATTCCCTTTATTACACTGTCGCCCAGCTTGACCTCAAATTCTTCTTTTCGGTATAGATTCGGAAATCCCTCATATCGGTCAAGGTTCTGTTCGTCCTGCTCATCTATCTGCCATAGCAGGATCGGAACTCTCGCACCCTCTTTCGGCACAACGGTCGCCACTCGCCTAAACTCTAATTCATAGTTTTCAATCATTGCCGTCCCGATGACCACGGCGTTAGGACACCGCTGCGCCATCTGTTCAAGGTTGATGTTGCTGCCGTAGGCAATATATATTTTCTTTTCTGCCATACTGCTCACCTCCCTCATGTCGGGTATAGCAGACCCTTGGTTTCCTCTGCCAAAAATTCCTCGTCCGAAACGCCGTCAAAATCGCTCACAGAGGGGCTTTTTTCTTCGGTGGGTGTTTTCCCGACCTCGTCTGTTTCGCTCGACACGGGGTTCACATGCGCGTTACAGGCGGCTTCTCTCTCGGCTCTCAGTCTTTCCCTCTGCGCTATCGCATCCTCGGGGTGCCGCCATGCGATATTTCCGTCAAGGTGCTTTAACAGATGCATTCGGCAGTTTTTTAACTCATCGCCTATCATGCCCAAGTTCTGCAACCATACCCGAAAACTGTACCTCATGTTGTCGCTGTAGCTGATCGCAGGAGAGCAGTGTTTTTTCGTCATCGCCGCATTGCTTTTGGCGAGAATCAAACACAGCTCGGCTCGGAGAACACCAGCGTGTAACGACCCATTTGCACACCTGACCTCGAAGTGACCGTTTTCAAAAAACGAGTGCAAATTAAGCGCTTTATATCGGCTGCTGTTTCCCAGCGAGTGACTAAGCGTCCCGCCGTTCGTGTACCACAGCCTGCTGAATTCCTCCATTGTTTTAGGTTTCCTTCGATTTACCGCTTCAACGAAATTCCTGTCTATCTTGCCGCAGTAGCCCTCTCTCATTGACGAGACTTGAAGAGCCTCCCACAGGTAGTCCTCCTTGCTCGAAAATATATTTACAAGGTTTCTCAGCTTCTGCGGAGTGTAGCCGTCGCCGTCAATGTGGATATGCGTTCTTGCCATGTACCTCGCACCGCTGACACCCCCTGCCTTTCGCAAAGCCCTTATGACCTCCTGCAGCAAAGGGATGTCATCATATTCAAGAATGGGTGTGTTGATCTCGACCTTGTATTCGTCATCCAAGCCGCCGCCCCTGTTGTATGGAGTTATGCTTCCGTCATATACAACGCTCCATCTTCTGTACTGCTCATCACGGATATAGTATGCGCGCCCATAATGCTCAATATCTCCTTTCAGAACACTATTCATCGCCTGTGCTGCCTGACAGCGAGTTATCCCCGTCAGCTCGACCTCCACTCCGAACTTTCGGGTCTTAATGCCGTCAAAATTGTTTGGAATAGGTATCACCTCCTAAAAAAATAATCGGTCTGCGGCCTGTCCGTTATGGACAAGCCGCAGACCGATATGTATTATGTTCATTTATCTACGTTGACTGTTACCTAATAGCCCCCTCTGAATATTACTATTATCTCGGTTTTACTCATGACCTTTATGCATTCTATCACTAACTTTTATGCTAATATTTTTAATTATATCCTCCAAAAGTGCTAATTATTACATATAACGTTTTTATTTTTACATTTAGGTTGATTTATTCCAATTAATGTGCTATAATTAAACTAATAATCAGATAATGTGCAGCTTGTTTCTTGGGTGCTTAGTTTTTATGATTTCTTTCTGTTTTGCAGAGGTCACATGAGTATATATCTGAGTGGTCGTTATCGAACTGTGACCGAGCATTCTCTGAATGTAGCGAATATCAACATCCTCTTCAAGAAGCAAGGTAGCAAATGAATGACGGAACATATGTGGGGTTATGTGCAACTCGATTCCACAAAGGGCACAGTAACTGTTCAGCATATTTCTTACGGACTGCTCGGTAGTTCTGTTCCCGAGTTTGTTTACAAAAAAGTATTTTGCCAATGTGATTTTTTCTTCGTTCATAGTGCGGTATCTGTTCAAAATATTAAGAACAGCATGATTCTCAATAGGAATGATTCGTTCCTTTGACCCTTTTCCATAGAATTTTACCGTACCGCCAAGAATGTCAACATCTTCTGCGTGCAGAGTACAGATTTCAGCCACTCTGCCGCCGGTCGCAAACAGCAGCTCAATAATAGCTGCATTTCTGACTGCACATTTAAGCTGATAATCGGTTTCTGCTACCGAGATCTGTTTGTATGAGAAGGATATGAGTCTTGAAATCGTATCAAGAGGTATTGTCTTTGGCAAAAGCAACGGCTCTTTTATGATCGTTTCGATTTTGTCAAAAGGATTGTAGTCTATAAGATCCTGCATAAGTAAATAGTGAATGAACGCTTTAAGTGTGGCCAGCTTTCGCTTAGCCGTCTTAGGCTTATACCTTTTATTCAGATATTCTATGTAATTCCAAATGGATTCTTTGGTAAGTTCATTTGAGAATTCATGATACTGAGTCATATCTATTTGATAAGCTCTTACCGTTTTATCGCTAAGTTTCTTGTGAAACTGGCAGTAATTAAAGAAATTATCTACAAATAACTGATATTCAAACATATTATCAACTCCGGATTATGATTATTTGTGTGCTGGATAGACACACATAGATTTATTATATCATTTTCTGTAGCCTAATTAAAGATTGTTTTTGTAATGTTTTTAATATTGTTTGTGGTTGATAAAATAGTATTTGTGATCCTATAAATTAGGATTTTTGAAAAAACAAGTCAACAACCGATAACTTAAAATTATCTGTGATTTATAAGAAAGAAGGTAATCCTTTGTTTAATAATATAAAGATACTTTATTTAGCACATTATGCTCCAAATAAAGATGGTGAAAATAATCGAGTTGATATAATCCATAAAACTTATGCAGAATATCATAAAAGAATTTTTGAAATTCTATCACTTCATTGCGGCAATGTAATTTCATCAAACGATCCTAAAATAATGTTTGACCTACCACAAGATGTAGACTATATTTTTTCATTATATAATCGGATGCCTTTTAGAAATTCTGAAATTTTTGTTTCTTCTGTAGCAGAATATTATAAGATTGCATATTTAGGAGCACGGCCTAATATAAGAGCATTGGCCGAAGATAAGCACCTTTCCAAAATGATGGCCGTATATGCAAAAGTTCCTACACCAAAATGGGAGATTTTTTCTGTAGGAGATCAAATTAATAAACCACCATTTAAAGGCCCTTATTTTATAAAACCAAGATTTGGCGCAGCCTCAAAATTCATTGATGAAAATTCAATATGTAATTCTTGGGATAATGCTAAAACTCAAATTGAGTTCTTATACTCACAAAACCAGGATGTAATTGTCGAAGAATTTATTGACGGCATATACTATACTTCTCCAGTATTAAACAATTTTAATGACTACATATTTTTACCTTGCATTAAAGAAACATCGCAACTCAAGGGTAATGTGGTAACTTATAGGCAAAAGAGAAAAGTTGATGGTGGATTGTTTAGGGATGTTGTATATGATCAAACAATTAATAAAATAATACATCAATATTCCCAAAAAATGTATGGGTTAATACAACCTTTAGATTATACTCGCTTTGATTATATTATTAGCAAGCATGATAGCCTACCATATTTTATTGAATTTAATGTGTGCTGCAACTTAGGAGAGCACTCAACAATTAGTCAATCTTCTAAATCTCTCGGTTATTCATATGAGGATACAATTCTAAATATTTTAGCTTCTAGTTTGTACAGAAATAATCTGTTAGATAAAAGATTATATCATTTTTAGTGGATCAACGTACCAGTATGCTAATCCCGGTGGATTAAACAAATCTACCCATTCTTTTGTTTTATATTTAATTTGTTTGCCTTTTGAAAATAATTCTTGATAGTGCTGTATAATATCTTGTTTAACAAATCTGTTTATATAATATTCATGGTTTAAACAGAGCAAATTATATGAGCTAGGATCCATCATATATTCAACTAATAGTCTGTTAGTAAAATATTTTTGTTTGATACTTAATACAGGATGTAATAATATCTCTTCTTGTATATTATCTAGGATTTTCTTTGATGAATTATATTCACCAATAACGGCTTGTAGGCATGCCTTACTAATTTGAGTCATTAATCTAGGCATTCTATTAAGTGCGAGTTTTTCAGCAAGTGAAATATATTTTATAGCATTTTTAATATCTCCTATCATCAGATAACAAACACCTAAATCATTATATACAATGTGTAGATGATTGGGTCCCAATTGTTGCAAACCGACTTCAGCTTCTTTTAGTAAGATTAGACCTTCTGCAGGATTCTTCAATGTACATAATGCATTGCCCCAATTACACTTTGAGCTATATATACCATAATTATCTCCAAACAAAGAAAAGTTATCAATAGCATCAAGCAAATGGTGTTTCTTATCTGGAAAAGGTACCGCCGAACTTAGATTTCTTAAAAAATATCCCCAGTTTTCAGTTCCGCACAGTTCAGATTTTCTACTATTGTATTCGTATATTGCCTTATCTTTTTGGTCAGTATGTATGCAGTTAGCTGTATAGTAAGCTAATAAAGTGTTAATTACTCTTGGTTCATTTGCTTTATTAATTGCCTGTGTAAGGGTTTCTTCAGCTTCATGGAATTTTCTAACTCTGTTAAGCAATACTCCTTTTAATATTTGGTAATTAGTATTGCTTTGTTTACCTTTTATAGATTCAATCCATTTTAGAGCTTCATTATAGTGTCTCTCTCTTGTGTAATATAGTACACTTAATTCAATATCTTTATTTACCTTTTTGGACAGTCGTGCATTTGCAATGATATCATCTGAAATTTTCTCCCCATTTTTAAGTTTGTTTTCTAATATTTTATAAGCATATTCTTTTACGCACTTATCAGAGAATTCTAAGGATAACTCATATAATAATTCTAAAACTTCTTGTTCATTATGCATTCCAGGTCTTCTATAATAATCAAATACAATATTTTTATGATAGAGCATATCAGAAAAATCACTTATACAATTATTTACCTCAGGATGATATACAGAAACCAAATAAAAAACATCTACCGTTCCCATTTTTTTATTTGCAATACATCCTCGATTTTGTAATTGCTTAAGCGATAAATCTATGTCATTATTTATATTAGGAGAATATACATTACTTAGATTAAGCATTGAACTCAATATTGGCTTTGTCAATCCAAATTTACATATGAATAAAAACGAAATGATTGCTTTATCGATTTCATTAAATGGAGAATTATAGTTATCCTCCAAAGCAACATTTAACATATAATCTATAATTAAATGTATATTTCTCTGTGTTGAATAAAGCAATTCTTCTATTTTTTCATTAGAAAAAGTTAATCCTAAATAATTTGCAAGTTCTTTAATTAATTTATTTTCAGGTTGACCAAACAAAACACTATTCCATTCTAGATATGAATATAATGATAAGCTATTTTTTAGCTTTATAAAATCAGAACTAACTGTATTAGTTATGCCCAATACAATTTTTACGCCATTTATTTGAGCTATATTTGCAACTAAATTGTATGAGTCCTCGCTCATATTCTGTGCTTCATCAATTAAAACAAGAATTTGTTTTTTATTTGTATATTTTTTTATATATGGTACCAATACTTCTTCAATTGCCGAAGTATAATTACCTGAATATATTGGGGAAAGTGATTTGCCATCAGCAAAATAGGCAAATCCAGGTCCAACGTATGGTATGCATTGTAAAATAGCTGAAAGAAGTGAACTTGATTTCTCTCCTAATTCTTGATCTACTATTTTTTTAAATTCATTTCTATCATCAGAATGAATAATATCAGAAATAAAAAGTTTTGATACACTTACATCATTAATTGTATTTAAAACAAAAACTCGATAATTTGTCATTCTATTGCTTAATTCATTAATGAAAGATGTTAATCCGAAAGCCTTTCCGGCTAATAAATATGTAACATCAAAATCATTAATAGATGAAATAACTCTGTCGAAATCAATCGATCTATTTATGAAATCCATTTCTACACCTCATGTTTTTTGGATATTTTATGTACGAATTAAATCGATAATCTAACTTTTTACGATTTTAATATTATAAAGGATGGTATGCAAACTATGGAAAAAGAGTACTTTTTAAGAATAATCACTGAAATATGTCAGGAAAATGATATTAAAATCATCAATCTTGATAATAAACGAATATGTATTTTATCATATAACGGTATAGAGAAAATAATCTGGAGTAAAAAATTTGAATTAAATTCAGTAACATCCACTAAAATTGCTGATAACAAATCTTCAACCTATCAAGTATTGCATCAAAAAAATATTCCTTGTATTGAATACAAAAGATATAACGGTTATTATAGGGAAGGTGTTCTCTGTTTAGGCGACAGTTCCTTAGAAGATATTAATAACGATTTAGTAAAATATAGTCAAATGGTAATAAAACCTGATAATGGTTATGAAGGAGTTGATGTATATAGAATAAAAAAATTAAGTGATATATCATATTATTCAAAAAAATTTAATTCTCAATACAAGTACATATGCACTTCGCCTTACTATCAAATAAAAAATGAATATCGCACAATTTGTTTAAACGGCACGGCATTATTATCTTATAAAAAAACACTTCCATTTGTTGTTGGTAATGGAATAGATAATGTTGAAAGGTTAATACAACTTGAATTTAAAAGTAATGCTTTAAAATACATAAATCAACTAACAAAAGATGAAAAGAAATATATTCCTAAATTAAATGAAGAAATAAATATTAGCTGGAAATTTAATTTATCGCAAGGAGCAGAGAGTACTAATATTGAAGATGAAAATTTGCTTTATTTAATTCAGCAATTATCCTTAAAAGCCGCAAATGCCATACATATTAATTTTTCGTCTGTTGATGTTATAGAAACTGTTAACGGTGCCTTTTTAATAATGGAAATAAATTCCGGTGTGGTTATAAATAAATTTATTGACCATGATCCAAGCAATTATAAAATTGCAAAATCTATATATAAAAAAGCAATCTTTTCTATGTTCAATAAAAGTGGTAACGACAGATAATTTTAAGTTATCGGTTGTTGAGACATCACATCACCCAAAAGACAAAACAAAAACACGCCAATGAAATAATCATCAGCGTGTTTTTATCTTTGCTACACTTGGTTATATAAAATCTTCTGCTCTACAGAAACAAAATCAGTTTGCTTCCTTCAAAAGTTCAGAATTCACATACTTGTTATATGTTTCTTCATCAAGATCATTATACCCAAGAGCTTTTGTCAGAGATATTCCGTCAGCTATCATCTTCAAGACGCTTTTAACCTTTGACACTATAGCCATTTCCTTTGCATACTCTTCAACTGCCTTGCACATACTATCAACTCCTTGCTTGGTTCTCTTTTGATGATTCACGGCATCCGACAACGCACCAAAGCGTCTGTCATCGGCATCGCTGTTGTTGAAATAATGCAGCATTTCCGTCAGCTGTGAATCCTCATCGGACAATGTGTTGTAATAGATCTCATGTACTCCGTTGTCTGCCACATCGGAGGTATCGTTTATCGTTCTTCTTATCTCGTACTTAGTTTTACCCTGTTTCCACATATCAAACTTGGAAATAAACAGCAAGTAAAGATCGGGCAGCTCCTGATACTTTCTGCCCTTTTCAAGCATCGACCAGTCAATCGCCGCCTGATAGAACCTGACTCTTTTGGGGTGGTCATCATTATTTTCTACCTGTATCTCAACATCGTAAATATGCCCCTCATCGTCCTCGATAAGCGCATCAAGCTCCGCCGAGTGTGCAGGAAGATTGCGGATAACATACTGAGTTCTGTTCTCCAGCACCTTAATAGGCTTGCCAAGCAGCACCGTCAACACATATTCGCAGGCAGCCTTGTTCTTCATCACAACAGAGAAGAAGTTATCATCCATAAGGTTGAATTGCTCAACTATTGCCTGCTTTTCCTCAAATGTGCCGATCAGCTTGCTGTGTTCTATCTTCAAATCATTCACGTCCTTTTTCTACTATCATTATATCATTTTTCCTGCTTGCTGTCAACTGCTTTTAACGAAAATAAAGCGGTCTGCCGCCTGCTCGTCAAGAGCTTCGCCAGACCGCTATGTAACCGCTATTTCTCTACCTCGACCTTCACCTCATAGCCACCTCTGAATATCACTATGATCTCGGTTTTACTCATGACCTTGATGCACTCTATTGCCTTGCGTATCAGTACATCATCAAACTCCGTCAGCCTACCGCAGTCCTGATTGAAGCGCTCAATCATTACGTCTATCTTCTCCTGCTGAACTTGCGGGGGCTTGCTCTGTGCTTTCAGCGATTCAAGCTTTGCGCTCAGATTTATTTCCTCATCGAAGAGTTTATGTAACTCGCTGTCGAATGAGTCCTCTCCGACCGTTCCGCTTGCTATAAGGCTTACCATCTGATCTCGGGCGGTGTCTATCTCCTTGAGCCGCTGCTCGATCCTGACTATCTCGTTATCCCCAAGATCAGACAGCACACTTGCGCCGTTATACTGCATATTCTGTATAACATCTTTTCCCTCGTTATAAAAATCATTCAGCGCCCCGAGAATTGCGCTGTGCAGCTTGCCCTCATGCATTGACGGCGAGTGATGGCAGTATTTTGAGCCGTAGTCCAGTCGGTTTATGCATCTCCACATGGGCTGCTTTCTGCCATGAACATTCCATACAACTCTGCGGTAAGGGGTGCCGCATTCTCCGCATATCATTATTTCCGTCAGAGCATACTTGCTTGAATACTTGCCCTGCTCAGTCACGCATTTGCTGCTGACCTTCCGCTTTGAGCTTCGCCTTGCAAGCTCCTGCTGAACTCTGTTGTAGGTCTCACGGTCGATTATAGCTGGGTGTGCGTTAGTCACAAGATATTTTGTGCGCTCACCGTTGTTCTTAACACGCTTGTGCGTAAGGCAATCGACTGTATAAAACTTTTGCAGCATTGCATCTCCCACATATTTCTCGCTTGATATGATGTACCGCACCCGGCTCTGTTCCCATTGCCCCGTTCCCCGGCAGGTCGGCAGCCCTTGTCGGTTAAGCTCTGCCGCTATGTTTTTCATACTCATGCCGTCAAGGAACATCGTGTATATTTTCCTGACTATCTCCGCTTCCTCGGGTACTATCTCGGGCTTGCCGTCAGCGCCCTTGCGGTAGCCGAGAAAGTATTGGTAGTTGTATCTGACCTTGCCCTCTCGGAAGGCTTTCTCGATGCCCCATGACACGTTCTTGCTTATGGATTCCGACTCGGCTTGGGCGAAGGAGCCGTGTAGGGATATAAAAAATTCGCTGGGCATTATCAGCGTATTGATATTCTCTTTCTCGAATATCACGCCTATCCCAAGCGATTTCAGTTCTCTTACACTTTCAAGGCAGTCTACTGTATTTCGAGCAAAGCGGCTGACCGATTTGCAGAGTATAAGGTCTATCTGCTTCTTTCGGCACATTCTCATCATTCGGTTGAACTGAGTTCTATTTTTCATCTGCGTTCCGCTGATGCCCTCGTCAGCGAAAATGTTTACCAGCGACCATTCCTTATTGCCGTTAATCAAATCGGTGTAGTATGTGATCTGCACCTGATAGCTGTTCAACTGCTCATCTTCGTCGGTGCTGACCCTACAGTAAGCAGCGACCCTCAATTGGTGATACTGCGCTCTGTTCTCGGCAGTTATCTTTGTCGCAGGAATGACGGTTATTGTTTTCTCACTCATTTTGATTTCTTCCTTTCGATCTGTGAGCTTATCGCCGCTCCGTCTATAAGCTCGGCGGTAAAAACACCCTTGTTGTTTATGGTTATTCGGCTTATGCACTCCCGTATAAACTCGGCTCTTTTGTCACTGTCGGGTGTATATCCTGCAAGCAATTCTGCTATTCTTGAAGCCTGTTTTTCGGAGCAATTATAGCTTATGCATTCATATTTTAAGCTCGCCAGCTTGACGATCTCTTCTTTTATCCTCTCATAATCAGCCTTGTCGCTGTCAAGCATTTGATTTATCTGATTCTGCTGATATATAACCTTGCTGTTAGGCTCATAGGTTGTCTTGCCTTTTGAGCAGTGATGCTCGGCATTGAGTATCGCCCGGTCGAGTGCATCTATTATCATATCATCGACAATGCTGAAGCCAAGCCTTGTGCAGTCGGGATTCATGCACCGCCAGTATGCTATGCTTTTGCCTTTGCTGATTGCGCCAAATCTTTCGAGTTTTCTGCCGCATTCTCCGCACATGGTTATCTTTCTTAGCAGGCGATTGTCATCGGTGGCTTTAATTCTGTTCTTTCTGCGCTTCTCGGATAACTCCTGTGCCGTCATGTAGTCCTTATCGGATATTATCCTCGGAAAGCCGTTTTTGCCGATGTAGCAATCCCTGAACACCAGCTTTTTGACAGCTCCAAGACTCCATTTGCCACTTTCATCGCAGTAAATATAGCCCTCTGCCATCAGCTTTTCAGCGAGCTTTCTGTAGCTCAGACCACCTATGTACTCACGAAATATCATTTTGACTATCTTAGCTTCGTTGGGTTCTGTCACAATGTTTCCGTTCACCATTCTATAGCCATATGGTATCGTATGCATTTTCTTCATTCTCTCACTATCCTTTCTGTAAATCTCATACCGCCGATGAGGTGGAACTCTATTTTTTCATTGTCCAGTATTATCATTTTCTCTGCTATCAGGGTGAACAGTTCCTTGTCAAAGCAGTCCATGTCCTCTGCCATCTTCTCAAAGACATCAATCAAGATGTCAAGCTGTTCTATGGCGCTGTCCTCATCGCTGTTTCGGGATATCTTCCTCAGTTCTTGGTTCTGCTTCATTATTTTACCGTCGATGACTGCTGTCTGATTCTGATATTTTTCCTCAGTCATAAATCCTTTGCGGCGCATTTTCGCTATAACGTGCTGCTGTTCCTTTAGCTCGGCTATCTGCTTGTATATTTCAAGCAGACTGCTGTTGCCGCTGCTTCGGCGCAGCTTTAGTTCATACAGAGTTTTCCTTGCGGGGATAAGAATGTCGTTGTAGCTGTGTCTGAGCTTGTTGCACATTAAGGTGAATGTGTTTTCGACACTTTTCTGTGTGAGCGATATGCCCTCGCACGTTCCATGATTTGACCTCTGAATGCATTCCCATTAACGTACAAGTGGACGAGGACAGAGTTTCGGCAGAAAATGATCTGGATACTCTTGCGGTTTATGGCAGACCCACAGGATTTTTTGGAGCGGTGCAGACCGTGGACGATGATACGATAACAGTACTGCTTAATGACGGTATCACATACTGTACAGTCCCGACTTTTTATAATGACGGCGGCGAGCTTGCGCCGGGCAGCGAAATAATGGTGCTTTTGAATACAGAAAGCGACCTTTTCGGCAAGGGCGGAAAATTTACCTTCGACCACGCCGTTGTAGTGACAAATTCGGATTATTGTGTAGATAAAGAGCCAATAGATGAAGAGCCAAAAGATAAAGATCCGATAGATAATTTTAACGAATACGCATATGCAGTTTTCTATAATTCATGGGATCACTTATCATGCACAAGGATAGATGAGATCGAAAAGAAGTAAAATGCATATTTGGGAGGTAAGTGCCGGTATATGAAATTCTTTCACACCCTGAAACAAGACTTGAACAAAACAGTTATCAATCTGGGCTTTTTGGGGGCGGCGCTGATGACCTGTGTGCTGTGCTTCACTGCTTCCGCCTACCATGACTTATCAAACGATAAGGACTATTCTGTCTTTGAGGCGTTTTTTTCCTTCGACCGCAGCTTCATTGAATCGCACTACGATTTTGCTTCGATACTGCTTTTCAAAAACGGACTGTCCGGCTACATAAGTATGTTTATCCCGATAATCGTTGCATTCCCGTTTATGGTGACCTTCTGTGCCGAGCGCAACAACGGGCTTATGCGCTTTACCATCACCCGCTCGGGCAAAGGTCGATACTATCTTTCAAAATTCTTTACGGCTTTTCTTTCCGGCGGATTTGCCGTTATGCTCGGAATGGCGCTGTTCGGAGTTATCGTAGTGTTCGCCTTTCCTTCCCTTGGGAGCTATGACCTGCCTGCCGACCAGCTGGAATGGATTATCCCTGACGGCATTGCAGCGGAGGCTGTGAAAAATCTCCTTGCGGCGTTTATCTACGGCGCATTTTCAACTCTTCCTGCGTTCTTCCTGTCGTCATTTTGCAAAAATCCGTATATCATCACCTGCCTACCGTTTATGCTTATCTATGTTTGGGACACGGCTTTAAACAAGCTGATGTCTAAGGGCTTTGAAAACGGAGATTACGAAATATACGATAAAATATCGCCCTTTACGCCGGACTCGCCAAGACAGCTGGTGTATATTGATTTTATGGAAATGTCTGCAAATCAGAGAAATATGCTTATCTTCAACGGAACGTATTTATTGGTGCTGCTGATAGGCTTTATTATTATCATGAATTTGCGCACCGACAAGGGCAGTTAAGGAGGAGATACATGAAAAACATCAATTTAAAACAAGCCTTCTCCTGTGCCAAGATCGAGTATATCAAGTGGATATGCGATGCACGAATGATAATACTCGGAGTGCTGCTGATATTCATTTATAATTTTGCAATAGAGCCCCTTTTGAAGAATGCCGAAGAAATGGGTGAGCCGCTGAATATACTTGAACCCTTTATAGCGGTCGCAAACAGCGATGCAATACTGCTCATCATTCCGCTTGTATTCCTGACGCTGATAGCCGATTTTCCGAAAATAGACACCAACACCGTTTTTTACATAATCAGGGTTGGAAGAATAAACTGGCTTTTGGGGCAGATGCAAGATAAGGGCTGGGTTATTAGCAGTTTTTGCTTTGATTATGAAAGCAGAGGATACATTGCCTTGGTTATTCTTTACCAGCCAAATGAGCCCAAGCATGAATATGGTTTGCTGAAGATTGATTTTCTTCGTGAGGAAAATATGGATCAGCATTTACTGGTCGAGGCAAACGTTAAAGGATTGCTTGGCAATGCAAGGGAAATACGTGAATTCTTTGGCATCCTCATTGAGCAGCATTATGCATCGGCAGCCCTTTTCTTCCTCGCACATAAGGTCTTTGCAGGCTCTGACCGCCTCGCATTCCCGCATCGGGTCATGGAGCAGTCTGTTGAACTCATAGCTTGACAGGTTTATCCACCTTTCGACCTTGCATTGTTTCGTGACAAGGCTTGTGGGTTTGTGGATCAGTCTGCCCATAATGTAGATTTCGTTCATTGAGATCATTCCTTTCAAAAAAAATATGGTATCCCGCTTCTTGTCGAAACGGGATACCTTTTCGTTTTGTGCTTATTTTCCATTAAATGGACTTTTTATATAGTTTCGGGGTGTTTTTTGCTCAAAATCGGGATTTGTCAACCACGGTTTTGCAGTAAAAAATATTTTGTCGAATGGTTCTCAAAACCTCGTGTTTTCGGGGGTTAGAGGGGCTGTCATCTATTTTGTGTGAGCAAGGGACCTCAGCCGTTTCGGTCGTAATTATATCGAGGTCGGCAGATATGTGGATTACATTTTTCCGAGCTACAATATCCGCTTCATCGCTCTCAACGATAATGTGGATACCGCCAGCAAGGATACCTCAGCACTTGACATGATGCCGATCGTCAACTTGTTCAACGAATGGCACACATCATTGTCGAAAACCCGATAAAGCAAAACATACGCAAATACGACGTTTTAGTCCCCCTGCAAATAAAACAGCAGCAGTATTCGGTATAGGAATACTGCTGCTGTAATTATGATACTATATATTGTTGGTAATTAGGTAATTATTCTTAATTTTAGATTTATATAATATCTTTTATGTATATATATTTCTTATCATCGGGGTCAAACTTCCCGCTGTTATCAAAGCCGAGAGACTCCCAGAACGGCTCGCCTGTCACACCATCGGGAGTAAGATATATCTTCGGTGCGCCATCGGCTATTAGCACCTGCTCGATGTGCCTAAAAAATTCTCTGCCATAACCCTTGCGGCGAAATTCGGGGGCAATGTAAAATCCCGTGATTGCTCCGTAACCGCTTTCGAGCAAACCGTATACAGTTCCCGTATCGATTGCAAACATAGCGATTCCGACAGGCGTTTCATTTTTCAAAGCAAGCTCAAAGTGCATATTATTTCTGCTGCCCTGAATGTTGATACGCCTTGTAAGGTCGTGCAGGATCTCGTCCTCTGTTTCGGTTATACCCTCATGTTCGTCAAGTTCCTTGCTGAAAGGTACCCATAGCTTTTGGGCAAGCTCAAAATGCTCTGTGTTGCCCTTTTCAATTTGAATAAATGTAAGTCTTTTCATTAAAACTCCTTAATGCAGCCAATGGTATTTACCTTGTAAATACAAAAAGTGTCCCCGAAAACGAGAACACTTGGATTACTACCATATCAAATCAAGCCTTTTGACCGCATCAAGGAACTAAAAGTGAATGATAGATATTCTCGTTTCTGTAAGCGTAGATTTTCATATCATTCACCTGCCTTTCAATCAATGGTATTATTATAACACATTTATTATGTTGTGTCAATAGCAGCTGAAAATTTTTATTTTATCATGTTAACGTCAATATACAGCGATCTGTAAAAATCTAACATAGGTTGAAAAACAACGCTATCTCATGTCATTTATATACTTCTCCCACGCCCTCGGCAGCTTCTCCCTCACAAACCTCGCATAAGAGCAGTTGGGCGTATTTATCATATCTTTCTCTTTCATATAGTCGGCAACCGCCCGATACCACCATTCAAGTTGCTCAGGAGATTTATCCTCAAATCTGCTGACTTTCAGCTTACCCTCGCGGATATACTCCTGTAAAAGCTCATAAGCGTTCGGCACATCAATGCGATCCACCACATTGAGCGGAACAGTGCCGAGCCTTGCACACGGAATATTTTTGAACGGGATATATTCACCTTCATTTGCATTGACTATGTAGATACAGCCCTTTACACTCTCCGACACCTGCCGAAGTGCATTTGGATACAGCTCGTGATATCTTGGAACATCGCTGCCGTTCTCAAATCCATATGGGAATCAGTAATAAGATCTCTCGACAGCGTTGCAAAGATACAAAGCCGCAACCTGCTCTGTCGTTGTGAGATAGACATAAGGTCTGTCATGGTCGGCTTGCTTTGGTACAAGCTGGGTCAAGCCTGTGGTGTTGCTTCCGTGATATAGCAGCATTGTATATCTCCTTATTTTATCTTCTGTTTTATATTTAAGTACACATCTTCCGAAACATCTGACCCACCTAACCATGAAACAAAACCCTCATGAATCTGCTCTAATGGATCACCGAAGATCTTCATTGCGTCCCACAGATAATCATTAGCACAATAAAATTGCTTGTATTTATCTGCGCCGTATTTCTCAAAAACATATTCCGTCCACGCACCTGCAACAGGATATGTTTTACTGCTATCGACATTGTAGAAATCATCTTCATCAAAACAAATCATATAGCTTGTAGAAAACAGTTCTCCTGACACTATATAGTATTTTGCCCAAGCCTTATTGTCAATGCCCCACCATTTACCTTCCATAAACATAGCAAGCCCTTCACACAAGAACGCCGATCTCGGCTCGCAAAGCTGTGCAGAAATAATATGAGTATCCTCGTGAGCACCTATGCACTTTATTTTATCTTCATAAACAGCATGGACAGAATAAGGCTCGACAATAAACTCATTATCGGCATCACCGCACAATGAGACCCTTCTGCCAACGTCCTCATCATCAGCGCTTGTGACAGACAGACCGTTGCAAGGCGAGCCGTTAAAGAAAATATCACCTATGATCTTCGGAGAACTGTATAACCAATAGCTTATCTTATGGTCATATATAATGTTAAGAGTGCTGCATATTCTCTTAAAACACTTTTCCTGACATTCTGCAATTTGAGCGATGTCTTGTTCTGCTAAGCTGTTTGATAAGTAATGAAAGATATAGTGGTTTGTTTCGTATGTAAGTATCATATCAGCTTTTCCAATTCCGCAAGCAGCCTGCGCTTCATATCTTCAAGCTGTCCCTCGCCGGGTCTGTTATCATCAGAATACATCTTCTCCATAGGATACCACCAGACGGGACCTCTGCCGTTGTTGCCGTAGTTCTCGATATCTCCGCTTACCCTCGGGAACAGATGCCAATGCAGGTGTGCGTCACCCATACCGAGAAGCTCGTAATTAATTTTCTCTGCACCAAATGCCTTTGACACAGCCTCAGCAACTACTGTCATTTCTTCAAGGAATTTCGATCGCTCTGTTGAGTTAAGGTAGAAAAGCTCGGTCTTGTCTCCGTGATATTTGTAGAGGAACAGCGTATAGCCGTGAAAATGCTGATTATCGCCGATTACCACATACCCCGTTTCAAGCTCCTTGACGAAATAAGGATTTATTCCGTTTTGTATCATCTTTATTCTGTCGCATATCAGGCACATTTTATTTTTTCCTTTCATCTGTAACAATATGCTGAACTGCGTCAGGCACTCCTTCGGATAGTGTTCTGAAAACTGACGGGTATATTTTCTTGTCCGTATCGGGAGCGCCCCAGCAAAGATACTCGCTGCTGTCGCCCTCAGCAAAGCTGTAGCTGACCGGCTCAAAGCTATCCGGCACTTTCATCAGAAAGAAAAAT
>CALCRR010000087.1 GCA_937894495.1 uncultured Ruminococcus sp. | reverse complement strand
TGACCATGTGTTGTAAAGATCGAGATAATAGCCTAAATTCTCGGTGAGCACAGGTCCGTGCAGCGGCAGTATCTTCTCTATCTCCAAAGCAGCAGCCTTTTTCAGCAGACCCTGCACCTGAGCGCCGTATTTGCCCACTATGTTGAAATAGTAGCGCCTTGCCTCGCAAGCCCAGTCCTCGTCAGCGTCAAGTGCGCCGAACTTGCCGAAAGCGTCAGCCGAGAAAAACACCTTTTCGCTGATCTCATAGGTCATCATTACCTCAGGCCAGTGTATCATGGGCGCCATTATAAATTTCAGCGTGTGGCTGCCCAGCTCCAGAGTGTCGCCCTCCTTGACGGTAACAGCTCTGTCGTCAATGCCGTCCAGGGCGTAAAACTGTTTTAGCATATTAAAGGTCTTAACGTTGCCCACCAGCTTGATATCGGGATGTTTTTCGATAAGCTTTCTGATAGCTCCGGTATGGTCAGGCTCAACGTGCTGTACCACCAGATAATCGGCAGCCCTGCCGCCAAGAGCTTTTTCGAGGTTATCGAACCACTGCTGCTCAACTATCTTATCGCAGGTGTCCATTATGCACACCTTATCGTCGATGATAACATAAGAATTATATGCCATACCCTCGGGGACTATATACTGGCTCTCAAACAGGTCCACCTCTCTGCTGCTTGCGCCGATGTATATAATGCTGTCGGAAATTTTTACCTCTGCCATATTTTGTACCTCCATGTATAAAAGTTTATGATATTATTCTAACATATTATATTACAAAAGTCAATGTCCTCGCCGGCGGGTTCTGTGGCGAAAGTAAGATACAAAAAATCATCTCCCTATAAATGGTTATTTAAACAACAATAACCATTTGCCTGTGCGTATAAAATATCTGCCATGTACTTCTTTAAATTTGTGTAAAAGGTTAAAAGTTATTAAATTTTGAAAAAAACTATTGTAAAACGGCGAAATATAAAGTATAATAGTAAGGTAGGTTAGTGTGTACTGACTATCAGGCTATTAAAAAAGCTATGGAGGTATATATTTTATGGGAAGTGCTGATAAAATTTTATTCGACAATAACTCGAGAGTTGCCCCTCTGGGAATAATCCCTATGGCTGGCGCTAAGGAGCTTGGCGATAAGGTAAATGCTTACCTTACCAAGTGGGCTAATGAGAATGAGTATTTTAAGGATACTTTTCTGGTTGAAGCCGACTGCCCCAGGTTTTCCTCAGGCGACGGCAAGGGTCTTATCAAGCAGACTGTAAGAGGAAACGACCTTTTCATTCTCTGCGATATGGGCAACTACAGCGTTACTTATGACTATTTCGGTCATCAGAATTTTATGTCACCCGATGACCACTATCAGGACCTTAAAAGAATTATACAGGCTGCCAGCGGCAAGGCTCACAGGATAAATGTCATCATGCCATCGCTCTACGGCGGCAGACAGCACAGAAGAAATTACAGGGAGTCCCTTGACTGTGCGGTAGCTCTGCAGGAGCTGCAGGCTATGGGCGTTTCCAACGTGCTCGCTTTTGACGCACACGACCCCAGAGTGCAGAACGCAGTGCCCCTTATGGGCTTTGATAATATCATACCCTCATATCAGGTGCTCAAAGCAATGTTCAGGTGTCTTGATGATTTCAGACCTGACAAGCAGCATTTTATGATAGTTTCACCTGATGAAGGAGCTATCAACAGAAATATGTATTATGCCTCTGTTCTGGGCGTTGATATGGGTATGTTCTATAAGAGAAGAGATTACTCCACCGTTGTAAACGGCAGAAACCCCATAGTTGCGCACGAATACATGGGCAATGACCTGACAGGCAAGGACGTTTTCATCGCCGATGATATCATTTCCTCGGGTGAGTCCATGCTGGAGGTGGCAGCTGAGCTGAAGAAGAGAAAGGCAGGCAAGATATACTGCTATGCTACCTACGCTATCTTCACCAACGGTCTCGATGTTTTCGACAAGGCGTTTGCAAATGGCACTATCGACGGTGTGTTCGGCACAAACCTTACCTACAGGAGCCCTGAGCTTATGAAGAGAGAATGGTTCCATGAGGTAGATGTGGCTAAGTATATAGCTTACTACATCGCAGCCCTCAACCACGACGCTTCTATCTCAGACGTTATCGACCCGCACAAGAAGATAACAGCACTTCTGGCTAAGTACGATATCAAAAAGTAAAAGCATAATAAACGGGCGAGGATATCGCCCGTTTGTCATATTTTAAGAAGCAAGAATATAGAAGCAAGAAGCAAGAAAAATGTATCCGCAAAGCGGATAAGATTTTAAGTTAGCCGCAGGCGTACCATTGTCTTGCCTCCGGTCATCTTACTTCTGAGGAGATCAGAATTTGACTTTCTCAGGTCAACGGGATGGATATTATGATATTTGCAGGCATAGTGGCAGGGGGCAGCGGCACCAGAATGAAAAATGCACCAATGCCCAAGCAGTTTTTAAAGGTGGGCGGACAGCCTATACTTGTAAGGACCATAAAAGCCTTTTATGATATCAGTGAGATAGAGTGCATTTACATAGGCATTAATGCCGACTGGTATGACTACACCGCAGAGCTGTTAAAAAGCTGCGGCTTTGACAGTGAGAGAGTTTTTCTCATAAAAGGCGGAGCCGACCGCAACGGCACGGTGATGAATATCCTCTCGGCGGTAAAGGGGCGCTATGGGGTGAACAAGGGCGATGTGCTGGTTACTCACGACGGGGTGAGACCCTTTGTGAGCGGTAAAATGATAAGAGATAACATCAGCTGCGCTCAAAAAAAATACGCCTGCGGCACCTATATCCCATCGGAGGATACCATTATTATAAAGTCAGCCGACGGAGTGACTGTTTCGCAGAATTTAGTGAGGAGCGAGCTTTACAGAGCCCAGACCCCCCAGAGCTTTGAGATATCCAAGCTGTGCGAGTGCATTGAAAGACTGGGGGAGGATAAGCTGGGGGAGCTCACAGATACCTGCGGCATTTTCACCGCCTGCGGTCTGCCTATTTATATAGTAGAGGGCGAGCCGACAAACTTTAAGATAACCACCGAGTATGACCTTAAAGTTGCAAGGCTGCTGTGTCAAGGCGCTGCTCTGCCCGATGAGGACTGTTAAAAAATGCACTTGTAAATTTTAACAATGTATGCTATACTATAATATGTTTTAAAGTAATATTTAAGCAGAAGATTTATAATATATCTGTCAGACTATCGGCAAATTATTTTATCAATATTCATAAAACAACAGGAGAGTGAATTTAAATGAGATTACTGCTTGCAGAGGACGAAAAGGAGCTTTCAAATGCTCTGGTGGCTATTTTAAAGCATAATAACTATTCGGTGGACGCCGTTTATAACGGACTTGACGCCTACGATTATATAATCGGCGCTGAGTATGACGGCATTATACTTGATATAATGATGCCGGGGCTGGACGGTCTTACGGTGCTCAAACGAATAAGAGACAAGGGCATACAGACCCCCGTGCTGCTGCTGACGGCAAAATCTCAGGTTGAGGACAAGATAAGCGGTCTTGACTGCGGCGCTGATGACTACCTTACAAAGCCCTTTGTTATGGGGGAGCTGCTGGCTAGGATAAGAGCCATGACCAGGCGCAAGTCCAGCGAGCTCTCATTGAATTCGCTGACGGTGGGCAACGTCACCCTGGACAGAGAGCGCTTTACCATCTCAACCGCCAATGGGGAGCAGAAGCTGGGCAATAAGGAGTTCCAGGTGCTGGAAATGCTCATGCTCAACCGCAACGTGCTTATATCCACCGAAAGGCTTATGGAAAAGATATGGGGCTTTGACTCTGAGGCGGAGATAAACGTGGTGTGGGTCTACATCTCATACCTGAGAAAAAAGCTTGCAGCCGTGGGAGCAGATGTTGAGATCAAAGCTTCGAGAGGTATCGGATATACGCTGGAGGTCAGGGAATGATAAAGCGTTTAAGACGGCGGTTCGTGCTTATCGCCGCTTTGAGTCTGCTGCTGGTGGAGGGGCTGATAATCGGGCTGATAAACGCCCTGAACTTCTATCAGATAAATAACAGCGAGGACCAGCTGCTGACCCTTATCAGCGATAACGGCGGCAAGTTCCCCGAATTTGGCTTCCATAATGACAAGCCGAATGAGAAGTATGATGACTCCAGCCGCTCAGAAGAGCCGCCCCCCAAGCCCGATGACAGCATGGGCGGTGAGCTTGTTGATAACGACCGCAAATTCAGGCTCTCGATAAACGAAGAGACAAAATACCGCACCAGGTATTTTTCGGTGGAGTATAATTCATCACTTGAACCCTGCCGCATAGACACGGGCAATATTGCCGCGGTAACATCAAGCGAAGCCCTTACCTTTGCCGAGCAGGCTGATGAAGAGAAAAATGATAAGGGCTATATCGACAACTATAAATATATGGTAACAGAGACCGACGGCGGCGGCAGGCTGTACGTTTTTTTGGACTGTAGAGAAAATTTCAGCACAAAGCAAAGGTTTCTTCTCATGTCTGCGGGAATATCCGCAGGGGGGTATCTGCTGGTATGCCTGCTTATAATCATCTGCTCAAAATTTGCGGTAAAGCCCTTTATCGAGAACTTTGAAAAGCAGAAGATGTTCATAACCGACGCAGGTCACGAGATAAAAACACCTCTGGCGATAATCTCAGCCAACACCGAGGTCATCGAGCTTACAAGTGAGCCCAGCGAGTGGACACAGAGCATAAAAAATCAGATAGAGCGCCTTAACGGGCTGATAGCCAACCTTTTGAAGCTCGCCAGAATGGACGAGGACAGCGCTAAGCTTACCTTTGCAGAGTTTGATATGTCTGCTGCTTTTACAGATACCGCCGAGCCCTTCAAGACCCTTGCAGCCACCAAAGGGCTTAGCCTTGATACCGAGTGCGAGGAGGGTATAAAAGTCAACGGCGATGAAGCCGCTCTCAGACAGCTGGTGAGCATACTCACCGAGAACGCAGTGAAATACTGCGACGAGGGGGGCAGCATAACGGCGAGCCTTAAAAAAAGCACAGGCGGACGCCATGTGTGGCTTGAGGTATCAAACGACTGTAAAGAGCCCCCAAAAAACCCCGACAGACTGTTTGACCGCTTTTACCGTGCCGACAGCTCAAGAAGCCGTGATAACGGTGAGACTAAAACAGGCTACGGCATAGGTCTCTCGGTGGCAAAGGCGACCTGTGAGTCCCATAAGGGCAAAATAAGCTGCAGGACCGAGAACGGCAGGATAATCTTCAAGGCTGTTCTCAGGGCTGTAAATTGAGGTTTAGCTCAAAACTAAAACCAAACTTAAATAAAACCTGTGATTTTTTATTATCATATGATTTTGTCCCCGAAGTGGGGCATATTTAAAAAAGTGCGCAAATGCGGCGTTTTGGCGCAGTGCTTTATCCTTTTGACTGCGCAAAAAAATTTTTTGAGTTTTTTATCTGCTTAAACTTAAATTAAGGTTGAGGGTATATACTTATAACCATAGAAGGAAATCCACTACGGAAAGGAATGAGATGTATGAGTGCAATTCAGGAAACTTTTAAAAGAGTTGAAAAGAAATATATAGTCACCGATATCCAGCAGCAGAAGCTTATAGCTGCAATGGCTGGCAAGGCTGAAATGGATAATTACGGGCTGACTACTATATGCAACATCTACTACGATACACCCAATCATCAGCTTATCAGAACTTCTATGGAAAAGCCTGTTTACAAGGAAAAGCTCAGGGTGAGGAGCTACGGAGTGCCCGGTAAGGACGCCAAGGTGTTCGTCGAGCTGAAGAAAAAGTACAAGGGCGTTGTTTATAAAAGAAGAGTTGACATGAGCTTAGAGCAGTCCTACGAATTTATAAACTTCGGCATAGCCCCGGGGAAAAATCCTCAGATCGAAAAAGAGATAGCTTATTTTCTCGATTTTTATGAGGGTATAGCTCCTGCAATGTACCTCAGCTACGACAGAGTAGCCTTTGCAGGTACCGAGGACCCTAACCTGAGAATAACCTTTGACTCAAACATCACCTACCGTGAAAATGAGATGAGACTTGAAAAGGGCATCTGGGGCGATAAGCTTATTGATGAACACACAAGGATCATGGAGATCAAGATACCCGGCTCGATGCCCATGTGGCTCAGCAGCCTGCTTGATGAGCTGAAAATATACCCCGGCTCATTCTCAAAATACGGAAACGCCTATAAAAAGGTTTTTTCCGAGACCCTCAGCCGCAGCGGAAGACCGCAACAGTTTAATGCAGATAACGAAAAAGGAAAGGTGAATTACTGTGCTTAACATTTTAACAACTCTCAGCGAATCTATAGATCTTACATCTACAGCCACATCAACCACAATAACAACAAAAACATTCATGCTCTGCACCGTATTCTCACTGGTGCTGGGCGCAGTGATAGCCTTCGCATTCTCAGCAGGGCAGAAAAGATCAAAAAGCTTTGCCACCTGTCTGGCTCTGCTGCCTGTGATAGTTCAGGTAGTCATCATGCTGGTAAACGGTAATCTGGGCACAGGCGTTGCAGTAATGGGCGCATTCAGTCTGGTAAGGTTCCGCTCGGCACCCGGCAATGCAAGGGATATACTGGGCATTTTCCTCTCAATGGCAGTGGGACTTGCAACTGGTACAGACCACCTGCTGCTGGCGGTCATCTTCACAGCTATAGTCTGCGTTTTCAACATCATCTACACCCTTATCCCCTTTGGTGAGGACAGCGGCGATGACAAGCAGCTCACAGTGGTGATCCCCGAGAGCCTTGACTACGGCGATGTTTTCGACGATATTTTTGAGAAGTACACCAAGAGCGCCAAGCTCACCACAGTAAAGACCACCAACATGGGCAGCCTTTTCAAGCTCACATACGATATCACCCTTAAAAAGGGCGCCAGCGAAAAGCAGCTGATCGATGACCTGAGAGTGAGAAACGGCAACCTTGAGATAGTATGCGCAAGAAAAATGGCTGACCCCGACCAGCTTTGATATATCAGAAGCAAGGAGCACATTTTTTGCAGTCTTGTTCTGAGCAAATAATGCTCCGCCCGATATGGTTTAATTTAACACCCTGAATATCGGCGGAGTAAAAATTACAAGCAAATAACGCTAAATGTTTTAATTATATAACATCTTTCTTACAAAAGGAGGAGTTTACATGAGATCACATATTTTCAGAAGACCTGCCGCTTTTATTGCAGCGGCGGCTGTGCTGGCAGCATCAGGCTGTGCAGAGGCTTCACTTGTCAATAAAAACAGCGATTCGTCAACAGCGGCAAAGGCGGCAAGCGTTGCCAAGATAACCACCGTCAGCGCAGGTATAGAGCCCGAGGATATCGAGGTGGGCTATGAGCAGACCGACTCGGTGAGCATAACCTTCAGCGAGAACTCCGCAGATGCAGCAGGAAACGGTCTGACAGTTGAGGGTACCAAGGTAACTATCACCGCCGCAGGCACCTATTTGCTCTCAGGCTCATGCCCTGACGGTCAGGTAATAGTTGATGCCGACAAGGACGCACAGGTAAAGCTTGTGATGAACGGTCTGGAGCTTTCATGCAGCGATAACTCGGCAATACTTGTGACCAAGGCAGACAAGGTATTTATTCTGCTGGAGGAGGGCAGCGTCAACACTGTCTCAGACGGTGAGAGCTACAGCGTGACCGGTGACGATAACCAGGACGGCGCTATCTTCTCAAAGGCTGATGTTACCATAAACGGCAGAGGAACTTTGAACGTTAACGGCAATTACAAGCACGGCGTGGTATCAAAGGACGATCTTGTTATCACAGGGGGAACGGTCAATGTGACCTCGGCTTCATCGGCACTGGTGGGCAAGGACTGCGTTAAGATAAGTGACGGCACTTTTGATATTTCATCGGGTACCGACGGTATCAAATCCACAAATTCTGAGGAAGCTGAAAAGGGTTATGTGAGCATATCGGGCGGCAGCTTTAAGATAGT
>CALCRR010000086.1 GCA_937894495.1 uncultured Ruminococcus sp. | reverse complement strand
CGGGGGTTTGTGCGCTCTTTTTGTTTTTGAATGTTAGTTTTTGTTTTCAAACTTACACCACTCGCTTTATTTTTTCAGTGCGGCTATAGACTCATCTATCTTAGCCATTTTTTCCTCAGCCTTTCTCAGCTTCTCCTTTTCGGCTTCGATAAGCTGTGCAGGCGCTTTAGCAATAAAGCCCTGGTTTGAGAGCTTACCGCTCAGGAAGTCTATATCCTTCTGCACCTTTTTCTTATCCTTGTTAAGTCTTGCCAGCTCCTTCTCGGTGTCGATTATCTCAGAGAGGGGTATAAAGAAGCGTGCGCTGTCGGTAACAACTGCGGCGCAGTCCTTCTCTTCACACTTATCAGTGATGACCACCTCGGAAGCCGACGCAAGCCTTTCAAAGAACATAACACCCTGCTCGAACACCTCGGGCTGTGCGGTCTCGATAAACAGCTTTGCCTTTACAGAGGGTGGCACGTTCATCTCGCCGCGGCAGTTTCTTATGCCCTTTATGCCTGCCATTATCTTCTCAAACACAGCCTCGTCCTCGGTGAAGCTGAGCTTTTCATCATACTTGGGGAAATCCTGTACCATTATAGCAGTGCCGTCGTTCACCAGTGCCTGCCAGATCTCCTCGGTGATGAAAGGCATGAAGGGGTGCAGCAGCTTCAGCATACCCTTCATTACCCACACAAGAACTGCCTGTGCAGCAGCCTCGGTCTCGCCGCCTGCGGCTATTCTGGGCTTGGTCAGCTCGATATACCAGTCGCAGTAGATATCCCAGATAAAGTCATAGAGCTTTGCCACTGCAACTCCCAGCTCAAACTTATCAAGGTTATAGTTTACGTCCTTAGCAAGAGTGTTGAACTTGGAGATGACCCACTTGTCCTCAACTGCCAGATTATCAGGGAGCTTGTCTGCCTTGAAGTCATCGGGCAGGTTCATCATGATAAATCTTGCCGCATTCCAGAGCTTGTTTGCAAAGTTTCTCGAAGCCTTTACCTTATCCTCGATAAATCTCATATCATTGCCGGGGGCGTTGCCTGTTGCCAGCATGAACCTGAGCGCATCGGCGCCGTACTGAGCTATTACCTCCAGCGGGTCGATACCGTTGCCCAGAGATTTTGACATCTTTCTGCCCTGGGCGTCTCTTACCAGACCGTGGATAAGCACAGTATCAAAAGGCTTTTCGTTCATGTTCTCCATGCCTGCAACTATCATTCTCGATACCCAGAAGGGTATGATATCATAGCCTGTTACCAGCGTATTTGTGGGGTAGAAATATTTAAGGTCCTCCGTCTCGTCAGGCCAGCCCAGTGTTGAGAAGGGCCAGAGGGCTGATGAGAACCAGGTATCCAGCGTATCGGGGTCCCTTCTCATAGCCTTGCCGCACTTGGGGCAGTTGCAGCTGTCCTCCTTGGTGACTGTCATCTCGCCGCAGTCATCGCAGTAGAAGGCAGGTATCTGGTGACCCCACCACAGCTGACGGGAAATGCACCAGTCACGTATGTCGTTCATCCAGTTGAGATAGTTCTTCTCAAATCTTTCGGGAACGAACTGAATGCTGTCGTCCTCCACCGCCTTTATTGCAGGCTTTGCCAGGTCAGCCATTTTTACGAACCACTGCAGCGATACTCTCGGCTCAACGGTAGTTCCGCAGCGGTAGCAGGTGCCTACATTATGTGCGTGCTCCTCCACCTCAACAAGAAAGCCGCCTTTTTCAAGGTCCTCGACTATCTTCTTTCTGGCTTCATATCTGTCCATGCCTGCATAAGCAGGATAATCCTCTGTGATCTTAGCGTCCTCGGTGAGCACGTTTCTAACGGGCAGGTCGTGTCTCAGACCTACCTCAAAGTCGTTGGGGTCGTGGGCAGGGGTTATTTTAACAACGCCTGTTCCGAACTCCATATCAACATAGCTGTCGGCAACA
The DNA here is from genome assembly GCA_937894495.1 of uncultured Ruminococcus sp. Lineage (GTDB taxonomy): Bacteria > Bacillota > Clostridia > Oscillospirales > Ruminococcaceae > Hominimerdicola. Next base: position 386 of record CALCRR010000086.1, on the reverse strand, counting down.
ACAGGTATCTCTCTGCCCACCAGCGGCAGTGTAAGCGTTTTGCCGATAATATCCTTATATCTCTCGTCCTTGGGATTGACCGCAACGGCAGTATCGCCCAGCAGGGTCTCGGGTCTTGTGGTGGCAAGCTCAACATAGCCCGAGCCGTCGGTAAAGGGATATCTTAAATGCCAGAAGAAGCCTGCCTGGTCCTCATACTCTACCTCAGCGTTTGAGATAGAGGTCTTACAGTGGGGACACCAGTTGATGATCCTCTCGCCCCTGTAGATCAAGCCCTTGTTATAGAGGTTTACGAACACTTCTCTGACAGCTTTGTTGCAGCCTTCGTCCATAGTAAAGCGTTCTCTCGACCAGTCACATGATGAACCGAGCTTTTTGAGCTGTTC
>CALCRR010000085.1 GCA_937894495.1 uncultured Ruminococcus sp. | reverse complement strand
TGCCTCTAGTGGCTGGGGGTGCTTTTGTGACAGCTGGAATTTTGATGGCTGCGCCAACCCTGTAAAATGATGTATTGGTGTTCCTACAGAAGCAAGCAGCTTGCTTACGATAATTTTACACTAAGCCCCACAGTCCGACCCCTCACAGCTTTATCTCCAGCCCCTGCCCCAGTTTGAATGAATAGATATAGCTGCTCTTTACCCTCTCGCCGTAAAGCAGCTCAAAGGCGGCTTTGTAAAGCTTAAGCTGGGTGGAATACTTCTTCATTTCATCAACGCTTGTGAAATTATCGGTCTTGTAATCCACCAGCACCCAGCCGTCATCTTCTTTGAAGATACAGTCGGCTATACCCTGTATAAAGCCCTCCTCGCCTGTGTATTCGCTGAGCTCGTCTGTCAGGTCAAGGTCCTTGACCGAGGCTAAAAACTTCTGCTCACGTCTCAGGTCACAGGAGCGTCTCATTCGCTTGAAAAAGTCTGATCTTACAAACTCCTCCAGCCTGTTCACATAAACGCCCTCGGCTTCCTTTTTGGTGAAATACCCCTTATTTTTCAGCCTTTCCAACTCGTCCTTAACGCTTTTTTCAGCCAGGTCATAGTCTGCAAGCTCCATAAATTTATGGGTAAAGGTTCCCTTTTCGGCAGCAGTCAGCTTGTCCAGCTCTTCTGAAAGTCTCGGCAGGTTCGGGAAGAACTCGGGGTCCTTATCTTTAAGGTCCTTTGCCTTTTCCTGAGAAACTATCTCGGTTACTGACAGCTTGGCAGGCTGCTTTGTCCTTTCGCTGACATATTCAAAGCTGTATTTCTTCCTGAGCTTCAAAGCCTTTTGGGGGTCGCCCTTGGTTTTTATGCCCTGCTCACCGCCTGCGCTCAGAGCAATATCGCCAATATCGGCATTGCATATGTGATAAACTATGTCAGCCTCCTTAGCCCTCTCACTGACAGGCACAGCGTCAAGGTCCATATTCAGCCAGTCTGAAAGCTCTCCCCTGACGGGGTGCTTTGCAAGGCTCATTACCACCCAGTTGAGCACTGTGTCCTGCTGCTGAACTATAGCCGCAGGTATCTTGTCATACTCGCCGCTCAGTCTCACGCTGTTTCTCAGCGACGCCATTATCCTGTCAGAAGATACCCTGCCCGACTTCTCGTTTGAGCATACTATGAACAGCCTCTCCTTTGCTCTGGTGCAGCCCACATAGAAAAGTCTCATGCGCTCGCTCTTCTGCTCGCTGTCCAGTATTTTGGACAGATATCCGTAATAGAGATTTTCCCTCTTTACATTCAGCCGCTTGTCTTTAAGCTCAAAGGCATAGCCAAGACTCTTATGTATTTTGATGTTATCGGTACTGTCATCTCTGATAAGCTTTTTTGAAAGGGTACACAGGAACACAAAGGGGTATTCAAGCCCCTTTGATTTGTGATAGGTCTTAACGTTCACCGAGTCGCTGCCTGCCGAGACCGACACTGCGTTTTTAAACGCCTTGTCATTGCCCGATACCGAGTCGATAAACCGCAGAAAGCCTGTAACTCCCTCATTGCCGTTTCTCTCGTATTCGTCGGCATACTGCAAAAGCAGTCTCAGGTTTGCCCTTTTTTTAGCCGAGTCGAGGTACATGGAGGTCAGCGCCATAAGATCGGTAACATCAAAAATTCGGCGCACCAGCCTTTCAAGGCTCATGCTCATTGAGCAGTATCTCAGCGACTCTATCAGCCCGAAGGTTCGGCGGCATTTTTCCTGCAAAAGCTCGCTTTCCATATCAACATATTTGCTGTAGCTCTCATCAGTGCCCTCAGCTCTGGCAGCGCCGCTTAGCACCTGATAGATATGGTTATAACGCCCCGTCTTTTCAGATCGGCACTTCTGGCGCACCACCGTCATCTCATCGGCAGAAAAGCCCATTACAGGCGACATCATCACTGCCGCCAGCGAGATATCATTCATGGGGTTATCCACCGTTCTGAGTATATCCAGCGCTAATGATATCTCTCTTGACTTTATATAGCCTGCCGTGTCCTCGCTGAAAGCCCTGAGCCCCACAGCTTCAAGCGCCTTTGCCGCAGCCTTTATGTTATCGTTGGTGTTCACCAGTATGCAGAAATCCGACTGTCTGCAGGCACGGTCAGCACCATTTTCGCAAACAGGCGCTTTCTCGTCAATAAGCTCCTTTATCCTCACCGCAGTCTGATAAAGCTCCTGAGAAAAGCCGAGGGAGCTGTCCGTATCTTCCCGGGTGTCCACCAGCATTATCTCCGCAGGGCAGCGCCTTTTGGTGTAATTCGCACCATGCTCCAGGCGCTCCTCACTGTTATAATCCACCTCGCCGCAGCCATTACTCATCAAGGTCTCAAACAAAAAGTTCGATATCCCCAGCACCTCTGCTCTGCTCCTGAAATTCATTTTGAGCCTTATGTGCTCCAGCTTGTCTTTGTTAGCTTCATCACAGGCGCTTGCAATGCAGTTTTTGAAGAGCTCGGGATTAGTCTTTCTGAAGCCGTAGATAGCCTGCTTCATATCCCCGACTATAAAGGTATTTTTGCCCATTATGCTAAGATCGTCAGTATCAGATACCGCCTTGAATATCATCTCCTGTATGTCGTTCACGTCCTGATACTCGTCGATCATTATTATCTGATAAAGCCCGCCCGAGCGTATCTCCTCGGCAAGCTCGGTGCGCTCAAAGCCCCCGTCGGTCTCCCTCACCAGCAGATCCTTTGCCATAAGCTCTACATCGCTGAAATCCACAGCGTTTTTTTCAAGCTTCATCTCATAGATGATCTTTTCGGTGCGCTCTTCAAGTGTGCACAGTGCCGCAAATATCCTGTTTGAAAGCTTCATATTTTCTTTCAGGTGGCTGTCGCTGAGCCCGAAGCCCCTTGCAGCCTCTTTTATGGTGCTTGCAACTGCCCTGATATCATCACTAAAGCGGCTCTTTACATCATCAAGCTTCATTCTGATATCCTCTGGCAGCTTTTTAGATACCATAAGCTTTTTATATTTGGGATAAACAGCGCCGCTGACAGCCTTTTTATCCTTGTGGGCAAATGCCAGCTCCATGCTCATAACAAGGTCCTCGCAGGCAGACATATTATAGGTAGAGGTACCCACAGCGTCCTTGAAATAATACTCTGTGCCGTTGGCTTTTATTAGGTAGTTATAGCACCAACGGGCGTCCTTTAGCATAAGCTTTGCCCTTTCAAGCTCTCTGCCGAACTCCTCAAAGTTCTGCTCTATGAGCATTTTGAAGGTCTCCTCGCTCTCGTAATAGGAGAAGGCGTTTTCAAGCCACTTATCGGTGTGGCATATGGACATTTTGTGGTCATAAAGCGCCTTTACTACCTTTAAAGCGCCGCCGTTCTCAATGCCGAAGAAGTTGTCAAGCAGCTCATATTCTTCAAGCTCACCACGGCACAGCTCCTCCAGCGCCTGCTCAGCGGCACTGCGGAATATCAGCTCTCTTTCGGCATCGCTGATTATTTTGAGTCCCCCCTGGAACTCAAACCTGTTCAGGTTCTCCTTAACAAGGTCAAAGCAGAATGAGTCTATGGTGGATATCCTCGCAAGCTGCACCAGCTCCTGCTGCTGCAAAAGCCACTTGTTGTCGGGGTCCTCTTTGAGCCTGTTTTCAAAGGCTGTTGCCAGCTTGTCCCTCATCTGGGCAGCCGCATCTATGGTGAAGGTGACAGCCAGAAGCCTGTCGGCTGGTATCTGCCTTGTTTTGTCACACAAAAGGTTTATCACCCTCTCGATCAGCACGGCAGTTTTGCCGCTGCCTGCCGCTGCCGATACCGTAACGCCTTTACCAAAGGCTTTTATAGCTTTTTCCTGATCATCGGTCCAGCTGACTCCCATTACTGCTCCTCCTCTTTCTTGAATTCATCGGCTATGCTTTCAAGCTCCGCTTCAAGCTGCTCCTTGGTGCCCTTTACAGGGTCATCGGGGAAAGCCCTGCCGCAGATGCCGCCGTACATACAGTAGCCGCAGGCGCCCTCCATAGGTCTTGCATCAATGTCGCCTTTGAGCAGGCGGTTGCCGTACTCCACCACCTTGCGCTTTGCAAAAATCCTCATGGCTGTGAACATGGTATCATTCATGGTGATCCTGCTCAGGGTAGTGGGGTGAATGTTTTTATCAAGCGCCTTGTTCACCTCAGACCTGCTGGTTATCCTGCCCTTTCTTGAAAACATCTCAATTGCCGAGCTGCAGGCAGCGCTGTAAAGCTCCTCCTCCGTCAGCTCACAGTCCTCCCCCAGCTTTTCCCTCTCACCGTAGAGTTTAAGGTAGAACACACCTGCCTGTTTGAGCTCATGGTAAGGGTCAATAGGGTTATCCGTCTCCAGCAGCAGCGAGAGATACACCAGCATTTGCAGATCAAGTCCGCAGTAAAGCTCTGCCAGACTGAACTCGGTCTTTTTTCTGTATTTGTAATCTATTATCCTTACAAATTTTTCTCCGTCCTCGTTCTCATAAATATCCGCTCTGTCGATAGTTCCGATAAGTACGATCTTTCTGCCGTCCTCCAGTTTGAGGTCAAGCTGGTCCTGACCCTCCACATGGGTCACCTCATACTCGGTCATAACAGGCGAGAACCTGCTGTTTTCCAGCTCCTGCTGAACATATTTAACTATGTAATGCATCTGCTCTCTCAGTCTGGCAAAGCGGTAATCAAAGGTGTGGGTCTTGCCGAAATCTCCGCAGAACACTTTATCGTAATATTCATCAAAGCAGCTGTTGATAAGCCCGTCGATGGTACTGTCGTCCATTTCAAGGAACTTTTTTCTGTTCTCATAAGGGTCGGCGCTGTCAACGCTTATCGCCTTTTCCAGCACACTGTGTACCAGCAGACCCTTGTTGAGCCCGTCGATATCCATTTTCTGCTCACGGTCAAGTTTAAGACCATAGCTGCAAAAATACATAAAGGGGCATTTAAAATAGTTATCCAGCTTGGTGGGTGAAGTCTTCACAGTCTCGGTCTTAAAAAAGGTGCTCTGCGCCGCCTTCTGAGACAGTCTGAACGCTGCCCCCGAGTCGGATCTTTTAAGCTGCATAAGCTTATCAAAATAAGTCTCCGAGCCCATAAGCGACTCAAAAATGCTCTCAGTCATCTCGTTTTTGTCTCTTGAATGCTCAATGTATTTTACGTATGCAGTCTTATACGATGTGCAGAAAAAGTCCAGCGGCAGCTCATTAATACGCTTATCCTTAATGCCCAGTATCTCCCTGACCTCTTTGACCAGCATCGAAGGTCTTTTCTCGCTGCCCAGCAGGTCGGAGAGCGAGTAGCTGACATAAAGCCTTTCCGAGGGGGAGCAGAAGGTGGTGTAAGCCGCCAGCCTTTCAGCCTGATTATCGTTTCTCACATTTGATTCTATATCAATATTCTCACTGACTCTCAAAAGCTCCTTTTCATGCTCTGTGACCAGATCGTGGTTTTTTGCCTGTGCAGGAAAAACGCCGTCGTTCACCTCAGCGGCAAACACAGCCCTCACCCTGCCCAGCCTTGACCTTGCCGCGTCGGTAACACGCACACAGTCAAGCTTCTGGGGCGGATTTGATATCTTCATCTGCGAGAGCATAATACCGTAAAGCTCATAATACCTGCGCAGGGTAAGCTTTTCATCTCCCAGTATCTCATAAATTGATTTTATCGCCGAAAGGCTCATGTTCCAAAGCTGCTTCAAGCCTCGGGCGAGCTCGCTGTTGGTCTCGTTATCATCAGCACTTGCACGCTTCACCAGCGAATATGTCTGCTCTGAAAGCCTTATATCCGAAAGCAGCTTGTAAAATGCCCTTGATATCTCACCTGCGGTGGCGTCTGCGCAGGCATTTTTAAACTCCAGCAGCGGTGTTATCACCTGCTCTCTCAGCTTGTTGATCCTTTCAAGGCTTACGCCGTCTCTCGGCTCGGCAGTAAAGGGTGCAAGCCACATATCGCCCTCAACGCTCCACCGCACGCAGTAGTCCTCAAGGTCGCATATCTCATAATTCAAAAGCCCGTACAGCGGCGATTTTATGAGCTTTAGGATATTATCCGTCTTGAAGCTTTTAGTCAGCACCGCCCTGAAAACCGCATTTATGTAATGCACTATCGCCGAAGCGTCAACGCTGTCACGCTTATCTATAAAATAGGGTATACCGTATTTTTCAAGAGCACCCTCAATAACAGGGGCAAAGCCTTTAAGCTCCCTGACGGTGATGGCTATGTCGTTAAAGCAATAGCCCTTTTCTCTCACCAGCCTGCATATCTCGGCGCAGATAAAGTCAGCTTCCTCATAAACATCATCAGCGCAGAATATCTGCACATCTTCATCATCAGTTACATACTTCTCACGCTGAAAGTCAAAAAGCTTCTCACCCAGCCGTTTTATATCCGCCGAATTGCAGCTGCTTTTTTTGGAATTGCTGACAGTCACCTTTTTGCTGTGGGACCTTGCCATATCGGTTATCTGCCGCTTGGTCTTTACCGTGAGGGCAAAGGCGCCATTGCCGTGCCTTACGGCTGCGTTCTCATCAAGCAGCAGCGATACCGCCAGCTCATCGCCCTGGCTTACGCAAAGCTCCAGCATTTTTCTCTCATCATAGCTAAAGCTTGTAAAAGCCGAAACGAACACCGATGTCAGACCGAAATGGTCATTATCCTTAGCAAGCCTCACAGCCTCAGCCATTGCTGAAAGTGAGTCTCTTATGCCTGCATTGTCAAGCTCTTCAAGATAATAGCTGTATATCCTGCAAATATCAAAAAGCTTTAAGGATACTGATCCCTCCAGCCTTTCGGCAGCCACTCTCAGGTCATCGGGGGCGATACCGCTCTCACGCAGCCTTTCGGTGAAGCTTATGAGCTCGCTGAGAAAGCTTGCCTTGTCAAGACTGTTTTTATAATACTTCACTCCGCCCTCTTTTGAAACTCTTTTAACAGCCTTGAACATGAGTATCAGCTTGGCATTATCGTCAGCCGTATCCCTGGCGCTGCCGTACTGCTCGCAGATAAGCTCTGCCAGACGGTTGAAGCCTGTGGTCTCTATACTGTTAAAAAGCTTAGCCCCCATAGCATTGTAAAGCATTTTGTCATACTCGAAGGAAAACTGGTCGGGCACTATTACCAACACCTTTTTCCCCTTTTCGGCGGCAGACTTTATCATACCCACAAAAATATCCTCACGGTCGCTCTGCGCCGCACCTGTTATGATATTGACCATATAAAAACCTCCCCGATGATGATACCTGTTATAACAAGTATACCACCGAAGAGGGATTTTGTCAAATGTTTGCAGTACGATTATTTGTACAGTTAATCAAACAACTCGGAAATGAGCTCACCTATTTTCAGCGAAAGTTTTATTTTGCCGAAGCTTGCATCTATAACGGTCAGCTGTTCGCTTTTTTTGCTGCTGTTTTTGCCTGCCGATATTGCAGGGCATGGCAAAAATGCGTTTGTCTGCTCCCCTGTCAGCTGTGCGCCCGAGCTCAACATCACTGCTGCACAAAGCCCGATGGTCAGGCTTGCTTTTACTTTTGCCGATCTTGTCATAAAAATAACCTCCCGAATGAATTTCATCACACTCATTATGGGAGGTATTTTCTTAAATTATTCAGTTAATTGCCAAAAACCTGTCTTGCAATGTCAACCGACTGCTTTGCGTCCTTTGAGTAGAAATCTGCGCCTATCTGCTCAGCATAATCGGGAGTTACCACTGCGCCGCCCACCATTATCTTGCAGTCAACATTGTTGGCTCTTAAAAGCTTTATAGTCTCCTCCATGCTGACCAAGGTCGTGGTCATCAACGCCGAAAGGCCCACCAGATGGACATCGTTTTCGATAGCAGCGTCCACCACCGTCTGATAATCAACGTCCTTGCCAAGGTCGATAACATCATAGCCGTAGTTTTCTAGCAGCACCTTTACGATGTTTTTGCCGATATCGTGTATATCGCCCTTGACGGTGGCGAGTATTATCTTGCCCTTTGATACGCTGCTGCCGCCCTCGCTGAGCATTTTGTTTTTTATCACCTCAAAGCAAGCCTGCGCCACACCTGCGGTCTGTATCAGCTGGGGCAGGAATATCTTGCCCTGCTCAAAGCGCTCGCCTGCTCTGTCAAGGGCAGGTACAAGCATTTCGTTGATTATCACCATAGAGTCGGTGGTCTCCAGAAGCTTTGCGGTGATCTCAGCGCCCTCGCCTTTAAGACCGTTTTCAATGGCATAGGTCAGGTCTATGTCACCCTTGGGCTCCTGCTTTTTTGCAGGTGCATTTGTCTCGCCGCCGTAGTGGGCAATAAAATTCACCGAGTTTTTATCAATGTTAGTCAGCAGCTTATAAGCCCTCACCGTTGCCGCCATAGAGTCGATATTCGGGTTCATGATCGGCAGGTCAAGTCCGCTGGTAAGGCACATCATCAGAAAGTTGTGGTTGACTATCTCTCTGCCGGGCAGACCAAAGCTTATGTTGGATACGCCGAGAACAGTTCTCAGCCCCAGCTCCTCCTTGACTCTGCGCACTGCATTCACCGTCTGCATAACGTTCTCCTGCTCGGCAGATGCTGTAAGAGTCAGGCAGTCGATAAAAACATCTTCTTTTCTTATGCCTATGGCAAGCGCTCTGTCAAGTATCTTTTTTGCCAGCTTGAAGCGCTCGTCTGCGGTCTTTGGTATGCCGTTTTCATCAAGGGTGAGCCCCACCACTGCCGCACCGTATTTTTTAACCAGCGGCAGCACGTTGTTCAGCGACTCCTCCTCGGCATTGACCGAATTTACTATGGGCTTGCCGTTATACACCCTCAGCGCCGCCTCCATTACCTCGGGTATGGTGGAGTCCAGCTGCAGCGGAGTATCGACTATGCCCTGCAGCGCCTTGACAGCCCTTACCATCATAGCCTTTTCGTCTATTGAGGGCAGACCCACATTCACATCAAGTATATCCGCCCCTGCGTGTATCTGCTCGATAGCCTGTCCAAGTATATAATCTATGTCCCCCTCCAGCAAAGCCTGCTTGAAGCGCTTTTTGCCCGTGGGGTTTATCCTCTCGCCGATAATTCTGGGCTGGTCGATGACCACAGTCTCCACCGCTGAGCAGCACACCGCAGGTATCTGTACATTTCTTTGTACACTTTTCTTATCAGCCAGCATTTTTACCAGCTCTTTTATATACGCGGGATTAGTACCGCAGCAGCCGCCTATTATATTTATTCCCAGGGGAATGAGAGCCTCGGCAAGACGGGCAAATTCCTCGGGCGAGCAGTTATATTCGTTGGTAACAGGGTCGGGCAGACCTGCATTGGGCTTTACTATAACAGGCAAGGTCGTCCACCTGCATATCTTCTCCACCACAGGGTAAAGCTCCTTGGGTCCCAGCGAACAGTTAACACCCACAGCGTCAGCCCCCAGACCCTCGGCAGTAACGCACATAGCGCTTATATCACAGCCTGTGAAGGTCCTCATATTTTCCTCAAAGGTCATGGTGCAGAGTATGGGCAGGTCGGTGTTTTCCTTGGCGGCAAGTATAGCCGCTTTCAGCTCGTAAAGGTCTGTCATGGTCTCAAACACCACAACGTCTGCTTCCCTGCCTGCCAGGACCAGCTGCTTGAAAGTATCGTAAGCGTCCTCAAAGCTCAAGGTTCCAGTAGGCTCCAACATCTGACCTATGGGACCTATATCCAGCGCCACCAGAGTGTCAGTGCCCTCGCAGGCTTTTCTCGCTATTTTAATAGCCTCGCCCACCACCTGCTCGACGCTGTAGCCGCACTTTTTCAGCTTATATCTGTTAGCACCGAAGGTGTTGGCATAGATGATATCAGAGCCTGCCTCGATATACTGACGGTGGATATCATAAAGCCAGTCGGGCTTTTCGATATTAAGGGCTTCTGGTGTTTCGCCCATTTTAAGACCCTTTGCCTGAAGCATAGTGCCCATAGCACCGTCTAAAACTATAAATTCCTTTTTCTTTAAAAGCTCATCAAAACGCACAATGCTCGCCTCTTTTTCTGAATTGGCAGACCTCTTTCATATTGCATAAAGCGCACCCCTGTCTGCCCTTTGATATTTTATTTTTTGAAAGCCCGATCACCGCCGTTACCGACTTACGGGGGGTAAGTATATTTCCTGTGGTCACATTAAGACCTATTCTTTTGCCTGCGTCTATAACATCTAAAAACTCGCCCTGTATATCTATGGGGAGGTCGCCGTAGCCGGGGGAGAAGCGCCATGTCTGGTAGTAACCCTCCAGCTCGGTCCTGACTGTTTTATCGGCAATATCGCACACCTGCTCCACCGCGGCACTGGCGAGAAAATCAGCAATTACCGCCTTAGTCATATCGGTGGCTTCATACCGTCTTATGAGCATATCTGCCGCAAAGGAAAGCGTTGCTGCAAAAAGCACGCATTTTTCGCAGCCCTTTAAATGCTCGCTGATATCTCTGCCTTTTAGTATGAGGGTAGTGCCTTTGAGAGCTACCCCGTTTTCGGCAGGCTCGGTATCAAAGACCTTATAGACAAAGCAGGGCTTTATAACTGCCAGCAGCTGCTTTTCGCACTGCCTTACCTCGCTCATTATCTTTTCATCGGGCGCAGTTTCGCCGTAGCCCATATACCGCAGGGCTTCGCTGCGGTCGAGGCTTTCAAGTGTGATATTTTTCATGCCGACCATAGCTCCCACCCCCACAGGTCATCTCAGACATAGCAGTTATCATTCTGCACAGAACATTTTTTGATAAAAAATACCTATTATTTCAGTATAAATTATAGTATAGCATAATACTCGGATTTTTACAATAGTTAATTATAATTTTTTACATTTGCACTGAACGGCAGGGTGATCGGACGAAAAAACGGCATGGCAAAATGTAGAATTAACATTTTGTTCACGTTTGGTTCTATATATATATATTCTATAATTATTAATAATTATGGTCGATGTTTAAGACTAAAAATTTGAAAGGAACGATGTATCATGAAGAAAAAAATACTTTCGGGTCTGCTGGCACTTACCCTTGTTACGGGCTTTGGTGCAGCTCTGCCACAGGGAGCTATCAGCTTTGACAGCACAGTAAAAGCAGGCGCTGAGGACTACACCGATGTGAAGGCAGGCAGCATTACCTACAGGGTGTATAATTTCAGAGCTGAGGCTATATCCTGCGACGGCAGCGAGACTGATGTGGTCATTCCCGAGACTGTTGACGGCAAAAAGGTAACTGTGGTAAGTGCAGATCTTTTTAAGGACAAGACCAAGATAAAGTCGGTGAGCCTGCCTGATACTGTTACAAGCATTGGACAAACTGTGTTTACCAGTCTTAGGGAAGTAAACTTCCCATAATAACTTACTCTAACTTCTCTAAATCAATCAGCCCGACACCAACAAAATACACATCGACAGTGTATGTCTTGTTCTTTTTAGTGCCGATACCCTCATGAACCTCAATACGCTCGATCAGTTCATGGAGCATTTCATAATTAAGAGTTCCAATATCATCATACTTGCTTAAAGCCGAGAAGAAACGATTAACGTTACTGCTCGATTTTTTTATTTTTACGGCTTCTTCTGCTAACTCGATCATTTTGTCTTTCAGAAGTCTCTGCTGTTTAGCATTTTCCTCTGATAGAAGCGTGAAAACCTCTTGCGTGATACCAAGAAGCGTTACATCAATAGGCACAAAGGCTATAGGTTATCTTGACGAGAGCAACAGCTACAAGGTCGAGGGACTTGTGCTGGGTGTTTACAGAGACACAGCAGGTCACAAATATTCTGTTAACAACGGCTTTGAGTTTGAGCTGCTCAACAAGTTTATCCTCGGCGACATAACAGGCGATGAAAAGCTGGACACCAAGGACGCACTTAAAGCGGTGGCTTTCGCTAAAAAGTCGGTTGACCCCAAGAGCGATGACGAGTTCAAGGCTGCCGATGTCAACGGCGACGGCAAGCTCGACTCGAAGGACGCTATGGTGATAATAAACGCTGTAAAGAACAAAAAGACTATCACTTTAAAATAAAACAGCAGGCAAAAAATAAGAGGTATCGGCGGTGATGTGCTGCCGATGCCTCTGTTTTATTTTACGCTTTTTAAAAGCTCGTCTGCGTTTTCAAGCATAAGCGGGGTGATGTTGTCGCCGCCCATTATACGGGCTATCTCCTGCTTTCTGCCCTCGTGGTCCAGGGGGCGCACCGATGTCACGGTACGCTCGTCCACTATGTTTTTCTCGATAAGCAGGTGGTTGTCTGCCATTACTGCTATCTGGGCAAGGTGGGTCACGCAAAGCACCTGCCTTATGCGTGATATCTGCCTGAGCTTCAGCCCTATCTTCTGGGCTGCCCTGCCGCTTACGCCTGTGTCTATCTCGTCAAAGATAAGCGTTTCTATTGAGTCCTTCTCGGCGATAACGTTTTTTAGTGCCAGCATTATCCTTGAAAGCTCACCCCCCGAGGCTATCTTGGCTATGGGCTTTGGCTCTTCCCCCACGTTTGCCGATATGAGAAACTCGATATTATCCATGCCGTTTACAGTGAGCTTGCCCTCCTGCCTGTCTACAACCAGCCTTACCTTGGGCATATTTAAAAATTCGAGCTCCTCAGTTACCTGCTTGACGAACCTTTCAGCGGCTGCTTTTCTGTGGTCAGAAAGCGCCTTTGCTTTTTTTGATACCTCGGTGAGAAGCTTGTTTTTTTCTTCAATAAGCGACTGCATATTCTGCTCGCTGCCGCTGAGCTCTTCAAGCTCCTGCTGTGAGCTTTCCAGCGTTTTCATAACGTCCGAAAGCTCGGGTCCGTATTTTTTGCATATCCTTCTCAGGTCCTCCGAGCGCTGGTTGAGCCAGTCAAAGCGCTTGGGGTCTACCTCTAAGCTGTCAAGCACCGATGAGAGCTCCCCTGCTATATCCTCAAGCTCGATAGCCGCGGAATTTAAACGCTCATAGAGGGGTGTAAGCTCGCCCATTATATCGGTATAGGCGTCCAGCTTGTCCGAGCACTCGCTGACAAGCTCTGCTGCGCCCCGGGTATCATCGTCTCCCGAAAGTATCATATTTGCGGCATAAACGGCTTCCGATATAGCCACCGCATTTTTTGAGATATCAAGCTCCGCTGCTATCTCCTTCTCCTCGTCGGGGTCGGTTATGCCTAGCAGAGTTATCTCTTCTATTATCTCTTCAAGCTCCTCTATGCGCTCCTGCTTTCTGCCTGCTTCGGCTCTTAGCTTGTTTATCTTTTTAGCTATTGACTGAAGCTCTCTGAAAGAACGGCGGTAGTCCTCCACCAGCTGCTCCGACTCGGCAAAGCCGTCAAGAATATCAATATGCCGCTCGGGTGCCATAAGTATCTGGTTATCGTGCTGACCGTGGATATTCACCAGCAGCTCGCCTATCTCCCTCAGCACCGAGACATTCACCGCACGCTGGTTCACCCTTGCAATGCTGCCGCCGTCTGAGCGAATCTCACGGGTGAGAAAAAGCTGCCCCTCCTCACAGTCTATGCCAAGCTCTGTGAGCCTGTCGGTAACATGGCTGCCCATATCGGTGAAAAGTCCCGATATAACTGCCTTATCAGAACCCGATCTTACGATATCCTTGGTAACTCTCTGACCGAGAATGGCATTTATGCCGTTTATGAGTATGGATTTACCTGCGCCTGTTTCGCCCGTGAACACGTTGAAGCTGCCTGTAAATTCGATCGAAGCCTTTTCTATTACCGCTAAATTTTCAATATAAAGCTCTTTTAACATGATCTGCGCCCCTGTTTATCCTGCTATTATTGAAGTAAGCTCACGCACCAGTCTTTCAGCGTCCTTCTGGGTGCGCATGAGCATAAATATGGTATCATCGCCTGCGATAGTGCCCACCGAGTTTTCAATATCAGTGCTGTCAAGCTTGGCACATACCGCCTGCGCCATACCCACATGGCATTTTACCACCACAGTGTTCATTGCAAAATCCACCGAGATCACCGAGCTGGATATAAGGTTGAAGGCGTCCTTATTATCCCTTCTGAGCTCCTCCCTGCTGAGCCTGGGGGCTGAGTAACGGTAGCCGCCCTCAACAGACAGCTTTATCAGCGCAAGCTCCTTTATATCCCTTGAAAGGGTCGCCTGGGTCACCTCGACCCCCCTGCTTCTGAGGGCTGTTTGCAGGCTCTCCTGGGTATCTATATTTTCGTTTTTGACAAGCTCAAGTATCAGCTCGTGTCTTTGTGATTTCATTGATTCTCCTCCGATGTGTCTTTAAGGGGTCTCATAAGCTTTCTGTTTACTGATGAGAAAAAGCTGCCGCCGTCGATATCTATTATATCAAGGTGCGAGGGCGAGCGCATTACCTCTATCTCATCGCCGTCTGAAAGCTTATAGACGATATTGCCGTCTACATTGAGACATACGTGGGCATTATCTGCCGTGTGGCACTTAACAATTATGCGGCTGTTTGATGAAAATATCATCGACCTTGCAAAAAGCGAATGGGGACATATCTGGGTAAACTCGATGCACTCCATCTCAGGCTCGATAATAGGACCGCCTGCTGACATTGAATAGGCAGTAGCGCCCGTAGCTGTTGAAAGTATCACCCCGTTCGCTCTGAGAGATGAAACCGGCTGACCGTCCTTATGCACCTCAAAATCGGCTATCTTGCAGTCGTCAGAGCGTGATACCACCACATCGTTAAGGGCAAAAAACTCGCTGTTATCATCGCCCTTTACCCTGGCTTTAAGCATCATTCTGCGGCTTATGCTGTATTTGCCGTCGGCAAGGTTTTTCAGTCTGTCAAGCTGGGTATGCTCGAGACTTGCCATAAAGCCCAGCCTGCCGCAGTTTATGCCCAGCACAGGCTTTTTATGCTCAGATGCAGATACCGAGCACTTTAGTATTGTGCCGTCACCGCCAATAGCGATAACCGCATCACACAAGCTTATGCAGCTTTGCTCGTCACTATATTCAAGCCCCTCCACAAAGGGAAAATCCTTGCGGTATTTTTCCTCCATCATTATGGATATACCGCAGCTTTTAAGCACCTCGCAGGCATTTTCAGTATATTCCCTGCAATTGAGCTTGCTCAGATTTGGAAATAAATAGACCTTCATCGTTCACTTTCCTCGGTTGGTATTTATTCATCTAATTCAAAGGCTTTGTTCACCAACGCTTTAAGGTCGATGCTCGCCGCCCTTGCGCTCTCTGACTTTTTAAGGTGAGCCAGATATTCTATATTGCCGTCGCCCCCCCTGACAGATGAGGGTACGACCGCAGCTGTGACCAGACCTGCGGCTTTGAAAAGCTCTGTCATACTTGCAAGCACACGCAGGTGGTCTTTTTTATCTCTAACAAGACCGTTTTTATTGAGCGCTGCCTTGCCCGCCTCAAACTGGGGCTTTATCAGCACCGCCATCTCTCCGCCGTCAGCAAGGCAGGCTGCCAGCGGCGGCATAACAAGGGTCAGCGAGATAAAGGACAGATCAACGCTCATAAACTGCGGCGGCTCGCCGAAGCTTTCGGGGGTAAGGTATCTGGCGTTGACCCCCTCCATATTGATGACCCTTTTATCCCTTGCAAGGCTTTCGTGCAGCTGGTCGTGACCTACATCAACGGCGTAGACCAGCCTTGCGCCCCTTTGCAGCATACACTGGGTAAAGCCCCCTGTTGAAGCTCCTATATCGGCGCAGACTCTGCCGCTCACATCAAGCCCGAAGGCGTCAAAGGCACCCTCCAGCTTTAAAAGACCTCTGCCCACGTAGCTCATACTGCTGCCGTCGGCTTCTATGCTGTCGCTGTGGGTGACATCGAAGGAAGGCTTGGTACAGGTCTTGCCGTTCACCTTTACAAAAGCCGCTTTGATAAGCTGCTTTGCCCTCTCCCTGCTGGGGGCGAGGTTATTTTCTGCCATATAAATATCAAGTCTCATTATCTACAGCTTCCCTGATCTTTTCTGCCATTTTATCTGACAAACTCAGGTCTCTATCCCGGGACCGATTGGTGATGATCAGAAAATGTTTCATCTTTTCCCTCGTAATTCTCAA
>CALCRR010000084.1 GCA_937894495.1 uncultured Ruminococcus sp. | reverse complement strand
ACAGTTACAATGATATGCCTCGTGTTGAGGGGGGATTTTTCATGCGTGGGGTTTGTTTTATTAGTATAAAACCCTTGACAATTTCGGACATTTGCTGTATAATGGTATATTATATATGTAAATGCTGTGACGGAATTATCCGAACTGTCAGGGCTTGCAGAGAGGGAGCGGTCGGTGTGAGCTCCTGTGCTGACGTCGGTGGCTGACCTGAGCTTGCGCTGTGAAAACAGCGACGTATGCCTGCGTTAAAGGCTTCGAGTGGCAGAGGTAACTCTGCAATTTGGGTGGTAACACGGAGTCATCGGCTTCGTCCCATGTTTTGGGGCGAAGCCGTTTTTTATAGCAGTGAGCCGTGCTTCGATAAAACAGGAATTATGAGCTTTTAAGCGTGTTCGGTCTTATACTTTGCAGGAGAATTGATCATGTCGGACAGAAAAAATAAACGCAGCTTATCTGACATAGTTACAGTGATCGCTATCGCAGGTGCAAT
The DNA here is from genome assembly GCA_937894495.1 of uncultured Ruminococcus sp. Taxonomy (GTDB): domain Bacteria; phylum Bacillota; class Clostridia; order Oscillospirales; family Ruminococcaceae; genus Hominimerdicola. The sequence goes on along the minus strand of CALCRR010000084.1, from coordinate 13,307 downwards.
AATCCTGTTGTATATCCCAAGTGCTTTCATACCCGCAAGCTACGTGGGCGAGGATATCCTTGCCGTTATGAAAAAGACTGTGATCGCCACCCTGGTTAGTGACGCTGCGGCGATACTATGCTGCCTTTTTCTGGTTTACAGAGTCATTCGTGAGGTTGCAGCGCTGCTGCGTTCAAGGCGTTCCTTGAAAGAGCTGGAGAACTCCTTTTCAGATAGGGAAAGGGCAGTCCTGCAAATGCCGCATTTTGGCAGAAATATTGCCGTGAGCCTTATCATCTGCTCGTTCTTTTTGATCGTGCTTGCTGAAAGCGTTATCCATGTGTTTGTATCATCTCATGTTATTATGAGCACAGGCGAGCAGGACTACGGAGTAAAGCATACCGTGGAGGTTTTGCGCAGCATTGTTCTCGATGAACAGGAGGGCAAAGCTGTAACTGCCGAGCTTAAAGGTGTTGAGCTGCATAGCAGCACCGTATTTATAAGCGGTTCGGATACGAGCCGCGGAAGATACAAGAGATATTGCTGGCTGACAGACAACAGCGGCAGGTCTTTGCCTATAGGTCTTGCGGACTTCAGTGATATATTATCGGAAACGGAGAAATACTCCGAGGGCAGATATATAGTCAGGGTCGAGTATTATGAGCATTCGGGACTGATAAAGTCATACAGCGTAGAAAGCAGCCGCTGGGAGGTCGAGGAATATCCTCTTACTGACGTTGAGATATCTATCGACGATGACCTGACGCTGCACCGCCCAGCAGATATGAGCGAATACGGCGATATAGCCTGGGTCATAAAATGCAATGGCGAGATGCTCACCCTGGGCTCGTCAAGGGAGATCCACTATTTCAGCATAAACGCAAATAACCACGACAGCTTAGCCTTGGCAGAGCACAAAGCACTTTTTAAAAAGAAACCGGGAAATTATACTGCACAGCTTGTAAAGGTGTTCAGGTACAAAGACCCCGAGACAGGGCTTTATACCGACTTCGAAACTGCACCGATCAGCAATGAATTGTCTTTTACGGTAGACGACAGCGGTAAAATATCAAATCAATAATTTAGAGGTCATCTTACCTCTTATCTCTTACATCTTATATCTAAAGGAAGGAATGTTAAAAATGGAATGGACAGGTCTTAACGAACTGCGTGAGTCGTATCTGAAATTTTTTGAAAGCAAGGGCTGCCTGAGACATAAAAGCTATCCGCTGGTGCCTCAGAACGACAAGAGCCTGCTGCTGATAGTTGCAGGCATGGCGCCCTTAAAGCCCTATTTTACAGGTCAGGAGGTACCCCCGAGAGTGAGGATGACCACCTGCCAGAAGTGTATAAGAACAGGCGATATCGAAAACGTGGGCAAAACTGCAAGGCACGGCACTTATTTTGAGATGCTGGGCAATTTCTCCTTCGGCGATTATTTCAAGAAGGAGGCTATCGCATGGGCTTGGGAGTATGTTACCCGGGTACTGAAGCTGCCTGAGGACAAGCTCTATGTTTCGGTCTATGAGGAGGACGACGAGGCTGAGGAGATCTGGAACAAGGAGGTCGGCGTGCCCCTTGACCGTATAGTCCGCATGGGCAAGGAGGATAACTTCTGGGAGGCAGGCACTGACGGTCCCTGCGGTCCCTGCTCTGAGATCTATTTCGACAGGGGAGAGAAGTACGGCTGCGGCAAGCCTACCTGTAAGGTCGGCTGTGACTGCGATAGATATATGGAGTTCTGGAACCTGGTGTTCACCCAGTTTGAAAGACATGAGGACGGCACCTATACCCCCCTTGCACAGAAGAATATCGACACAGGCATGGGTCTTGAAAGACTGGCTGCCCTTATGCAGGACGTTGGCTCTATCTTCGATGTTGATACCGTCAAGGCTATCAGAGACCATGTGTGCCGCATTGCAGGCTGCGAGTACGGCGCTGAGTATAAAAAGGATGTTTCCATCAGAGTTATCACCGACCATATCAGAGCTGTCACCTTCTTGGCGTCAGACGGCGTTCTGCCTTCAAACGAGGGCAGGGGATATGTTATGAGGAGACTTCTCAGAAGAGCTGTGCGCCACGGCAAGCTGCTGGGTATAAACGGTCTGTTCCTCAAAGACCTTGTAAAGACTGTTGTTGAGTGCAACAAGGGCGAGTATAACGAGCTTGAAGAGAAGTTCGACTATATCGTAAAGGTGCTCACCACCGAGGAGCAGAACTTCAACTCAACAGTTGACAGGGGTATGAAGATACTTGAAGAGTATATTGAAAAAATGCAGGCTGAGGGCAAGACCGTGCTGGACGGTGAGAGCTGCTTCAAGCTTTCCGACACCTACGGCTTCCCCCTTGACCTTACAAGAGAGATACTTGAAGAAAAGGGTCTCACAGCCGATGAAGAGGGCTACGCTGTCTGCTACCGGAAGCAGAGAGAGACCGCACAGGCTGCCAGAAAGACCCAGGGCTATATGGGCGCTGACGAGACTGTTTTCCATAAGATAGACAAGAATGTGACCACCCTTTTCACAGGCTATGACAAGACCGAGGACACAGGCGTTATCTCCTACATCGCTACAGATGACGAGCTTATCGAGAATGCAGGAGTTGACGATGTGGTATACATCGTTCCCGACAAGACCTGTTTTTATGCCGAGAGCGGCGGACAGGCTGGCGACACAGGTGTTATCTCTACAGTAACAGGTAAAGCAGAAGTGCTTGACACCCAGAAGGCTGTGGGCGGCAAGTTCGCACTTAAAGTTAAGATAACCGAGGGCGCACTTTCGGTGGGTCAGCAGGTAAGCTTCAAGGTGGATAAAGCAAAACGCCTTGCCACCATGAGAAACCACAGCTGCGCACATCTTCTCCAGTCGGCACTCAGAACAGTGCTGGGTGAGCACGTTCATCAGGCTGGTCAGCTGGTAGACAGCCAGAGGCTAAGGTTCGACTTCTCCCACTTTGAGGCTATGACTAACGAGGAAAAAGCTAAGGTGGAGGAGCTTGTAAATAAATACATCTTTGATGCGCTGGATATCACTATGGAGGAAATGCCTATTGCCGAGGCTCAGAAGCTGGGCGCAATGGCGCTGTTCGGCGAGAAGTACGGCGAAACTGTAAGGGTCGTTACAATGGGCGATAAGGCAGAAGCCGCATCTATCGAGTTCTGCGGCGGTACTCACCTTGATAACACATCCAAGATAGGTCTGTTCAAGATAATCTCCGAGAACTCGGTGGCATCGGGCGTCAGAAGAGTTGAAGCCGTTACCGGTACGGGAGTGCTGGAGCTGCTCAATAATAATGCAGATACCATCGTCAAGGCAGCCGAGACCCTCAAAGTCAATAACCCTGCCGAGCTTGTGAACCGCTGCGGTGCCGTTATGCAGGAGGTAAAGACTCTCGAAAAGGAGAGGGATGCTCTTGAAGCAACTATAGCTAATATGCGTTCAAAGGCGCTGCTGGATAATACCACCGAGGTAAAGGGCGTTCAGGTGGCAGCCGCCGCTCTTGAGAACATCAAGCCCGATGTTTTAAGAAAGATAGCCGATGACCTCAAGGGCTCAAAGAGTGACCTTGTGGCAGTTATAACCACAGTGAACGGCGATAAGGCTAACCTTGTGGTAGCCTGCGGCAAGGAAGCAGTAGCAAAGGGCGCCCACGCAGGAAAGATAGCAGGAAAGATAGCTGCACTGACAAACGGCAAGGGCGGCGGACGTCCCGACTCTGCAATGGCAGGCGTCGGCGACAAAAATCTTATAGCTGACGCTCTGGCAAAGGCTGCTGATGTAGTCGGCGAATTTGTGAAATAAAAGGAGGACTTAAAAATGGCTGATTGCTTATTCTGTAAAATAATAGCAGGTGAAATACCCTCTAAAAAGATATATGAGGACGAGCTGGTGTATGTGTTTGAGGATATCGCCCCCACAGCGCCTGTTCACTATCTCTGCATTCCCAAACAGCATATATCCAAGCTTGATGAAGTGACTGAGGATAACAGCGCAGTTATCGCTCATATCTATGAGGTCATTGCCAAGCTTTCAAAGGAGCTTGATCTTAAGGACGGCTTCCGTGTAGTTTCAAACTGCGGTGAGTCCGCAGGACAGAGCGTGTTCCACATACATTTCCACCTGCTTGCAGGCAGACCCTTTGCATGGCCTGCAGGCTGATCTGACAAAATCGCTGCCGTAAGAATCTTACGGCAGCTTGCATATATGGCGGTGAGGATATGACCAGAAAGCTGGCATGGGCAGGCTTTTCGTTCTGGGCAGCGCTGGCGCTGTCGGCGATATTCAAAAGCGGATATAACAGAGTTCTTCTGCTGGCGGCATTGGGGCTTGGTATCATCGCCTTTGCTGCCCTTGATAAGTACAGAGCGCAGACTGTTACCTGTGTGTTGTTTTTCACGGCAGGTATTCTGGTGAATACTGCCTACACAAACAATGTTTATGATAAGCTGACAGTCCTCGACGGCGAGGTCGTGACCATTAACGGCTATGTCAAGGATATGTCCGTTACAAAGGCTGAAAGGCTGGACAGGGTAGTGGTCTGCGGCAAGGTCAACGGTAAAAGGACCGAGATAAGCTTTTTTCTCCCTGCGGACGATTATCACTATTTTGATGAAATATCCGTCACCGGCAGGGTCAACAGGATAACCGACAGCGTTAAATTTCAGGGCGAAAGCTATTACTACTCAAAAAGTGTATTTTTGCAGGGCAGCCTTGCTGAGAGCTGCGAACGCTCGGGCAGATGTCTGCACCCTGTTCTCAGGGATGTCAGGGAATACCGTGACAAGCTTTTTATGCTGATTAATGAGATAGCTCCCGAAAATGAGGGCGCTTTTCTGTCGGCAATGCTCTGCGGCGATAAAAGCGAGATGACTGAGTCGATGAAGGAGAGCATTTACCGCTGCGGTCTGGGGCATATATTTGCCGTCTCGGGAACACATCTGGTCATTGCGGCTGCGGTTTTCTCGGCGGTAATAAGCAGGCTCGTCAGGATACGAAAGCTGGAATTTCTGCTGTCGCTCATAGAGATATGGGGCTTTGCGGTCTTTGCAGGTATGTCGGTAACTGTGGTGAGGGCTGCGGTGATGATGACCCTGTCATCAGGCGGCTTCCTCTTCGGCAGAAAGAGCGACTGCGCAAATTCGCTGGGGCTGTGCGCACTGCTGCTGACTGTCAGCCAGCCTTACTGTGCCATTTCACCGTCCTTTGTGCTGTCATTCACGGCTGTATTTGCCATAGGTGTTATAACTCCCAGAATAAATGAGAATGCCGAAAGCAGCGAAAGCTTTGCCATGACGGATAAGCTTCTTGGTACATATGTTGTGCCCACGGCAAGCCTTTTGTTCTTCACAGCACCTGTGTCCGCTGCGTTTTTCGGCGGAGTATCGGTGGCTGCGGTGATAAGCAATATTCTGCTTGTGCCGCTGTGCGTAATATCATTACAGCTGTGCTTTACCGTGGTGCTCACAGGGGGTATCTATGTTATTGCAAGACCCCTTATAACCTGGGCGGCACTGTCAGTAAAGCCTGTGCTGTGGAGTGCAAAGCAGCTTTCACGTATAAAGGGGCTTTATGTTTCGGTATCGTCATATAAAGCGGTATTCACAGTGCTTTTGCTCACTGCTTTTATCCCCGTTATTTACGGCATTTTAACTCACAAAAGGCGAGCTTTTACACTGGTCTGCCTTGGAGCGGTGTGCGTCTGGACGGCGGCTTCAAATATCGCAAGACTGCTTGATGATACATACAGAGTCACCATTCTCACCGACGGTGAAAGCAGTGCGTATATCCTTAGCAGCGGCAGTAAGGCAGCCATTTTCGATGTGGGCAGCGCAGGCAGCCTTGACCGTGCGATACAGAGCGAGCTCAACCAGAAGGGATTTGACGAGCTTGAATTTGCCTTTATCTCAGAGCGCGGTGTTACAACAGCCTCGGGCTATGAGGAGGAGCTGTTTTTGCAGCCGGGCAGGATATTTATTACAGATGAACCAAAAACTCATGTGGGAAGAAAGCTCAGCGACAAGCTGATAGTTTTACCCCGCGGCAGCGTTACCGATCTTGGAGACCATACCGTGACCTGCAGTGACGATGGATTTTTGGTGAAATATAACGATGATGAAATGTTCTTTGGTGAGAGCAGTATTGTAATAAACGGCGCTGAGTATGACCTTTCCGACCAAAACACGCTGCTTGAAACCGATTTTGAGACTTTAGAGCTAAGGAGTGAGGGCTGATGGGAGCGACTAATGCTACACAGATCACTAAAAATGTTAAAAACGGCGAAGCTGCAAGCCTTTACTACTTCTACGGTCACGATGTTGCAGCGCTTGAAAGCTTTGTGGGCAGGCTCATAACCACCCTTTGCCCCAAGGACGCCCGGTTTATGAATTATCATAAATTTGACGGCAGAAAGCTTGATATAGCTGCCATCGCCGACGCCTGCGAAGCTCTGCCCATGTTTGCCGACAGGGTAGTGGTAGCCATAAACGACCTGAGAATGGAGGACGTTGCCAAGCAGGACGGCGATGATCTGAGGAAGATACTCTCAAACCTTTCTGAGACCACAACAGTCATCATCTACGCCACGGGGGTCGATCTTTATAAAAACAAGCGCAGCCTCAGCGATAAAAACAAAAGGTTCTGCGATTTCTGCGCAAAGCACGGCGATGTGTGCGAGTTTGCTTACAAAACCCCTGCCGAGCTCGGCAGGAGCATTGCAGCCACCCTTTCAAAAAGCGGCTGCACAATAAATAAACGAAACGCCGAATATATAGCGGAGATATGCCTTTGCGACTCGGCTTTTATAAAGCAGGAGCTTAAAAAGCTCTCAGCCTATGCTCAGGGCAGAGAGATAATGCGTGAGGATATCGACGCCTTGTGCGTTAAGCATATCGAGTCGGACGGGTATGATCTGGCTAAAAACATACTCAACAACAACGCAAGGTTTGTTTTTAACCGTATCAGCGAGCTGGAAATGCAGAATTACGACGCTTATGAGATACTCAGCATTATCGGGTTCTCGCTGACGGATATTTACCGTGCAAAGCTGGCAAGATCGTCAGGCTTTGATCACAGGCAGGCGGCTGCCGATTTCGGCTATGCCAAAAACCGTGAGTTTGCGGTGAAAAAGGCTTACGATATCTGCGGCAATATGTCGCTTGCCAAGATAAGGGCGGTGATCGGCATAATATCACGCACCGACCTTGCCCTTAAAACAACATCAATGGATAAAAAGGCAGCTATGCTGGCTCTTGAACAGAGCATTGCCCAGTGCTTTATGGCTGAAAACGGCAGAAGGTGACCCCATGGAAAAAATAAGGCTGAAACAGGCTGTAGTTGTTGAGGGCAAATACGATAAGATAAATCTTTCAAAGCTTATTGACGGCGTTATAATCACCACCGATGGCTTCGGCATATATAAAAATGCCGAAACTGTCAGGCTTATCAGGTTTTATGCAAAAAACGGCGGTATAGTCATACTTACCGACTCTGACACGGCAGGGCAGCAGATAAGGGGCAGGATAAAGAGCCTTGTTGACAATGCCGATATCGTCAACGTATACTGCCCTGTGGTATTCGGCAAGGAAAAGCGCAAAAGCAAGCCCTCAAAGGAGGGCAAGCTGGGGGTAGAGGGCGTTGACACAGCAGCCCTCAGAGCTGCCTTTGAGAGAGCAGGGCTGATAGGTGATGAAATAGTCAAGCGTGAAAAGGTCACAAAGGCTGATCTTATCATGCTGGGTCTCAGCGGTGCTCCCGACAGCTCACAGCTGAGAAAAGAACTGGCAAGGTCTCTTGAGCTGCCTGAGAACCTTTCATCGGCGGCGCTGCGTGATGCGGTGAGCACCCTGTTCGGCAGAGAGCGATTTATCGAGTATTTCAAAGACTTCACAGGGAGGAAATAAATGGTAAGTATAAGCTTTATATATTTTTTCCTTCCTGTATTTATGGGCATCTATTCGCTGGTGTCCTCGAAGGTGAGAAAAAAGCTTTTGCCGCTGTGCACAGCGGTGGTCGTCTGCTGGGCTGAGCCGCTGGGCATAATACCCCTGACGGTCAGCGTCCTCAGCGCCTATCTGGGCGGTATCTTCATATTCAATTTCAGAAATAAGCCTGTAAAGCAGAGGATATTCCTGATAACAGCTGTGGCGCTCAACACCGCAGGTTTTCTGCTGTTTCATAAATGCCGTTATGACGGCTCTGACCTTATGACGATACTTGGCTGCAAATCACTGCTGAAAACGGCAGCGGTGGTGGGTGCGGCGGTATATCCGCTCAATTCCATCTCATACTGTGTTGATATCTACAGGGGCAAATACCGCTGTGAGCACCACTTTGATATGGTGGCTGGCTTTGTGGCGTTCTTCCCCACCTTTACAGCAGGACCCCTCACACGTTTTGATAAAATGAGAAAGTGCCTGAGAAAGCCCACCGTGTCATTTGCATCAGGCGCTAAGGGCATAAGGCTTTTTTTGCAGGGGCTTTTCAGAAAGCTGATACTCTCAAACACCATGTTCGAGCTTTGGCAGAATGTGCGTGAGATCAGCCTTGATAAGCTGCCTGCTATCTCGGCATGGATAGGTATGCTGGCATTTGCACTGTTTGTGTATTTCGAGCTCAGCTCATTTTCGCTTATGGCTTCGGGCATAGCTTTACTTATGGGGTTTGAGCTGCCCGAAAATTTTGATGACCCCTACACAGCTTCAAGCTTTAAGGAGCTTATCAGAAGATTTAACATCACCCTATACAGGTGGAACAGGCGGTATATACACCACTCGATATCAAAGGGCGGCAGCAAGACCGCCGATATCGCAGGCTTCTGCATTGCGGTGTTAATGGGCGGCTTCTGGTACGGTATATCCGCAAGGGTTCTGATATTCAGCCTTGCGGTGCTGCTTATGCTGGTGCTGGAAAAGCTGTTTGAAACACCTTTGAAAAAGCTGCCTGCCTTTGTCAGAAGGCTCATATTCCTGTTCATGTTCATGTGCATAATGCCCCTTCTGGCGTTCTCGGCTCCTGACGAGTCTATGAGGTATATCGGCGCCATGTTCGGCTCAAACCATGCGGCGGTGGATATGCTTTCACAGTATCTTACAGAGACCTATCTGCTGTTTTTGGTGATATGCATCATGGCGGCAGGTGGACTTCTGAACTCAGCCTATAAAAAAGCCGAGCATTTAAGCGAGTATCTCACGGTGATAATACAGCCTGTGCTGACCATAGCAATGCTTTTGTTATGCACGGCATTTCTCATCGCAGGCAAAGGCAGTCTTACTGGCTTTTTGCTGTAGGGAGGGCAGGACTATGAAAAAGTTTTCTGATGCAATAACTGTCATATCGTTTTTTACCATACTTGTCATGTTTGCGGTCAGCGTGCTGTTTTTCAGCGGCAATAAGGATTTTGAACTCTCCGGCAGCGACCCCGGTGAGGTGAGAGATGCGGTGAATGATTATGTTGACAGCAATTTTCCGCTGTCGGCTAACTGGCGCTCGTTGTATGCCAACCTTATGCTGCTCACAGGCAGAGTTCAGTTTGACGATGTGTTTTACACCGATGAAAGGCTCATAAGGTCTTATGACTCCATCGACCTTGACAACGGCATGGATAATGCGGACAAGATAAATACCCTTGCGGATATGTATTTAGCCCCTGTTTATGTTATGCTATCACCAACTGCCGCAGGCATTTACAGCGCAGACCTGCCCGAGTATGCCGCAGATGACGAGCAGAAGGACAGCATAAACAAGATATATATGGAGCTTGATAAAAAGGTGGGCACTATTGACGCCTACTATCCTCTGTATTCTGCCAGAGATGAATATATTTTCTACCGCACCGAGGACCTGTGGACCTCATTCGGAGCATATTATGCCTACTGCGGCTCGGTGGGGCAGCTGGGGCTTGAAGCCAGCAAGCTGCAGAATTACGATCAGGAGTATGCTTCATCATCATTCACGGGCAGCCTTTATGCCAAAGCCATGTGCAGCGGTATACTGCCTGACAGGATAAACATTTTCAGATCGAAATACCAGAGCCCTGTTGAGAGCGTTGAACTTGAAAAAAACGGCGAGGTAAAAAAATCAGGCTCGGTATATTTCCGCTCGGCACTTAAAAGCGGCAGGCAGACGGATATCTTTCTGCAGGGGGATAATTACGAGCGTGTGACCGTAAGGACCGCCTCAGAGGACGCACCTACCCTGCTGGTGATAAAGGGCAGCTTTGCAAATACGCTGATACCTTTCTACACTCCCCACTACCGTGAGATAACCCTGATAGACCCCGAGCTTGTAAAAAAAGCAGGCAAAAATATAACGGATTATGTCAATCCCAACAGGTATGACCAGATACTTGTAATGTACGATGTTGAGAGCTTTTGCGAAGCAGACTGCTTTGATGTCCTCACCGCCGAGAGAAAGTCTAAACAGGCTGAGAGCGGTGAAGAGGACTGAGCTGGCTAAATGATAAAACGATTTAAGAAAGGGTGTTTGAGATGAGCAGTATTTATAACAATCTTAACCTTATTGATCTTAATGATTTCCCCGTAGCATGGTGGGAAAAGCTTCTGGAGCTGGGGCATGAGATAAGGCTGCGCCCGGGGGATTATTCCGAGAGGTGCAAGGGCAGGATAATGGGAACTTTGTTCTATGAGCCCTCCACCAGGACCCAGATGTCCTTCCAGACAGCTATGCTGAGGCTGGGCGGTACTATAATAGGCTTTGATAACCCTGCGACATCATCTGTGGCAAAGGGCGAAAATATCAAGGATACCACAAAGATAGTATCGGGCTATGCGGATATTATGGTCATGAGACACCCTGTGGCAGGCTCGGTAAAAGCGGCGGCTCTCACTGCCGACTGCCCTGTTATAAACGCAGGGGACGGCGGACATCTTCACCCCACCCAGACCCTCACCGACCTTCTTACCCTTAAAGAAGAAAAGGGCAGGCTTGATGGGCTGACCATAGGCTTCTGCGGCGACCTTAAAAACGGCAGAACGGTTCATTCGCTCATAAAGGCGATGTCCTGCTTCAAGGATAATAAGTTCGTGCTTATCTCTACCCCTGAGCTGGCACTGCCTGCATACATAAAGGACGTGCTGTCGGCAGGCGGTCACAGGTATACCGAGGTAGCGAGCCTTGATGACGCTGTGGGTATGCTGGACGTGCTCTATATGACCAGGATACAGCAGGAGAGGTTTGCAAGCAAAGAGGAATATGAGAAGCAGAAGGGCTGCTACATACTCGATAAGAAAAAAATGGCTAAGGCTAAAAAGGATATGATAGTTCTGCACCCGCTGCCCAGAGTTGACGAGATAGCTATTGAGGTGGACGACGACGAGAGAGCTATGTATTTCAAGCAGGCTAAGTACGGTATGTATATCAGAATGGCACTGATACTTACCATGCTGGAGAGCAGGGACAAGCCTATGCCCCTTATCACAGGCTCGCTCCACCCACACCAGAAATGCTCAAACCCCGGCTGCATAACTCATAAGGAGAAATACCTGCCCCACTATTTCAGAGGCAAGAGCACCATGCTTGAATGCGAATACTGCGATGAGAGGACCTTGGTGGAGTGATAGACTGTTTTGTAGAAACTGTAAATTTTCATCATGTGATGTTGAAATCATCAGCAAAATGTGCTACAATGTTATTTGGTGCAGTCAGAATGCACCGGGATATTTATTACCCCTGCGGCGAGTAAAGTCAGGGGGCGAACGGAGCTTAGTAAATGGGAATGTCAGATCAGGAGTTTTACGAGCTTTACGGCAGAATGCCAAGGCGTAATAAAAAGAAAAAGATAAAAATTTACTGGCATAGGATCATAATCGCACTTATCATACTGATAGGTCTGATAGTCGGCTTGGTAAAACTTGTTACATTTACAGTAGGCAAGATCAAAGGCAGCAATGACGACAATAAAGCGGCAGCAGCTGATAACAGCAGCACAGCCCGTGAGGATAAAAAGACTGAAAAGGATAACGGCGAGCAAAAGCAGGAGGAGCACATCATCTATTCCGATGTGCAGCTGATAGTCTGCGTAGATGCAGGTCACGGCGACTATGATGCAGGTACCACCGACCGTGACGGCACCAGGTATGAAAAGGACGATGACCTTGCAATTGCGCTGAAGGTGAGAGATTATCTCGAAAGCTGCGGCGTAACCGTTATAATGACAAGGGAGGACGACAGCTTTTTAGAGCTTGGTGACAGATGCGAGATAGCCAATGAAGCAAAGGCTGATTTTATGCTTTGCCTGCACAGGAACAGCTATGACGGCGATATACAGGGCGTTGAAGCATGGGTGCATAACAGCGAACCCACAGCAGATACAACTCTTGCCAAGAACCTGCTTGCCGACCTTGAAAAAGCAGGCATATCTGCCAACAGGGGTGTGCAGTACGGATATGTGGGCAATTCTCACCTGAATTACTATATCAACAATGATACAGTAATGCCCAGCGTACTGCTGGAGCTTGGCTTCCTCACCGATGATCTGGATAACCAGCTTTTTGACGAGAATATAGACGCATACAGCGTGGCGATAGGCGATGCGACCATAGAGACCGCCATACAGCTGGGCATAATCGACAAGGACGGCAACAGGCTCAAAGAGGGTCAGCTGATATCTGAGGAGAAGCCCATCAACAATAAGGATAACAGCTACAGTGAGGATAACTTCGATATAGAGTACACCGAGCCGGGAACTACCCCGGATGTATACAACACCCAGGAAAACGAGGTGTTTGGCGAAGAAGCCGACGGCGAATATGACGACGGCTATGAAGACGGCTACTCTGAGGAAGACTACGGCACTGATGATTACTACTGATAAAACAAAGCCGAAGAGCATAAAAACTCTTCGGCTCTTTTACTTTTATTTAGTAAGCTCAGTACCCAAGCTCTTTTCTCACCAATTTGAATTTTTCAAATTCTTCGGTAAGGCGCGATATGCAGTCATCAAGTCCCTTCGGCGAAAATTCCTCGGAGAATTCAGCCTGAAACTTGCTTACCTTGTCGATACATTCAAGTCCGTACCATACCTTGACCTGCAGCTCGCTCTGCTTTTCATCATCAGCCTTGCGCTTTAGGGGCACTATGCGGTAGTTGAAATATTTATAAAGGCTGCCTGCCCAGATGTTTTTTTCATCAAAAAAAGTAAAGGTGGGCAGGTCAAAATAACCGTGAAGCATTCAATACATCTCCTGTCCTTTTGTGTTGTGGGATTATTATAACATAAAGCCGCAGGCGTTAAGTCTGCAAGCGGAGCTTCAGCGCCGCAGTCCATGCGATAGCATGGGCTTTGGCTTTATTATAACATGAAGGCGAACGGTC
>CALCRR010000083.1 GCA_937894495.1 uncultured Ruminococcus sp. | reverse complement strand
ATCAAAGTAATAGCCGCCACAAAAGCGCCCCCTCCCCTCCGGGGAGGACTCGAGTGCTTGCCTACCCCACAAAAGTGCGGCAGGTGGGGGAATTACCCCGTCCGGTGAGGACAAGGTTGGCGCAGCCATCAAAGTAATAGCTGCCACAAAAGCGCCCCCTCCCCTCCGGGGAGGATTCGGAATTTTGCCTACCTCACAAAAGTGCGGCAGGCGGGGGAACTACCCCGTCCGGTGAGGACGAATTATGCATTGAAAAAAAGTTATTAACCATACTATCAGTATTGCCAGTATAAGTGCTGCATCTACTATCAGCAGCAGCACGAACCAGCCCAGACCGTTAAGACCGTCGGCGCTGTCGGCGGCTGACAGCATAAGGGGGCTGAATATAAGCATGAAAGCCTCGGCAGCGAAGGTGAAGCCCAGCGCCTTGGGGTAGCGCTGCATAAAATCGGTGTAATATCCCTTAAAGGCTTTGCGGCAGATAAGAATGGCTATCGCCCCCGGCACTGCAAAAAACAGCGCCGTGTAGTAAAAATGGGGCATTTCCGCATTGCCTGGTGAATACTTGTTTACGTAGATCACCACGGTGTCGTCTATGGCAAGGTCCTCAAGCTCGTCGTAGTCCACATTTTTAGCGTAGTAAACATCGTCGTAGTACGTCTGTCCGCCGTAGGTGTACTCCACCACGGGATAGCGCTTGACCTTCTGGGTAACATTGCCCTGACTGTCGCTGTAGTTGATGGTATGCTCGGTGTAGTCGATGACGCTGCCCTCCACCGTTACAAACGCAAGGTTCTGGATAAAAATTATAACTGCGCACACCACGCCTGTCAGCATGGCAAGAATGCCCAGATTAAGGAAAAATCTTCTTACTCCCATTAGCTGCTCCTTAGGGGCTTAGTTCTTTTTAAGGTCCTTTTTCGGGGCTCTGCCGTATATCTCGGTGAGCTCGGCGAGCTTTTTGATCAGCTCATCACTGACAGAGTCAAAGCTATCCAGCCGCCACCGCCAGTTTTCGCCCACGGTGGAGGGGGTGTTCATTCTGGCAGACGACCCCAGCTCTAAAAGGTCCTGCAGCTGAACTATAGCCGTGTCGCACACGCTTGCCCAGCAGAGCCTTATCATAGCCCAGGGTATCTCGCTGTCCTTCTCCACGCCCAGATATTTTTTGCAGTATTCCAACGTCTTTTCATCGCTTGCCTTCACCCAGCCCACAATAGTCTCGTTATCGTGGGTGCCTGTGTAGCAAATGCTGTTTGAGCTCTTATAATTGTGGGGGAGATAGCCGTTGTCAGGGTCGCTGTCAAAGGCAAACTCCAGTATCTTCATGCCGGGGTAGCCTGCTGCGTCCAGCATTTTCACCACCTTTTTGGTGAGAAAGCCCAGGTCCTCGGCGATTATATCCAGCTCCCCCAGCTTTTTGTTGACCTCTTTAAAAAGCTTCATATCGGGGCCCTTGCGCCACTGACCCTTTCTGGCGTTCTTAGCGCCGTAGGGTATGCAGTAGTAGCTCTCAAAGCCCCTGAAATGGTCTATCCTGACGGTATCGTATATTTTGAATGCCGAGCTTATGCGCTCTGTCCACCAGGCATATTTTTCTCTCGCCATATAGTCCCAGCGGTAAAGTGGGTTGCCCCACAGCTGACCGTCCTCGGAGAAAACATCGGGTGGGCAGCCTGCCACCTCGATAGGCTTTTTGTTTTTATCGAGATAAAAATACTCAGGCTGAGCCCACACCTCAACGCTGTCATAAGCACAGTAAATGGGGATATCGCCGATTATTTTAATGCCCCTTTCGTTGGCATATTTTTTCAGCTTTTTCCACTGTCTGAAATACTCAAACTGCACAAAGCACCAGAAGTCGATATCGTTTGAATACTTTTTAACAGCCTGCTTGACCGCCTTGCCCTTGTGCATTCTCAGCGGCTCCTCCCACTCATACCAAGCCTTGCCCTCGTGGGCAAATTTCAGCGCCATGAACAGCCCGTACTGATAGAGCCAGTCCTTATTTTCGATAGCAAACTTGGCATAGCCCTTTGCAGGCGATTTGCGAAAGCGCTTGTGGGCGAGCTTTAGCACCTTGAAGATATTCTCATAGATAAGCCCGTAATCGACCCTCTCCTTATCCTCGCCCCAGTCCAGTTTTTTGTACTCGTCAGCCTCCAGCAGACCCTCCTGCTCCAGCGTTTCCAGGTCTATAAAATAGGGGTTGCCTGCGTGTATAGAAAAGCTCTGATAGGGCGAGTCGCCGTAGCTTGTGGGCGAAACGGGCAGTATCTGCCAGCAGCTCTGCCCTGCTTTTTCCAGCAGGTCGATGAACTCATAAGCCTCTCTGCCCATTTTGCCGATACCGTAATCGTTAGGCAGTGAGGAGATATGCATAAGTATTCCGCTTTTTCTCATAAACTTCACTCTCTCTTTACTATCCCCCGAACCCCGAGGGACAGGTAGTTTAGATAACACACATCTATTATACACCATTTTCTCGCATTTGGCAATACCTTTTTTCCCCCACCCCAAACCCCACGCATGAAAAATCCCCCCTCAACACGAGGCATATCATTGTAA
>CALCRR010000082.1 GCA_937894495.1 uncultured Ruminococcus sp. | reverse complement strand
TAACTCTCATAGCGTCCTTGGTGTCGATCTTGCCGTCGCCTGTAACATCGCCTGTTTTGAGGACGTAAACCTTCTCAACGTCTGCAGAGCCGTCCTGATTGATGATAACGGGAACGCTTCTCTCAACATAGTTGCCGCCGCCGACAGTCAGTGTGTACTCGCCGACCTTGAGAGTTGCTGTGATCTTGCCGCCATCAACAGCTGCTTCAACAGGGTTGCCCTCGCTGTCTGTGAGCTTAGCTGTGATCTCTTCGTCAACTACTGCTGACAGATCTGTGTCGCCGAATACGTCGAATGCTACATCATAGCCATCAGCGGGAACATCGAGTGTAGGCAGCTTATCGCTCTTTGCAGTGAAGTAAACAGAGATAGTGTCGCCGTCCTTGAATTCAATGCCTGAAGGATCGAAAGGTGATACCTCAGCATCGTACTTCTCCTTAGTGGTGGTTGAGCCGTACTTGTTGTAGATCTCAATTCTCCAGTTGTT
This sequence comes from uncultured Ruminococcus sp., assembly GCA_937894495.1. GTDB lineage: Bacteria > Bacillota > Clostridia > Oscillospirales > Ruminococcaceae > Hominimerdicola. The sequence goes on along the minus strand of CALCRR010000082.1, from coordinate 24,482 downwards.
CTTATCCTCAGGATCGCCGTACTGGATCTTGCTGAAATCAATAGGATCTGTTGAGCCTACTGCATAAGTCAGGTCAACACCGTTGAGCTTGATAGCTGTTACTTCCAGCTCCAGATCGGCAAGCTCCTCATATACGTCTGTGATATCAATAACAAATACCGAGATACCTGTATCGGGCAGAGGCTCGCCTGTCTCCTCGTCCTCGGTGAATACGGGCTTGAAGCTTATAACATTCTCGCCGTTGTAGATCTGGGCTGTTGTGCTCCAGTCCTGACCCTGCCAGTTGTTTGTAGCAAAGCCTACTGTAGCGTTAGCTTCGATGATCTCAGGCTCGGGAGTTGGCTCTTCCTTAAGATTGATAGTCCAGCTTACCTCTGCATTCTCATCCTCTTTCAGCAGTGCTGCCAGCATAACGCTTGCAGATGCGTGGTTGTCAAGGTCGATGTCTGCAAAGTCAAGGGTGTATGATGTAGAACCGGGGATATTGGGAGCTACGTCCTGACCCTCCTTGTTGCTGTAGCCGACCATGAATGCCTTATCAGATGTGAAGTCGATAGACTCGATAGTCTCGGGATCAACATCGCCGATAAGCTCATCCTTAGTTACCTTAACAGATGTAGTGCCTGCTGTCTCGGCATTTGCACCGAAGAGATAAGCAGTCTTGTTCTCTACATAGTTATCCTTCTTCACAGGCTCTGGCTCGGGCTCGGGCTCAGGCTCAGTCTCCTTAAGATAAACCTCCCATGAGATATTTCTTACTGTTCCGTCATTAGCACTTGTGCAGATTGAGAAGAAATAGTTACCGGGCTCTTCTTCGTCTACATAGCCCTCAATATTTATCTCATCAGGTGATACTGAAACTGATGTAGCCTGTGGTGTCATTACCCAGTATGTAGGCTCGCCATTATCGCCTATGTACTCTTCAATACCGTTATAGCCGAGCATAAATGTAGCATTTGCAGTGAAGTCGATGTGGTCAACATCTGCAAGATCGTTATCGCCTATTAGCTCTGCGATGGAGATCGCAGGTGTCTGCTTCCACCAGCCGGTGCCTTCCAGCGTAGCTGAACCTGTAAATGCAGGCTTTGCTTCTTCTGTAGTCTCACCCTCAGCAAAAGCAGCTATAGACATCATAGACATAGCGATCGCAGCTGCTGTCATGCCTGAGAGTATTCTGAACTTTTTCATTTTCGTGTTCCTCCTGTTATCATAAAATTTCCCGACAGGTTTATTCACCTGTCACATAATTATTTTACTACACAAACAAGATTTTGTCAATAGTGCTGAGATAACTTTTTGGCATCGTTTACACGCTTTTGGACGATTTTTTGTTTATATGACTATATATGTTAAAATATTTATATAAAAACTTTTGAAATAATAGCAGGATTTTAGCTTTTGTAAATATAGCTGCTTGTTTACTCATGATATGTCATTTTGCATTATGGAATGTCCATAATTTATTATAACTCCGCCTTAGATGCCAGCAGAGCTGAATACTTACTGCGAAACTCACCAAACGTGCCGTTATCAAGGGCTTCTCTTATCTTCTCGGTGAGGGTGTTGTAGAAATACAGGTTGTGCATTACCGCAAGCCTGCCGCCCAGCTGCTCACCTGCTTTGAAAAGGTGGCGTACATAGGCTCTTGAAAAATTGCGGCAGCAGGGGCAGCCACACTGTGGGTCAACAGGCCGTTCATCAAGCTCAAAGCGCTTGTTCTCAATATGTATTATGCCGCCCCAGGTAAACATTGTGCCGTGCCTTGCGTTGCGGCTGGGCATTACGCAGTCAAAAAAGTCTATGCCCCGCCATACAGCTTCAATAATATTGGTGGGAGTTCCCACACCCATGAGATATCTGGGCTTATCCTCGGGCATAAAGGGCTCTACCTGCTCGATAACGTGATACATCACCTCAGTGGGCTCACCCACCGCCAGACCGCCAATGGCAAAGCCTGCGCAGTATTCAAGCTCACGAATGCGCTTCATGTGCTCTGTTCTCAGGTCATCATAGGTGCAGCCCTGGTTTATGCCGAACAGCAGCTGCTCTTTATTAATAGTATCGTCAAGGGAGTTTAGCCGCTTCATCTCGGCTATGCAGCGCTCCAGCCAGCGTGTGGTGCGCTCACAGCTCTGCTTTGAGTAGCTGTGCTCGGCAGGGTTCTCAACACATTCATCAAAAGCCATTGCAATGGTCGATGCAAGATGTGACTGTATCTGCATACTCTCCTCGGGTCCCATAAAAATTTTTCTGCCGTCAACGTGGGAGTTAAAGTAAACTCCCTCCTCCTTAATCTTCCTCAGCGACGCCAGCGAGAATACCTGAAAGCCGCCGCTGTCGGTGAGTATGGGCTTGTGCCAGTTCATGAACTTGTGCAGTCCCCCCATTTTATATACCACATCGTCACCCGGGCGAACGTGGAGATGATAGGTATTGCAAAGCTCCACCTGAGTTTTCAGCTCGTTAGCCAGGTCGATAGAGGATATGCCCCCCTTGATAGCCGCAGCAGTACCCACATTCATGAACACAGGGGTCTGTATAGTCCCGTGTACGGTAGTGAACTCCCCCCTGCGGGCAGCCCCCTCTTTTTTTATCAGTTTAAACATAATTATCTGCCTTTCGTACCATAATAGGTACATTATATCATATCCCGCTGTAAATGTAAAGTAAATTCTGATATTACTCACAGATAAAAAATCCACTCCGTTTTAGAGAGGGACAATAAATACTATTAAAAATGAGTTAAGGCGCAGAATAACTTGTTTACAAGGTTCGCCTGCTAGTCGCTAGTCGTTAGAGTGCTGGCTTAAAAAATAAGCAGTAAAATACTCAAATGCATAGATTTTAAAAACTCCACACAGCTTTAGTGGGGCGAAATTAAATTCAATCATAATACAGTACGGCGCACAAAGTCAACATTTCACAAGGTTCGCGCAGCGTATCGAAATACTAGCTGCCACAAAAGCTCCCCCTCCCACTAGAGGCAAGATGTCAGAGGCAAGAGGCAAGAAATTTTCTTACCCCACAAAGTCTGAAAAGAGGACTCTTGCTTCTTGCCTCTAGTCTCTTGCTTCTAGAGGCACAGGTGGGGGAAACACCCCGTCCGGCGAGGACCCTATTGCAATTTGGGAGAAGCTGGTGTATAATACTATATATAATATATAGAAAAAGTTAGGGGCGTGAGATAATGACCGGTCATATACATTCTACCGAGAGCTTTGGTACGGTGGACGGTCCCGGGATAAGGTTCGTTGTGTTTTTTCAGGGCTGCCCTATGAGGTGCCTTTACTGCCATAACCCCGATACCTGGGAGATAAGCGGCGGCAGGGAAATGACGGCAGAGCAGCTGCTGGAGGAGTATGACTCGGTAAAGGAGTTTATGAAGGGCGGAGGTATCACCTGCACGGGGGGTGAGCCCTGCCTGCAAATGGGGTTTCTCACCGAGCTTTTCAGGAAAGCTAAGGAGAAAGGTATACATACCTGCCTTGATACCTCGGGCATTACCTTTAACGAAAATGATACCGCCCACTTTGACGAGCTTATGAACTACACCGACCTTGTTATGCTGGATATAAAGCATATCGACGAGAGCGAGCATATAAAGCTCACAGGGCATTCAAATAAAAATATACTTGCTTTTGCCAGGTATTTAAGCGACAACGGCAAGGCTGTGTGGATAAGGCACGTTGTGGTGCCGAACATTACCGATAACGAGCTTTATCTTAAAAAGCTGGGGAGATTTCTGGCGCATATAAAGAGCTTAAAGGCGCTGGACGTTCTGCCGTATCACACTATGGGCAAGGCAAAGTATGAGCAGCTGGGTATCAGCTACCCCCTGGGGGATACACCGCCGCTGGAGACCGAAAAAGCTGTGTGGGCTAGAAATACTATTATAAATGGCATAAAAGAGGAGCTCACTGCGGCAAGAGATAAAAAGTAAAAAAACATACTAACGGAGGTATTTATATGAAGATAATAAACAACACTGCGGCGGACCAGTCAAGGGACAAGGTGATAATACGCACCAGCTTTATCGGTATTGCGGCTAATGTTTTTCTGGCGGCTTTCAAGGCGGCGGTGGGGCTTTTGTCAAACTCTATCGCTGTTATCCTTGATGCGGTGAATAACCTGTCGGACGCTGCATCATCGGTGATAACCATTGCAGGCACCAAGCTGGCAGGTAAGGAGCCTGATAAAAAGCACCCCTTCGGCTACGGCAGGATAGAGTATCTCAGTGCGCTGATGATATCGGTGATAGTGCTTTATGCAGGCGTTACCTCATTCGTTGAGTCGGTAAAGAAGATAATACACCCCGAAAAGCCCGATTACTCGGCGGCTGCGCTGGTGATAATCGTTATGGGCGTTATTGTCAAGATAGTGCTGGGGCGGTATGTTAAAGGCGTGGGTGAAAGGGTAAAGTCCGACTCGCTTATAAACTCGGGTGAGGACGCTGTGCTGGACTCGGTGATATCTGCATCGACCCTGGCGGCGGCTATAGTTTATATGCTGGCAGGGCTTTCGCTGGAGGCTTGGCTGGGCGCTGTTATCTCGGCGGTCATCATTAAATCGGGCGTTGAGATGATACTCGATACCCTTTCAAGAATACTGGGTGAGCGTGCCGATGCGGAGCTGGCAAGGGGCATTAAAGAGACCGTTTGCAGCTTTGAGAACGTCTCGGGCGCTTATGACCTTATCCTCAACGACTACGGTCCCGATGCGGTGAACGGCTCGGTGCATATCGAGGTGCCCGATACCTACAGCGCAGACCGGCTGGACGACCTGCTCAGAAGAATATCAGTAAAGGTGTTTGAGGAACACCATGTGATACTCACCGCCATAGGCGTATACTCGGTGAATACCAGAGACGCCGAGGCTGCAAAAATAAGGGATAATATAAAGGCTGAGCTTTTAGCCGACGAGTTTATAATGCAGCTGCACGGCTTTTATCTCGACCGCAGCAAAAAGACCATACGCTTTGATATAATAATAAGCTTTGATGCCCCCGACAGACGTGCGGTGTATGCCAAAGCTCTTGAAAAGGTAAAGACGATGTACCCCGAATATGAATACCAGATAGCTATGGACACCGACTACAGCGAGATATAAAAGTATGAGATAATTTTGTATTAACTGTTGACATGGCAGCCATGCTGCTGACGCTGCTGCCTGCTGGTATAAGGGCAAGTGCGCTGTCGGACAGCGGTACAAAGACCTCGCCTTATGTGGTGACCACCTATGACGAGCTGAGAGCTGCCCTTGATAAGTCGGGAGCAGAAGAAGCAGGGGAGACCTATATCAAGCTGGGCAATGATATATCCAGCGAAGATACCGCAAACAATTATAATTTCAACCTTTCGTCTGAGTATGAGCAGTATGTAAGCCTTGACCTTGCAGGACATACGCTTGCGAGAACGACCCAGAGTATTGATGAAACGTTGTTTGATATCAATTCAAATTATACCCTTGATATTGATGACAGTGTTGGCGGCGGTGAGATGACATACTATAATTCTCACGGTACATATGCATATCTGTTCTGGAACCACAAGGGAACTTTGAACATTCATAACGGTACGTTCATTTCGCCGGGTACAAATCGCCAGTGTATGGAATTATGGGGCGGAACGACCAATATTTACGGCGGCAAGTTTTATTCGGATAATATAATCATTGACCATGGTGCAGGCTATTTATATATTTATGACGGCGATTTTACAGCTACTAAGGGCACTAACGGAAATTATGTGACAGGCTTGTATTTATCAAGTAATAATGGAAACTTCTATATCTATAACTGTAATGTGTACTGCACCAATACTGTTACGGATAATTTCACTGGGTTAATTGTAGCCGGCATGGGAAATGCTTCAAGCAATGCTCTGAAAGACCATATACCTAGCGGTACAGCAATAACAGCCGACGGCAAAGCAGTTGCGCTGGCAGATAAAGCATCGGGTGTGCAGGGCAGAAACATTAATCTCCACGACCCCACAGACTATAACGTAAAGATAAACATAACAGAGCCTGCCAACGGCAATAAAGTACCCTTTACCTACACCAACAGCAACCCCAATGTTGAATTGATGTTCGGGCTTAGCTGGTTCACAGGCGACGGCTATATGTGTGATGAAAACAGCGTGTTTGATTTTGATAGTAATGACTATTACAGAGTAACCTTCAGACTCAGAGCCAACAGCCTGTATTTCCTCAACAACGCAAAGGTCACCCTGAACGGCAGAGAGATAAAAGGCGAAAGGCAGACTATGGACGAATACACCTATTACTATGATTTCAGCTTAGCCAAAGAGCCCGAATACAAGCTGGGTGACATAAACGCCGACAGCAGTATCGACTCAAAGGACGCTATGCTCTCAATAAAATACGCCAAAAAAGGCGCAGCCCCCAAGGACGAGGAGCAGTTTAAGAGAGCCGACGTTAACAAAGACGGCGTGCTTGACACCAAGGACTCAATGATACTTATCAAAGCGGCTAAAAAGCTGATAACAATTGAATGATCTTACGCCCTCTTCCTAGTGCGGAGGGCTTTTTGTCGGAAAAATGTATTTTGTTAGGAACGGACGCTTGAAATTTTCTCAGTAATATGATATACTATTCTTACTAACTCTTACTAACCTTTTGGAGTAATGTATATGGATTATATTTTTGAAGCAGACAGCTGGGGCGCAAGCTTCGGCATACCCGTGGCTGTTGTGAGCAGCTACCTAAAACAGTGCAGCGAAAGCAGGCTGAAAGTGCTTTTGTGCATATTCTCAGGCGGCAGAAAGACCACCTCGCAGGCGCTGGCAGATATGTGCGGCATTACCGTTGATGAAGCCGAAAGCGCAGTGGCTTTCTGGCAAAGCACAGGGCTTATCTCTGTAAAAGCCCCAAGCGGTGAGGAGCTTAAACCCGATACCGACGAGGTACATAAATTTTCGGGCAAAAACGAGCCCGTATCGCTGGTGGAGGCTGTTAAGCCCACCCGGAATACCCCCAAGACCGTGGTGGTCAAATATTCCCAGCGTGAAATGCAGGAAAAGGCTGAAAATGACGCCGCCCTCAAACACCTGATAAACGAGATACAGTCAAGCCTGCAATTTTCAATAAACGGCAGCGAGCTCGCCAAGCTGGTGGAGCTTTATGAGTTCTACAGGTTCGATGTACCCTCGATACTGCTGGCAGCCGAGTATTGCAGCAGCGCAGGCAAACGCAGCATTGCATATCTCTACCAGGTGATGAAGCGCTGGCATGAGCAGGATATCACCAGCTACGCCGATATCGAAAAGGCGATCATACGCTTTAATGAGGAGCGCAGCTTTGAAAACAAGGTGCTTAAAATTTTCGGCGTTGAGGGCAAGCCGTCAAAAAACCAGCGTGACTATATCGCAAAATGGCTCAGCATGGGCTTCACGGCGGAGCTTTTGGAGATAGCCTATAACAAGTGTATGGACGCTAACAATAAGCTGAGCTTCCGCTATATCGACGGTATACTCAATAACTGGGCAAAGGGCGGCATAACCACCGCCGCACAGGTCAGCCAGAGCGATGAAAAGTTCAGGAAAAAGTACGCTGTGAAAAACCAGCCCCCTAAAGAGACCTCATACGACCTGGACGAGTTTGAGAGCTTTGCCATGAATTTCAGGCTCAGCGGCACAGGAAAGGACTAAAACTATGAAATACACCAGACTTGCCTACGACAGAGCCGACGCCGAGCTGGCAGCCAGAAAGCTCAGATCAAACGAGGAAAGAGCCGAGCGGCTTTCCGAGATACGTGTAAAAGCCCCCGAGATATATGAGCTGCAAAGAAGCCTGACAGCTTCAAACTACAGCATACTAAAAGCTATCAGCAGGGGCGATACACGCAACGTCCGTGCAGAGCTTGATAAGATAGCAGAAAATAATCTTTCCGTCCAGCAGACCATCGGCAGTATGCTCAAAGCCTTCGGCTATGACGAGGACTATCTTAAATACCACTATTACTGCCCCATCTGCGAGGACACAGGGTTCCACGAGGGACTAAGGTGCAGCTGCTATACAAAGCTGCTTGAAAGCTACACCACCCGAGAGCTCAACGAAAGCTGCTCCATAACCCTCAACGATTTCAGCGACTTCCGCCTTGACCTCTACCCCGTGACAATGGGCAGCCTATCCCCCAGAGAGCACATGAGGGGAGTATATGCCGACTGTCGGGCGTATGCGGATAATTTCAGCGAAAATTCAGCCTCGCTGTTTTTCTTCGGCAAAACGGGGCTTGGCAAAACATTTTTATCATCATGCATAGCCAAACAGCTGCTGGACAGGGGCAGCAATGTTTTCTTCGGCTCGATACTGAAGCTGCTCAGGCAGATAGAGGACGAGCGCTTCCGCCGCAAGGAGGGGGACACCACCGAGGTGATCATCGGCGCCGACCTGGTGATACTTGACGACCTGGGCTCAGAGTTCCAGACCTCATTCACCGACTCGGTACTGTATGAGATAATCAACGAGAGGATAAATCTTAACAAGCCCACCATCATCTCCACCAACCTTTCGGCTAAGGAGCTGGACAATAAGTATAACGACAGGATAGTCTCCCGGCTCACAGGCTGCTTTCTGCCCATAATGTTCATCGGCAGCGATGTAAGGCAGGAGAAGAGAAAGCTGGGCTTCGGCGACAGCTGACAGGTGGTCAAATGAGGAAATTACGGTTTATTTGCGATATGATAATAATGCTGCTTATCTGCAACTCGCCTGCACTGTGGGCGCTTTGTGGTATCGGCAGCGGGATAAAGACAGCGGCGGTGATACTGCTGACACTTTTTTATCTGACCTATCTTATCACATCGGGCGGCAGACAGGACCAAAACAAAAAGCTTGACCGCATAGCCAAGGGCTCATATATGCTTAGCCTTTCGGTAGTCATGCTTATTTTTGAAACTGCGGCTATCATCATTTTTATCATAACAGGCAGGCTTACCCTGTGGCGGCAGCTGGCAAACGGTCTTACAGGCTACGGGCTGATAGCCCTCAGCGCCCTTGCAGGCATACTCAGGACCGCCATATCTGCCAGACAGGTGAAGCTCATATGGTATGTGCTGCTTATGATATTCTGGTACGTGCCGATACTCAATATCATCATACTCACAAATATCTCAAAGGCGGCTAAAAAGGAGTTCCGCTTCGAGCAGGCTAAGCAGGAGCTGGACTTCGGGCGCAAGGAGAGCGAGGTCTGCAAAACAAAATACCCCATACTTATGGTACACGGCATATTCTTCCGTGACTGGCAGATATTCAACTACTGGGGCAGGATACCTGCCGAGCTTGCAAAAAACGGCGCAGAGATATACTACGGCAAGCAGCAGTCGGCAGAGCTTATCGAGGTAAGCGCAGGTGAGATACGTGACCGCATTTTGCAGGTGATAGAGGAAACGGGCGCTGAAAAGGTGAATATAATTGCCCACTCAAAGGGCGGTATCGACTCACGCTATGCCATTTCATGCCTTGGCATGGATAGGTATGTGGCTTCGCTGATAACCATAAACTCGCCCCATTACGGCTGCAAGTTCGTTGATAAGATACTAAGCAAGGTCTCAGACGATCTGCTGGGGTTTGTTGAGAAAAGGTATAACAAGCTTTACACGGTTCTGGGTGATACCAAGCCCGATTTTGTTAAGGGCTTGCAGGAGCTGACCTTTGAGCGCTGTTCAAGGCTTGATGAAGAAGCTCCCGATAAAGAGGGGGTATACTACCTTTCTGTAATGTCAAAGATGAAAAACGTGCTATCGGCAGGCTTCCCCCAGAACATAAGCTATCTTATGAACAAGCCCTACGGCACAGGCAATGACGGTCTTGTAACGGTGGAGTCGGCACTGAGGGGGGATAACACCCTTATGATAGAGCATGAGGGCACAAGGGGACTATCCCACGGCGACCTTATCGACCTTATGAGAGAGAATATAGACGGCTTTGACGTGAGGGAGTTTTATGTAAACTTAGTCAAGGACCTTAAAGAAAAAGGATTATAAAGGAGAAATAATATGAACCCCATGGCAATGATGAAAATAAAACCGCTGCTTGAAAGCTTCGCACAGAACCACCCGAAATTCCCTGCATTTATAAGCACCGCCGCAAACGGCGTTGATGTGGGCGGCACACTTGAAATGAAGGTGACAAACTCCGCAGGGCAGAAGCTTTCGGCAAGCATAAAGCTGAATGAGCAGGATATCGAGCTTATCAGAGAGCTGAGAGAGCTGCTGTCTGCGCAGTTATAGAGAATATAAAAGTCCCCCGAATTATTTCGGAGGACTTTTTGTTTAGTGCCATGTGATATTTATTTTTCTGTTCTGGCTCATACAGTCTGACAGATAAAGGTTTATAAGTGACTGATACGGAACACCCGAGGAAGCAGCCATTTGCTTGAAATAATCGACGACCTCACTGTCAATATTGATCGTTATCTGCTGCTTTAGTTTTTTAGAATAAGGATTTTTTCTTGGGTTAAGATTTTTGATATCATATTCATCTCTCATAGTATTCACCAGCCTTTTTGCTTTATTTCAGCTCCACAATAGTAACTCCGTCCTCGCCCTCGCCGTAAACACCGGGACGGTAGGACTTAACCGAGGGGTGGCGTTTAAGGTGGCTCCTTACAGCGTTTTTAAGCACCCCCGTACCTCTGCCGTGGATAATGGTGAGCATGGTTATGCCCGACATCACCGCGTTGTCGATAAAGCTGTCCACCTCGTGAATACCCTCGTCAGAGGCATAGCCCCTGATATCCACCTCTGTGGAAACTCGCCTGGTCATGCGGCTCTCAACCCCCTTGGTGGATACGCCCTTGCTTTGCTTTTTCTTCTGGGGGGTTTTTACGGGCTGCTGCTTTTCAACTAACCTCAGCTTTTTAACATCTATCTTGGTTTTCATTATGCCCACCTGTACAAAGCACATTCCCTTGTCATCGGGGGGAGTCACAACTATGCCGTTTCGCTTGGTATCTGTCACCAGCACAGTATCGCCCTTTTTGAGGGGTCTTGGCAGCACATAGCCGTCGTCAAAGTCCTCGGATACAGGGTTGGCTTCAAGATAAAGCTTGTTCATGGTGGAGCGCTGCTTGTGACGGGCATCTATCGCCTTTTGGGTAAAGTCGCTCTTTTCCTTCTCCTTGCGCAGCTTGTCAAGCTCGTCCACCAGAGCCTGAGACTCACGCTGCACCTTGTTGACTATGTCGCTTGCCTGCCGCCTTGCCTTATCAAGCTCCTCCTCCTTCTGCTCATAAAGCTTTTCACGCTGCTCCTCCAGCTCAGCCTTGAGCTTTTCGGCTTCACGTTTGTACTGCTCAGCCAGCTTGTTATTTTCTTCAAGCTCCTTCCTTGTGCGCTCCAGGTTATCAATAATGTCCTCAAAGCGCCTGTTATCCTTGGATATCAGCGACCTTGCGTAGTCGATTATTTCATCATCTATACCAAGGCTGCCCGATATGGCAAATGCGTTAGACTTGCCGGGTGAGCCGATAATAAGCCTGTAGGTAGGCTTCAGCGTTTCAACGTCGAACTCGCAGGAAGCGTTCTCCACCCCGTCAGTGTCAAGGGCATACAGCTTTATCTCCTGATAGTGGGTGGTAGTCACCACCGTTGCCCCCAGCTGCCGCAGCCTTTCGATTATAGATACCGCCAGTGCCGCACCCTCCACAGGGTCAGTGCCCGAGCCCAGCTCGTCTATCAGAACAAGGCTCTGGTAGTCAGCCTCTTCCAGTATATCCCTGACCTTGCCCATGTGAGATGAAAAGGTAGAGAGATTTTCAGCTATCGACTGCCTGTCGCCGATATCCGCAAGAATACGCTTGAAAATTGATATCCTGCTGCCGTCCGAGGCTGGTATCAGCAGTCCGCACATGGTCATCAGGGTGAGAAGCCCCACAGTTTTCAGCGTTACCGTCTTGCCGCCCGTGTTAGGTCCTGTTATTACCAGTACATTGTATTCCTCACCTGCTCTGAAATTTATGGGCACTACCTTGCTTTCGTCGATAAGGGGGTGCCTTGCCTTGTTGAGTATAACAATGCCGTCGTCGGATATCTCGGGGGTCATAGCCCTCATTTTAGCGGCAAGCTCCGCCTTGGCAAAGTAAAGCCCCAGCTTCACAGCGGCGTCATAGCTCGACTCTATCTGCTCACTCATTTCGGCGCATTCTTTTGAGAACTGCATGAGTATGCGGTGTATCTCGTCCTGCTCCTTGCCCTGTAAGATCCTTATGTCGTTATTTGCCTCCACCACCGATATAGGTTCGATAAACAGGGTCGAGCCTGTCTGCGAGGTATCGTGCACCAGACCGTTCACATTCCCCTTGAACTCGGTCTTTACAGGCAGAACGAACCTGCCGTCACGCATGGTGACAATGCTCTCCTGCAAATATTTTTGTGTCGAGGGAGATTTTATCATCTTGTCAAGAGTCTCTCTTATCTTTATGCCTGCCCTGGCTATCTTCTGCCTTATGGCTCTCAGGTCCGGGCTGGCGTCGTCGGATAAATGCTCGTCGTCAAGTATTGCCGCTTCAAGTCTCTGCCAGAGGTATTTGTTGGGGAAAAGGCTCTCAAACAGGTAGGAGAGGGGAGTGTCCTTATCCTCCACCTGCTCGAACCAGCGGCTCAGCTCATAGGTCTGCCCCAGCACCTTTTTTATCTCCAAAAGCTCACCCAGCGACAGCGTTCCCCCAGCCTTAGCCCTGTTAAGTGCAGCCGAAACATTGCTGATATTATAAAACCCGGGAGTGCCGTATTTCACCGACATTCCCAGCGCACTGTCGGTCTTGCTTATCTCCTGCCTGACAGTATACAGGTCGTTTGAGGGAGCTATCGACAAAGCCATAGCCCTTGTATCCTTGCAGTGACACTGCTCTGCAAGCATTTCAAGCACCTTGTCCAGCTCCAGTATCTCATAATTTTTATTTATATCCATAGTTATGTATGTTTCCTTTCAGTCTCTTTTATTTCAGCATTTTGTAAAAATCCAGCGTTTTAAAATTGTTTTTAAGGTGATATTTCACGAACCTTTCCGTAAACTCGCTGAGCTTTTTCTGATAAGCCGTGCTTATCCTGAATGAGAACAGCTTTTCAAACTCGGTCAGGGCGATGTACCTGATAATATAAAGCAGGGTCTTGTCCAATACCATGTCGTGCACACTGTCCTTATTATTGCAGCATTCATCGCATTCAAGGGTGTTGCTTATAAAGTTAAAATGCATGGCTTCATCTTCATATTTCAAGCAGTTTGAGCAGCCCAGCAGCTCGGGTCTAAGCCCTATCTCGCAAAGCAGCCTGAACTCGAAAACTGACCTTAACAGCTCGTTATCCCTGCTGCCCTCGTTCAGAAAATAAAAGGTGTTGAGTGCCAGCCGCATTACCTCTTTGCAGTCAAAGCTCTCGGTGCCCGAGTATATCAGCAGCTCGGTAAAATATGACGCCAGCGCAACCTTGCAGGCGTCCAGCCTTATGTTATAGAAAAGCTTGACAGGCTCGCTGCTGTTTAAAAAGTAGCTGACCTGTCCTGCGGCATTTTTCTTTTCCTCAAAGCACAGGGTGGAGTAGCTGAAAGCCTGGGTCGATGACGAGGTCTTTGTGCTTTTTCTGCCGCCCCTGATATAAAGATAGATAATGCCCTTTTCGGCAGTAAGCACGCATATTGATTTGCTTGCCTCGCCCCTGTCAGTTTCTTTAAGTATCAGTCCCTTTAAGGTCGTCATTGCCCTTCTCCCTGTATCTCAGATAGTCCTCTATCCTGCCGCTGTTCCAGAATATCTCCCATAAGCTCATTATCATTACCGCCTTTTAATTTTTCTCAAAGCAAAACTATCTGCCGCAGCTCTTACATTATAATTATCTGCAAAAACACAGCATATTATCAGCGGTAATTTTTTCTGAATATCAGGACAGCCCGAAGTTCTTTATCATGCCCTCACGGTTTCGCCAGCCCTCTTTCACCTTTACCCAGCACTGCAGGTTGACCTTGATCCGGAAAAACTCTTCAAGGTCAGCTCTGGCGTCCTGCCCGATCTTTCTTAACATCGAGCCGCCCTTGCCGATTATTATGCCCTTGTGTGACTCCCTCTCGCAGAAGATGGTCGCGGTTATATCAAGTATAGGCGTACCTGTCCTGTCCTCACGCTCTTCAAGCTGCTCGATAGTAACAGCCACACCGTGGGGGACCTCTTCATTAAGATTTAAAAGCGCCTTTTCTCTTATGATCTCAGCCATTATCACCTTTTCGGGCTGGTCGGTGAACTTGTCATCTGGGAAGTAGTGGGGACCCTCCGCCGCGTTATCCTCCAGTATCTTCATGATGATATCAAGCCCGTCATTTTCCTTGACGCTTATGGGCACCACCTCTTCAAAATCGTAAAGAGATGAATACTCAGCCAGCTTTTCGATCACCTTTTCCTTTTCTATCAGGTCTATCTTGTTAAGGGCGAGTATCACCTTTGATCTGCCGTTTTTAAAGCTCTCGATAAGGTTTTTCTCGTTGTCGGATATCTTTCTGGTGCAGTCGCACATAAGAATGATCACATCAACACCGCTTAAAGTCTCGCTGACGGTGTTTATCATGTGCTCCGACAGCTTGTTTCTCGCCTTATGCATACCGGGGGTATCCATAAAAACAAACTGGGTCTCGCCTTTGGTGAGAACTCCCGTTATTTTAGTTCTGGTGGTCTGGGGCTTGTCGCTGACGGCGGCAATTTTCTCGCCCACCAGCGCATTTAAAAGTGACGATTTGCCTGCATTGGCACGTCCTGCAATAGTTACAAAAATGGTTTTAGTTTTAATGCTCATAATTACTTGTCCTTATCTTTATTATTATCTTTATTATTGAAACACACAAAGACCCACAGAAACCACAACACTATATAGCCCACAGCGGCTAAAAGCATTATGGGTGAGTCTTTGAAAAAGTCTGTTATCTTACTAAGCGAGCTTTTGCTGAAAAACACAGCTACCCCCACGCAGGCAGCAGCTGCCGAAAATATCAGCACGCCCCCTGCAGCGCAGTCCTTGGCAGCCTTGGCAAGGGGCGATCTTTCACCCTTTGTGATAAGGTCAACAGCGCTTTCAACGGCAGTATTCACGCATTCAAGCGCCATAACTCCCCCCACGCATAAAAACAGCACCAGCGCCTGACTGAAGCTCACCCTGCATATTATACCCAGTGTAAGCACAGCCCCAGCCGCACCCATGTGGAAC
The DNA here is from genome assembly GCA_937894495.1 of uncultured Ruminococcus sp. GTDB lineage: Bacteria > Bacillota > Clostridia > Oscillospirales > Ruminococcaceae > Hominimerdicola. The sequence continues at coordinate 9,276 of CALCRR010000082.1, read as the reverse complement.
CTGAAATTGCGCTGAGTTTTCACACAGTAAATAAGCCCCTCAAAGGCGTGCCCGAAGCCTTTTAAAAATCTGCCGATATCATTCCTTATGTTCATGCTCGCCGATAAAGGTCTCGTCTCTGGAGATACCCAGATCCCCGAGGATAGCCTCTTCCTTCTCTCTCATGATACGCTCCTGCAGGCTGCTTTCCTCATGGTCATAGCCTAAAAGGTGCAGCATTGAATGTACAGTGAGAAAGCCCACCTCTCTTTCAAGAGAGTGACCGTAGACCTCAGCCTGCCTGTAGGCAGTTTCAAGGCTTATTACGATATCACCCAGCAGGCAGGCGCCCGTTTCGTGGTTGACGTCATACACCCCGTCCTCACCTAAAGGAAAGCTGAGCACGTCAGTGGGGCGGTCGATATTCCTGTGCTTCAGGTTGAGCCGGTGTATCTGCTCGTCATTGACAAAGGATACCGAAACTTCAAAATCGTCCTCAAACTTTTCATACTCGCCCACCGCATGGCAGCAGCGTCTCACAAGCATTCTTATGCCTACGGGTATCTTGACTTCTGTCTGGTTATTTGCGATCAATACCTTAACCTTGCCCATTGTTCTTCCCATTCCTTCTCATATATTTTTCATATGCCAGAATAATATCCTGAACCAGCTTGTGACGGACAACGTCCTTGTCCGTAAAACGGTTTATCGCTATATCGTCAACGTCCTTCAGAACGTGCATAGCCTGAACAAGTCCCGATCTTCTGTTATCGGGCAGATCTATCTGTGTTATATCTCCCGTGATAACTATTTTTGAATTAAAGCCCAGTCTGGTAAGGAACATCTTCATCTGCTCGTGAGTGGTGTTCTGCGCCTCGTCAAGTATTATAAAGGCGTTGTCAAGGGTCCTTCCCCTCATATACGCCAGGGGAGCAACCTCTATGCTGCCACGTTCCTGCTGTCTTGCAAATGACTCTGGTCCCAGCATCTCAAACAGCGCATCGTACAGCGGTCTCAGGTAAGGGTCTACCTTGTTTTGCAGATCACCCGGGAGAAATCCCAGCTTTTCGCCAGCCTCCACCGCAGGTCTTGTAAGTATTATCTTCTCCACCTCATGCGCCTTGAAAGCCTTGACCGCCATTGCCACCGCAAGATAGGTCTTGCCCGTTCCCGCAGGGCCCACGCCCAGAACTATGGTGTTTTTCCTGATATTATCAACATACCTTTTCTGCCCCAGGGTCTTGGGCTTTATTATCTTGCCGCTCATGGTCACGCAAATGCCGTCGTCGCTCAGCTTGCTGAGCTCATACTGTCTGCCCTCACGCACCAGATCGAAAACGTATCTTATATTCTGCTCATTGAGCCTTTCACCGTTGTTTATCATGGTGAGCAGTCCGTTCACAGCCTCGGCAGCGTTGAATACCCCACGCTCGTCCCCCGTGATCTTTATATCCTCACCTCTGCCCAGCAGCACCACATCATACTCACGCTGAATGAGATTGACGTTTTCATCATAGCTGCCGAACAGGCTCAGCAGAGTATCCATGCTGTCAACGCTGATAATTTTTTCTGCCATCAAAAGTTCCTTCCAAAAAAATATTTATGATATATCCGAGCCCTACCACAAGAGGGCGACCCGATATCTTGTATCCATCTTTAGCTCTCCTGCCTCTAGTATACCACATTTTCTTTTGAATTGCAACAGAAAAACCAAGTTTTTTCAAGCTTTTTACTTGTTTTTATCATAAAGGCAACACCGCACAACCACCGGCTAACGCCTTTGCACGTCATCTGCTTGCATATTTTCCGTCATAATACACAAAGTTTCCTTGACTTGCGCCAGCAAGCCTGCGTCAACTTTATGCATTCTGACGAAAAATCTGACTACGCATCTGACGTACAATGGTTGTACGGTGTTGCCTTAAAAATCCTTGCAGGGCGACAGCCCAACTGCGGATTTTTGCCTAGAACGGAACAAAAATATCTCAAAAATCCGCGTATCAGTTTAGTGTCAACACACCCTAGTCATTCTGACGAAAAATCTGACTGCGCATCTGACGCACAATGGTTGTGCGGTGTTGCCTAAATTATTATTTGCATATACTTAGCCGCATGGATAATGCGGCTAAAGTCATGTTTGGGCAGGCTTTATTGTTTTAAGGGGTTAAAGCGACAGTAAAAAATGGGACAAAAAACCTCGTCCATCTGCACCCGCAGGGATTTTTTAGCGGTGCGGCAGAGGTAAGATCATAAGGATATGATAAATCAATGAGATGGGAGAAAATATTATGAAAGAGAAACGTAATTCCTTCTCGGGCTCTATCGGCTTTGTGCTTGCGGCAGCAGGCAGCGCCGTTGGTCTGGGAAATATCTGGAGATTTCCGTATCTGGCAGCAAAGGACGGCGGCGGACTGTTTCTGGTGATATACCTGGTGCTGGCGCTGACCTTCGGCTATACGCTGATAGTCACCGAGGTATCAATAGGAAGAAAAACCAAGCAGAGCTGCCTGACTGCCTACGGCGAGCTGCACAAGCCATCTAAGTGGATAGGCATTTTTGCCAGCATAGTGCCCTTTATGATACTGCCGTATTACAGCATAATCGGCGGCTGGGTGCTCAAATACTGCACCGTATTTTTAACGGGCGGAGGCGCTGAGGCTGCCAAGGACGGCTACTTCGGCGGCTTTATAACCGGCTATGCATCGCCCCTGGTGTTTGATGTGATATTCCTGGGGGCAACTGCCTTTGTTATCTATCTGGGAGTAAACAAGGGCATCGAGGCTATCTCAAAGGTGCTTATGCCTGCGCTGCTGCTGGTGGTCATCGGCATTGCGATATTCTCGCTGACCATAAAGGGCGAGGATGGCAGAACAGGTCTTGAGGGTCTGAAGGTGTTCGTTATCCCCAGCGTTAAGGGCATGGGCTTTAAGGATATTTTCATAGTGGTGCTTGACGCTATGGGTCAGCTTTTTTACAGCATAAGCGTGGCTATGGGCATCATGGTCACCTACGGCTCATATTTCAGAGATGAAGATAACCTTATGAAGTCGGTCAACCAGATAGAGCTTTTTGATACCATAGTAGCCTTCCTCGCAGGCGTTATGATAATCCCTGCGGTATATGCCTTTATGGGTGAGGAGACTATGAAGAACAGCGCAGGACCCTCGCTTATGTTCGTGGCTCTGCCAAAGGTGTTTGCCCAGATGGGCAAGGTGGGCGCAGTGGTAGGCGCAGTGTTCTTTATAATGGTGCTTTTTGCAGCACTCACCAGCTGTATGTCGATACTTGAAGCGGTGGTGGCAAGCCTTATCGACCGCTTCGGCTGGAGCAGAAAAAAGGCGACTATTGTAGAAACGCTGGTGGCACTGGCGATAAGCGTGGTCATCTGCCTTGGTTACAACGCTTTATATTTCGAGATAAAGCTGCCCAACACCGCAGCCGATTCATCGGCACAGCTGCTTGATATCTTTGATTATATCAGCAACAACGTGCTTATGCCTGTGGTAGCTATCAGCACCTGCATACTGATAGGCTGGCTGGTAAAGCCCAAAACGGTAATTGACGAAGCCACCAGAAACGGCGAGCGCTTCGGCAGAAAAAAGCTTTACATAGTAATGATAAAGTTCATAGCACCTGTGCTGCTGTTTATTCTTCTGCTGGGGTCGTTTGGTATTTTTAACTAGGGTGTGTTAGGCTTAGTGTCAACACGCCCTAGCGACTAGCAGCACAAAAGCGCCCCCAGCTATTAGAGGCAAGAGGTAAGAAGCAAGAGGCAAGAAATTTCCCAAACAAACAAAGTCTGAAAAGGGGACTCTTGCTTCTTGCCTCTGGTTTCTTGCTTCTAGAGGCACAGGTGGGGGAAACACCCCGTCCGGCGAGGACCCGTCCGCCCGAGGAACTTGACATTGTGGAGGTTATGGAATATAATTACTATATAACTGAGTTTAATAAAGAACTGAATTTTTCAACTGTGGGGAGAGATATTTACGGAAAACGGTTTACTTATCGGCAGACAGATAATCACCATGTTCATAATTTTGTTTTTAGGCGTTATTTGCAGCTTTAAAGGCATTATCACCAAAGAGGGCTCAAAGCAGCTTTCGTCGGTGGAGCTCAACATAGTTAATCCGCTGCTGATATTCATGTCCTACCAGACTAAGTACAGCCGTGAGCTTTTAGGGGGGCTTTTGTGGTCCTTTCTGCTGTCGGCGGTGTCATTCGCAGTGGCGATACTGCTTTCAATGGTGCTTGTGAGAAAGAGCCGTGAGGACCGGGATATCGAGCGGTTCTCATGCATATACTCAAACTGCGGATTTATCGGCATACCGCTTATCAACGGGATTTTCGGCACAGAGGGGGTGCTGTACCTGACAGCCTATGTCACCCTTTTCAACCTGCTGGTGTGGACCCACGGCTTTATGCTGATGAAGGGCGAGAGGGACTTTTCATCATTTGTCAAGGCGTTAAGGTCGCCCTCGGTCATAGCGGTTTTTCTGGGACTTATCTGCTATCTTACAAACCTCAGGCTGCCCTCGCTGCTGTCGGGCTCACTTGAATATGTCACCGCCATGAACACCCCCTTAGCCATGCTGATTGCAGGCTCGGCGGCGGCGCAGACCAGCTTTATAAAAGCCATGAAGCGCTCGGGAGTATACCTTGTGTCGGCGATGAAGCTGCTGGTGGTGCCTGTGGTGAGCTTTGCAGTGTGCCGCCTGTTTGGTGCGCCGCAGCTGGTGCTTATGACAGTGACCATAGCAGCCGCCTGCCCCTGTGCCACCACAGGCACCATGTTTGCAATACAAATGGATAAAAAGCCCCAGCGCTGCTCGGAATTTTTTGCAGTTACCACCCTGCTCAGCGCCCTCACACTGCCGATAATAACAGTCATCGGCAGCCTGTAGCTACCCAAAAACGGCATTTGTCAGCATATTTGTCAGCTTAAAAAATTATTAAATAATACTGCCATTATGCGGTGAATAAAATTAACACATTCTTCATTACTAAGATGTATAATGATATTAGTAAAAAAATTCACGATGATTTTTAGGTTTGTTAATAACTTTTCCCGTCAGGTGGGGCAATACCTGTATAGAAATTATCAAAGGGGAGTTGATATCTATGAAAGCAAAAAGAACCATAACATTTATCACAGCTGCAATGACAGCCCTATCAGGCTTTTCTGCGATAGGTGCAAGCGCCGAAACTGTAAGAAGCGGTGACTATCTCTACAGAGTCAAGGAGGACGGCACTGCTGAACTGACCAGCTATTACGGCTATAACAGCAATATCCGCAGTGTGACCGTACCTGAAAAGATCGACGGTATAACCGTGACTTCTCTTGGTGTTGACGGCGGAGAGGTCGCTTACGGTATCTTTGATGAATGGCTGAGCTGCTCAGGCATAGAGTATTTATATGTTGCCGATACTGTAACATCTATGGTGGAGGGCACAGGCTTCAGCGGCTGTAAAGATCTTAAATACATTGACTTCGGAAACGGACTTACGGAGATATCTCCCCTTGCGTGTGAATATCTCGATAAGCTTGAGTATGTTGACATAGGGGCGAATGTGAAAATGATAGGGGCAGAAGCTTTTCTCAACTGCACATCGTTAAAAGAGCTGCACATACCTGCAAGTGTTGAGAAGATCGACGAATATGCTGTCGGCTACATTTTTATAGATAGTCAGCAAGAATATACAGTCGATAAGGACTTCACCATCTACGGCGCAGAGGGCAGCGCAGCGCAGGCTTATGCTGATGAAAACGGCATAAAATTTGTCGTAGATATCCCCACTGCCGTGATAAGACCCCTGGGCGATATCTCGGGCGACGGCAGACTTGATACCAAGGACGCTATGAAGTCGGTACAGTTTGCCCTCAAAAAGCTAACGCCCAAGACTGACGCAGAGTTCACCGCCGCCGATGTGAATGCCGACGGAAAGCTGGACTCAAAGGACTCTATGATACTTATAAATGCGGCGAAAAATAAGACTTTGATTTGACCCCGAAAGGATACTATGAAGATCTTAGCAGTAGATTACGGCGACGCCCGTACAGGTCTTGCAGTCTCCGACAGCTCGGAGCTGCTGGCTTCCCCTGTGGGCACCATAACAGAATATGACCCCGACAGGCTGGCAGAAAAAATTGCCGCCAAGGCTAAAGAGCTGGGGGTGGGCGAGATCATTGTGGGGCTCCCCCTGAACATGAACGGCACCAGAGGTGACCGTGCCGAAAAGTGCGAAGCCTTTGGCAGCCTGCTTTCGGCTGCGGCAGACCTGCCCGTTAAAATGTGGGACGAGCGCTCCACTACCGTCACCGCCCATCAGGTGCTCAACACCGTTAACGTCAGGGGCAAAAAACGCAAAGCCGTTGTTGACACCGTTGCCGCAACTATTATTTTGGAAAGCTATCTGGCTTTCAGAAGTAAGAGGTAAGAGCTTGCATTAATGACCATTCGTCATAACCCTGTTAATAAAGCTTAACAGATAATAAGTTTTTAGCTATAATGACAGTGCGCCTTTTTATCGTTTTAACACGTAAATAGGCGCATTTTTAAATTATTATGAACTTTTGTTAAAAATAATTTTTACCCCTTTACTTATGAAAAAGAATGTGCTAAAATAACCTTGTAAAAATGATAGAGGTTAATTTTGGTTAATGCTTCAATTAATATTGAGTTATGAAAAGGAGATTAAAATTATGAAAAGCAGGATAGTATCTCGTTTGGCAACAGGTCTTATGGCAGCAGGTATCATGACAGCAAACACAGCAGTTTTCGCAGGCGCTTCGGCAAAGCTTGAGGACGTGACCCTTGACCCCAAGGACGCTATAGAAGCCGACGCCTGGGCTCAGAGCGCTATTTTTACATATTCAGCCGAGGATGACAGCACCTTTGACGCTACCCGTATCACAGAGGACTCAGTCATCACCGTAACTTACGATATCGTTGAGGAGCAGGGCGGCAGCACAGGCTATCCCGTTGAGCTTATCTTCCAGAGCTGGTCAAACCCCGATACACCTATGGTAAAGGCTGACGGCGGCGTGTGGGCAAAGGTAGCCCCCATTGGCGCAGGCAGCGGCGACGCCGATTATTCGGTATCCGAGCAGTTCGCTTATGCTGATATCGTGGAGGCATACGGCACAGATAATTTTGAGAAGGTGGACAGCATTCTCTTCGGCGCTACAGATGTCGCAAAGATCAAGGTCACAGGCGTTACCATATCAAACTGCCTGCCTGCAAGCGAGGGCACACACTGGGTAGACCCCGAGATCAAAAAGGCAGAGGAAGAGGCTAAGAAGGCTGAGGAGAAAAAGGATAAGGAGAACAAGAAAAAGAACGTTATCGGCATAGCTGTGGGCATCGCAGCAGGCATAATCGTTGCAGTGGGCGTTATCTGGTTCATAATCAGCAGGCAGTCTAAGGAAGCCTTTGATGTAAACACAGGCGAGTTCGTTGACAAGAAGAACGCTAAGTAATACAGGCAGCAGATAATAACCGGCGCTTTTGCTCACAGGGCAAAGGCGCTGTTTTGCTCGCAGGCAGACAGTAATTTGCGGTTTTCTGAAAAATCACCAGAATAGGGAATTTTTTGGATAGAAATTTGTTCAAAATTTTGTCGGTTTTTGAAAAAATTACTATAGACAAAACCGCCTTGTTTGTGTTATACTATAAGTATATAAGAAGAGTATAGTTAGTTACAGTATTTTCCATTTGCTTAAAGTAAGGAAGGGAATTCAGATGAGCACAGGTACTGCACAGTTCGGCAAAAGCACGGCAGCGGTAAAAAGCAGCAGTAAAAAGAAGAGCAGGAAGAAAGCAAAAAAGAATAATGTGGGCCTTATCTGCGGAGTAGTTCTGGGTGTTATGGTGGCGTCACTGGGCATCGCCTATATCTCGGGCAGAGCTTATTACGGCGGTAAGTTCCTTAACGATACCTTTATAAACGGCACAGACGTCAGCGGCATGACCTATGAGGAAGCCTGCAAGGCAGTGGGTGCGGATAAGAAGGACCCCGACCTGGTGATAACAGGCATTGACGGCAAGAAGTTTGAGATACCTGCAAAGGATTTCGGCTATACCAGAAATGCGGCTGACGAGGTGAAAAAGCTTTATGAGCAGGTGAACCACGGCGCATGGTTCTCGGGCTATGCAGGCAAGACCGACCTGAGCTATACAGAGCAGGCTACTTATGATGCGGCTAAGCTTGAAAAGCTCCTGGACGAGCAGGAGTGGGGCGATACCGAGACCGCCGATGCTTATATGGAGCTCACCGACGAGGGCTATGTTATCAACAAAGAGATACAGGGCAACAAGATAACTGATATGCAGCAGCTTTATTATGTTGTGGAGTCTGACCTCAGCGGCGGCGAGTTTGAGATAACTCTCGATGAAAACTCGGGCTGCTATGCTGTGCCTGAGATAAAGTCGGGCGTGTTTGAGGAGCAGTGTGCTGCACTCAACAATGTTTTCAATATCTCTATCACATACGATTTCAACTATACCACCGAGACCCTCACAGGCAAGCGCCTGCTTGAGATACTGGATATGGACGATATGGGCAACTACAGCGTTGACGAGGACAAGGCTATGGAGTATGTGGAGTATCTTGCGGATAAGTACGATACCTACAACAAGCCCAGAAAGTTCCATGCAACCCTCCAGGGCGATATCACGGTGGAGCCCAGCAGCGATGCTAAATACGGCTGGTGGATATATCAGCAGGCTACCTGCGACGAGCTGGTGGATATGCTGGAGGACGGCGTGAGCGTTGAGTCGGTAGAGCCTGTTTATGTTGAGGATTACCCCTTTGTTTACAAGGGTCTGCCATCGGCAAGGACCGCTAATGACGACATAGGCAAGACCTATGTTGAGATAGACCTTACAGACCAGCACCTGTGGTACTACAAAAACGGCAAGCTGGATTATGAGTGCTACATCGTATCGGGACAGACCACCTCGGCAGCAAGGACCACGCTGGAGGGCGTATACAAGCTGTGGTCTAAGGAGACCAACAAGCGCATGAAGGACTCAAACGCCGACGGCGAAGAGTGGGATACCACCTGCAATTACTGGAACAACGTCTCCCTCTGCGGCATAGGTCTGCATGACTCCACCTGGAGAGGTGCTTTCGGCGGAACTATCTACCAGTGGAACGGCTCCCACGGCTGCATTAATATGCCCTATGAGGGTGCGCAGTACATCTACGAGAATGTGGAGCTGGAGACGCCTGTTGTTATGTACTACTAGGGTGTGTTGACACTAAGCCTAACACACGTCTTTTTGGATATTTTTGTCC
>CALCRR010000081.1 GCA_937894495.1 uncultured Ruminococcus sp. | reverse complement strand
TGTATTGGTGTGCCTACAGTAGTAAGCAGCTTGCCTACAATCATTTTACACTAAGTGCAGCTTTTTTCAGGCTGAGCTGCGGCAGATCTGCCGGCTGACAAAAAAGACCTGCCAAAGCGGCAGGTCTTAAGTATCTTTTTAATTATTCATACAGAGGATACTTCTTGCAGATCTCTGTCACCTTTGCCCTTACAGTATCGGCATTAGCTTCAAAGTCTGATGCTGTCAGGTAGATGCACTCTGCTATTACCTCCATATCCTCCTCAACAAGACCTCTTGTTGTAACGGCAGGTGTGCCTATTCTTACGCCGCTGGTAACAAAGGGGCTCTGGGGGTCGTTGGGTATAGCGTTTTTGTTGACTGTGATGTATACCTCGTCAAGGTCGTTCTGCAGCTTTTTGCCTGTGATGTTGAAGGGCTGGAGATCAACCAGCATAAGGTGGTTATCAGTGCCGCCCGATACAAGTGCAAAGCCCCTGTCAACAAGACCCTTTGCAAGTGCCTGCGCATTCTTCACGATCTGCTCGCCGTAAGCCTTGAACTCGGGCTTTAAAGCCTCGCCGAAGCAAACAGCCTTGCCTGCGATAACGTGCATAAGAGGACCGCCCTGTGTGCCGGGGAAGATAGCGCTGTTGAACTTCTTTGCCAGTGCCTCGTCGTTAGTAAGTATAAGTCCGCCTCTGGGACCTCTCAGGGTCTTGTGAGTTGTGGTGGTGGTAACATCAGCAAAAGGCACAGGCGATGGGTGCTGACCTGCTGCTACCAGACCTGCGATGTGCGCCATATCTACCATAAAATAAGCGTCTACCGACTTAGCTATCTGAGAGATACGCTCAAAATCAATTACCCTTGGGTAAGCGGAAGCGCCTGCTACGATGAGCTTAGGCTTTACCTCCTGCGCCTGCTTCTCCATAGCGTCATAGTCGATAAAACCGTTATCATCAACGCCGTAGGGGACAAAGTTGAAATACTTGCCCGAAATATTTACAGGAGAACCGTGGGTGAGGTGTCCGCCGTTGTCAAGGCTCATACCCATAACGGTATCGCCGGGCTTTAACAGTGCAAAATAAACAGCAGTGTTAGCCTGTGCGCCAGAGTGGGGCTGAACATTTGCAAACTTAGCGCCGAACAGCTTGCAGGCTCTGTCAATAGCGATCTGCTCTACGATATCAACGTCCTCACAGCCGCCGTAATATCTCTTTCCGGGGTAGCCCTCGGCATACTTGTTTGTGAGCACCGAGCCCATAGCTGCCATAACAGCAGGCGAAACGATATTTTCGCTGGCGATAAGCTCCAGATTTCTTCTCTGTCTGGCAAGCTCCTTCTGCATAGCCTCGCCGACTTCCTTATCAACATTTTCAACAAAACCGATAGTATCAAGCATCTTCATTTTAAAATTCTCCTATCAAACATGATTTGCCGCAAAAAAACAGCTTATAATCATTATACAATATTTTCATCAAAATAGCAATAGGTTTTTACAATTTTTTTTATTTCCCCCACCTGCGCTGCTAGTCGCTAGTGGTCAGAGAACTAGTGGCTAGAAAATCGTTTTAACCGATTATGTGGTAAAACGTACAAATCGAAGGTGTAGAAAATCTACACATCGTTCCAGCGGAGCGAAATTAAATATAATCAAAATGCAGTACAGCGCACAAAGTCATCATTTTACAGGGTTGGCGCAGCCATCAAAGTGCGAGCCGCCACAAAAGCGCCCCCAGCTTTTAGAGGTAAGATGTAAGAAGTAAGAGGTAAGAATAACGCTTTACAAGATCATGCTATAAAATGCACAACAACTCGTTTACAAGGTTTGCGCAGCGTCACAAAATACTAGCAGCCACGTAAGCTCCCCCTCCCCTCCGGGGAGGACTCGAGTATTTGCCCACTCCACCAAGGTGCGGAAGGTGGGGGAGATATAAACTTGACAAAATTCATTTATCATGGTATACTATTATAAAATGAAGCGAAAGGAGCGGCTTAAATGTCAGTATCAAAAGTCATGTGCAGCATAAAAGTCATGTCAGGCTATATCGGACATACCGCTTTTTCGGATCAATGATAATGGCTTTTTGCTGTTTGTCTTAGTTTGAGATCTCGGTGCGTCCGCAGCGGTCGGGCGCATTTTTTGTTGGAGGTATTATTATGCTGAAATTCAGATTTGTTGATATGAAAGCTGAGGAGCTCGATAATATAAGCTCGCTGCTGGGACTTGATGACAAGCCGAAGGAGCTGGAAGCCTTCAGGAATGAAGTACAGCGCTGCAACCGTTTTGTTTTCGCCCTGAGAGCTGATGAGGGCTTTATTGGCGAGGTATCACTTGATATGAACACAGGCGACGAGCTCACCGTTCAGCCGCTTAAAAGGCTTTACATATCATCTGTCAATGCAGTCAGCGGTGAGCTTTATAAGGACTATATGGATATACTCATTGAATACTCGGTGAACAAGGCTGTTGATATCGGCTGCGAGGAGATGACTGTGGCTGTTGATAAGTCGGAGACAAGGAAGCTCGCTATCCTCAAAAGGCACGCTTTTACCCAGGTGCTTTCTGAAAACGGCAGCGAGGTAAGACTGCTTAGAAATATCAAAGAGGTCTCTCACTGCTGCGGCAGCTGATACAGCGAGGTGATATAATGGAAAAACTAAATCTTATCGGCGCACAGCCCTTTGCCACAAAGCGGTGCAGTTTAAGACAGTTTAAAAACGGTGATGAGGAGTATATCTTCAAAAACTGGGCGAGCTCAGAAAAGGTGGCGAGATATGTTACGTGGTATGCCCACAAAAGCATTGATGACAGCAGAGATTTTTGTCGGTACACGGTGGAAAAGTCCAAAAATTTGGATAACTTTGACTGGATGATCGAGCTCAATGACCTTGGCGAGCCTATCGGCAGCATAGGCGTAGTTTCGGCAGATACCGAAAAGCGTGAGGCTGAGCTTGGCTGGGTGATCGGCGAAAAATGGTGGAACAAGGGCATTATGACCGAGTGTGCCGAGGCTGTTATCGCATATCTCATATTCGTGGTGGGGTTTGATAAGCTGACGGCTTCGCATATTACCGAAAATGCCGCGTCAGGCAGAGTTATGGAAAAATGCGGTATGACCAGACAGCTTGCCAGGACCAGGCACCTTGATATCAAAAACATTGATGTTGAGACAGCAGAATATACCATAACCAAAGCGGAATGGTATGCTAAGAATATAAAACTAAAATAAAGGTGGGACAGATCATGCCTATCAAAATACCAAACGACCTTCCTGCGTTTAACACGCTGGAGAAGGAAAGAATATTTGTTATACCCAACGACAGGGCGCAGCACCAGGATATAAGGGCGCTGAAAATTGCTATTTTAAACCTTATGCCCGATAAGATCAGCACCGAAACTCAGCTTTTAAGGCTGCTGAGCAATACTCCCCTGCACGTTGATATCGACCTTGTGCAAATGGGCAGCCATACATCAAAAAACACCTCTCAGGAGCATATGCTGGCTTTTTACCAGACCTTTTCTGAGGTAAGGCAGAACCGCTATGACGGTCTTATAATCACAGGTGCACCCATAGAGCAGCTGGAATTTGAGGACGTTGACTACTGGGACGAGCTGTGCGAGGTGATGGAGTGGAGCAAGACGAATGTGTTTTCCTCAATACATATCTGCTGGGGAGCTCAGGCTGCGCTGCACTATCACTACGGTGTGCCGAAATATCCCTTGAAGGCCAAGATGTTCGGCAACTTCAAGCACCACATAAATGTGCCTGAGAGCCTTATTTTAAAGGGCTTCGGCGATGTTTTCCACTGCCCTCACTCACGTCATACCGAGGTAAGGCACGAGGATATCGAAAGGATAGGTGCGCTTTCGATACTGGCTGAGTCTGACGAGGCAGGGGTCCAGCTGGTAAGCGACAGCTCTGAGAGAATGTTTTTCCAGTTCGGGCACTGGGAGTATGACAGGGAGACGCTGGCTAAGGAGTATTACAGGGACAAGAACAAGGGGCTCGACATTGCGCTGCCCTACAACTATTTTCCTGATAACGACCCTGAAAAAAAGCCCATTTTCAACTGGAGCTGCTCGGCTAATCTGCTGTATTCAAACTGGCTTAATTACTGCGTTTACCAGAGAACTCCATACGACCTTGGGGAGCTTGAGCCCCTTGTGATAAAGCCATGAGGAACGGCAGGCACATTGCGGAATTTTACGGCGTAGGCGCAGTGCTCACCTTTGCAGGGGGCTATATGGACGCTTACACCTATGTGTGCAGAGACAAGGTGTTTGCAAATGCACAGACAGGCAACATGGTGCTTATGGGCATAAAGCTGATAAACGGCGACCTGACGGGTGCAGGGCATTATCTTATACCTATACTTTCATTTGTGCTGGGCGTGCTTATCGTCGAGCGGATAAAAGCGCAGTTCAACGAGCACCCCAGGGTACACTGGCACCAGCTGATACTGCTGATAGAAATGATAATGCTGCCTGCGGTGGCGTTTATACCGTCATCACTCAACAACCTGGCAAACATACTTATCTCGCTGATAAGCGCCATGCAGTATGAGGGCTTCAGGCGGCTCAACGGCAGCATTTATGCCACCACCATGTGTACGGGAAACCTGCGCAGCGGCACTGAGCTGCTGTTTAAATTCTTTTCCACCAGAGACAGGGAGATACTCAGCAAATCCATGCAGTTTTACGGCATAATACTTATTTTTATTGCAGGAGCTGCGGCAGGCGCTGTGCTGACAAAAATGATAGGCATAAGGTCAATTTTGCTGACTTTAGTAGGGCTGCTGGCAGCACTTATCATTCTTAAAACCGATGATGACAAGCTAAAGCAGGGCTGAGTGGGATTTGAAATAAAACGTAATACAAAAAATCGGCGGAGCATAACACTCCGCCGATAATTTTTACTTTATAGCCGTTTTAGTTTTAGCCGCCCTGATTATCACCATTGAATCCTTTGAATCCAGCTTACTATCGCCGTTTACATCGGCGCGCTTAAACTGCAGGTCGTCCTTTGGTGATGACTTTTTCTTTGCGTAGCTTATTGACAGCATAGCGTCCTTGGTATCGACCTTGCCGTCGTTGTTGATGTCGCCTTTGATTATTTCGGGCTCGGGTTCGGCTGACTTATTTACCTTGTAGGTCACGTTCTTTTCGCCCTTGAACATTCCCATGCCGACTATCGTCACTGTGTATTCGCCCTCGTTGGTCGCCGAGTAATCGCCTGCTAGGTAGTAATCCTCGCCGAAGATAAGGGGTTCGCCGTTAAGGGTGACTACGGGTTCTACAAACTGCTCTGCGCCTGTGTAGGTCAGGTCGTCAAGCTTAACATTTGCCTTTGAGATATCTGCTCTGGTCATGGGGACTGCTACCCAGGTCGCTGCTTTTGGAGTACCTTTAAGACCGTATTCAAAATCAATGCTGCCGCTTTCATCGCTGACCGCCTGATGAATATACACCAGGTTTTCATTGCTAAGTCCTGCGCCGGTGTCGGCAAGGGCATAAAGGTTGTAGGCCTCATTGGGGATAAGCCCCGAGAACAGCGGTGTGTCGGCGTTTATGATCTGGGTGGCAGTGGTTAGTGTTGTTGAGGGGATAGTTATTTTCGTGGGGGTATATTTTGTTTCTGTTGTGCCGTTGCCAAGCCGACCATACCCATTAGATCCCCAAGTATAAAGATCACCATTTTCGGTTATGCATGCGCTGTGATTATAACCTAAACTAACTGATTTAACGTTACTCATTATTTTCGTGGGGTTATATTTATCTTCTGTTGTGCCGTCGCCAAGCTGACCATAGTAATTATATCCCCAAGTATAAAGATCACCATTTTCGGTTATGCAGGCACTGTTAGCATCACCAAGCGACAGTCTGTTTGATTCAACTTCAAAGGTCGTAGGGTCATCAACCACATTTCCGCTCTTGTTTTTAGTCAAATCAACAGGTCCAATTATAGTCTTTTGAGTATTAAATGAGCTAAGCTCCTTATCAAGCTCCTCCTGCGTATAAAGCGGCACACTGAACTCAACGGTATCCTCGGTCACTGTGAACACAAAATCCCTGCTCACATAGCCGTCACAGCTTAGCTTTAGCGTGTTCTCCCTTGCAGGCAGCATTATTTTTATACCGTCTTTTGTTGAAGTGTAGGTCTTTCCGCCGTACTCGGCTTTTACATTCGGCAGTATCTTTCTTACATAACCTTTTAAGGTTATCCTCTGTGAATATTCGGGGTAAGTCATTGGCTTTATTGTCGTCATATAAAGCTTGTAAGGACAATGACCCAAGCCCCACTCGTTGTGATCGGCTGAGTAATAAAAATCGCAGATCTTATATTCAAGCTTAACTATATTTATGCTTAGCTTAAGCCAATCCTGAGAAAACAGCTCGGTCTCAAATGATAGATTGAGCGTTGCCTTAGCAGTGCCTGCATAGCAATCAGAGCATGGGTGTTTTACATATATATCTGAGATAGATATTTTTTGTGCGTCCTGCTTGACGCTAAGCTCAATCGCAGCTGTAGCATCAAAGCCAACATTCCACACTTTTTTATGAAGTATATTTAATCTGGGTTTAAGTGCAAAGCCAAGGCTTACGCTGCCTTTTAACGGAGCATCAATTTCAAGCTTTGGCGTTTTTGAAAGATCTTCGTCAACTCCCCAGCCTACCTTTTTCCCTACTGTGAAATCACTGGTAAGCGAAAGACTTCCCGATACCTCAACAGTCAGCAGAATTGAAGGTGTGATATCAAGATATATACCCGGTACAGGAGAAATTCCAAAAGAGCCAAGCGGTATCTCAAGAATACCCTTTATTTTAGCCTCGACCTTTAATTCAAGCTTAACATTAAGCTTAACTTCAACATACTTTTTATCTTTATAAACATAAAGCTTTATTGTGCCGTTCAAATCAAGCTTGCCTGTGCCGGACAAAGAACCTTCTGCTCTGAATAACGAATCGTGATAACCGTTTCCATTATCCTTATCCGAGTTGTATTTCAACTCAAAAGGCTTTGCTCCGACCTCACTGAGCTTTATGTTATTATCACTTCCGATAATTATAGGCTCATCATCTGACGCATTGATATCACGCTGCACAGCATTGATCTCTCTGCTGTCTGAATTGGTATAGGTGATATAATCGGGCAGGTCGGTGGTATCTAATGCTGCATCGCTCATATCCGATTCGGAATCTATTTTGACAAACTCAAAAACGTCCTCCATATTAGCCTCGGCATCATCATTGACCGTCACCCTGTCACCGCTGACACTCACCGCAGTCACACTTACGATAGTCACATCATCGCCCTCAAATGCGAAAACATCGCCATTTTTCAGCGTCTTAACACGGTCGCTTGCCCCTGTGATAACGTATGTATTTTCGCCGTTTTGGGTGATCACACCGTCAGACGAATCCAGCAAGATCACGCCCTCACCGTAAACCGCAAAGTTTGTGGTCTTGTCCTCGTCCAGATTTAGCACTCTGTCCTCGTCAAAGTCATCGGTGGTCTTTGCGAGAAAATCCTGCATTTCCTTGGTGTACATGGGCGATTCATGCACCACCGACATGGGGCGCAGGGTGTGCTCGTCTACCAAAAATGCACGCAGGTAGAAATACTGCGGCATAGTTTCAGCATCGACCGTCAGCTCCGCCACCGTTTCATCGGCTGATACTTCGGTCATGCCCGTTGCGATAAGGCTTGTGCCCTCCTCGTCATAGACCGCCACCACCAGCGTGCAGTCCTCCAGCGTCTGGTACTCGGCAGTAGCCTTGTTGCCCTCCATCTCCACCGAGAACACGTTGTAGCCGGCAGTCTCGCTCTGCTCAGCCTGCTCGTCGTCGATAGCCGCCGCCAGCATTCTACCGAAAGAATTAGTTCCGCTGACCTCCACATCGTCATTGACGATCTGCGCCGAGCTATCAGCAGTTGGTGTCTGCGTCTCCTCAGCCGCCGCTGGCAGAACTGAAAGCATAGTCGCCGCCATGACTGCACCTGTCAGCCCCGAGATAATTCGTTTTAACAGCAATGTCATCACTCCTTGAAGATTTACTTGTGAATGGCTTGTTTAAAATACCTGATCATATTATAACATATTTTTTTCGGTTTGAAAAGTATTTTTGAAAAATTTATTATCATATATAAAAAAGCGGAAAGATCAAAGACCCTTCCGCTCTGTTTTATACCACTCTTGGGGAGCTCACAGCCCTTTTGATAACAGGCTCTGCTTCACCTCTTACACATTCGGGAGTAATGGTTATGCCCACGATAGAGTCGTCTGAGGGAGCGTCGAACATGAGCTTTGTCAGTATTTTTTCAACAACAGCTCTCAGACCTCTTGCGCCTGTTTTCTGCTCGATAGTCACCTTGGCTATCTCTCTCATGGCGTCCTCAGTTACCTCAAAGTCAATGCTGTCAAGCTTGAACAGCTTTGTATACTGCTTTATCAGCGAGTTTTTAGGCTCGGTCAGTATCCTGCACAAAGCGTCCTCGTCCAGCTCGTCAAGTACCGTTATAACAGGCAGCCTGCCCACCAGCTCAGGCACAATGCCGAACTTTACAAGGTCGTGGGGAAGCACCTTTTTCATAACGTCCCGCTCCTCCTTCTTGCTCTTGACGTCAGCGCCAAAGCCAAGGGTCGAGGAGTCTGTTCTCTTCTTGATGACCGCTTCAAGTCCCTCAAAAGCACCGCCGCAGATAAAGAGGATATTCTTGGTGTCTATCTGTATGAACTCCTGATGTGGGTGCTTTCTGCCGCCCTGGGGGGGTACGTTTGAGACTGTGCCCTCAACTATTTTCAGCAGAGCCTGCTGAACGCCCTCACCGCTTACGTCACGGGTTATGGAGGTATTCTCAGACTTTCTTGCGATCTTGTCTATCTCGTCGATATAGATTATACCGTGGGAAGCAGCCTCAACATCATAATCCGCCGCCTGGATAAGGCGAGTAAGCACGTTCTCAACGTCATCGCCCACATATCCAGCCTCAGTAAGAGTTGTAGCGTCTGCGATAGCAAAGGGGACATTGAGAAGCCTTGCCAGCGTCTGCGCCAGCAGGGTCTTGCCTGTACCCGTTGGACCTAAAAGCAGCACATTGCTCTTTTGCAGCTCAACATCGTTATCGTCATCAAGGGTCATTATCCTCTTATAGTGGTTATACACCGCCACCGAAAGTGCGATCTTAGCCTGCTCCTGACCGATAACATATTCATCGAGCACCGCCTTGATATCGGCAGGCTTTCTCAGAGAAATGCCGCCGCTGACGATGTTTTTCTGAACGCTGCTCCTGCTTCTCGCCCTGGGGGGCACCGAGCCCTGGTCGGCAAGAATGTCATAGCAGAAAAGCACGCATTCATCACAGATGTGGCTGTTGCCTGCTGTGAACATATTTCTTACCTTGTTTTCAGACTTTCCGCAGAATAAACATCTTTTGATCGTATCGTTTGCCATATAGCGTCACCGAACCTATCTGTTAGTAATTACCTTGTCTATCAGACCGTACTCCATAGCCTGCTGTGCGGTCATATAATTATCACGCTCTGTGTCCTGTGCGATCTGCTCAATGCTCTTGCCTGTGTTCTCGGCAAGTATCCTGTTGAGCTTTTCACGGGTAGCCACCATGTGATCGGAATGTATCTTTATATCAGTACACTGACCCGAGATACCGCCGCCTGCGATAAGGGGCTGGTGTATCATTATCTCACTGTTGGGCAGTGCAAATCTCTTGCCCTTAGCGCCGCTTGAAAGCAAAAACGAACCCATTGAAGCAGCCATGCCGATGCATATAGTATTAACATCGCACTTGATATACTGCATAGTATCATAAATAGCCATACCTGCGGTGATAACTCCACCCGGGCTGTTTATATAAAGGTCGATATCCTTTTCGGGATCCTGACCCTCAAGATAAAGCAGCTGTGCGATAACAACGCTTGCCACCGAGTCATTTATCTGGTCGCAGAGCATGATTATCCTGTCATTGAGCAGTCTTGAAAAAATATCATAGCTGCGCTCGCCTCTGCTTGTCTGTTCAACTACGTAAGGAACTAATGCCATATTGTTTTGCCTCCTTATTATAATATTATTCGCCTGCACAGCGTGCCGCACTTTATGTGCAGCTTCAAGCTATTCCCATGCAGGCGAAAATTATTTCAATTACTTGATAACAGCAGACTCCTTGATAAGATCAACTGCCTTGCCCACAGCGATATCTCTCTTGAGATCCTCCTCGCGAATATAGGTCTTGATCTGGTCAACGTCCATCTTGTATGTCTCTGAGAGCTTCTCGAACTCAGCAGCAGTCTCCTCCTCTGTAGCCTCGATGCCCTCCAGCTCAACTATCTTTTCAAGAGCAAGTCTCAGCTTTACCTGCTTTTCAGCCTGCTCAGCATAAGCCTTCTTTACGGTGTCGATAGTCTGACCTGTGTACTGCATATAAAGGTCAAGAGTGATGCCCTGGGGTGCGAGTCTCTGCTCCAGCTCAGCTACCATCTCATTTACTCTGTTATCGAACATTACCTGTGGTATCTCAGCCTTCATGTTATCAATGATCTTGTCAAAGAGGTCAGCCTCCACCTTGGCGTCAGCAGACTTTTCGTTCTGCTCCTCCAGCTGCTTCTTAGCGTCCTCCTTGAACTGCTCAACAGTGTCGAAATCTGTCGAGTCCATAACCATATCATCATCTATCTCAGGCAGCTCCTTCTTTGAGATGCTCTTCAGATTGATCTTGAATACGGCAGGAGCACCTGCAAGCTCCTTGACCTGATACTCCTCGGGGAAGGTAACGTTGATATCGAACTGCTCGCCCGAATTGTGACCAACTATCTGCTCCTCAAAGCCGGGAATGAACTGACCGCTGCCCAGTGTAAGGTCAAAGTCCTCAGCCTTGCCGCCCTCGAAAGGTACATCGTCCTTGAAGCCCTCGAAGTCGATAACAACATCGTCGCCCATCTCAGCAGCTCTGTCGTCGATAGTGATTATTCTCACATTTTTCTCTCTGAGCTGATCTACCTTCTTCTGGATATCCTCATCAGTTACAGCATTGACAACTTTTTCTACCTCTATACCCTTATACTCGGTGATCTCCACCTCAGGCTTAGTGGTGCATATTGCCTTGAGCTTTATGCCGTTTTCCTTGCTGATATCTGTTACCTCGACCTCGGGCTGAGTTACCAGCTCAAGACCCGACTCATCAACAGCGCCGTTGACCTCGGGTGCGTAAAGCAAATTTACAGCGTCCTCAAAGAACACGTTCTCACCATACTGCTTCTCGATAAGCTTACGGGGAGCCTTGCCCTTGCGGAAACCGGGGATAGAGATGTTCTTTCTTGCCTTGAGGTAAGCCTTCTGCAAAGCAGCCTCAAAATCCTCGGCAGATATCTCGATCTCCAGCTCATACTTATTTGTTCCGACATTATTTGTAGCTTTTAAACTCATTTTAAAATTCCTCCATTAAAAAATGTATCTTAATAATTATAGCACACTTTCACGCTTATTTCCAGTATTTTTTTATAAATTGTCACTTTGCACAATTTTAGTAATATCCATTGGGTCAAATTGCAAAAAATCACTTGATATAAGGTGATATTCTATCCCCTCAAAGCTGCCGTTTACAGCAAATTTATGGGCGCCGCCGTGAAGATGTCCGTAAAACACCTGTTTAACATCATACCTGCCCAGCATTTCAAGCATAGGAATATTTCTGCTGGCGCCGTAAACAGGGGGATAGTGCAAAAAAGCCACAGGCTTCAGCCCCTCGTCCAGCGCCGACTTTACCGACAGCTCAAACCGCAGCGCTTCTCTGGCTATCACCTTAGCGTCCGCAGGCTCGCTGTTATCGTTCACCCAGCCGCGTGTGGCACATATGCCTATATCTCCAAAGGCAAAATGGTCGTTCTGTATTATCTTTATGGTATCAAAGCCGTTATCGCTGAGAAACCTGTTCATTTTAGCCTTGGTGCTCCACCAATAATCGTGGTTGCCCTTTGATATGACCTTGGTGCCGTTGAGCCTGTTAATAAACTCAAAATCGGGTCTTGCCTGTTCAAAGTCCATAGCCCATGAGATATCTCCCGGTATCACTACAACGTCTTCGGTGCTTACCTTTTTCTGCCAGTTTTCTTCTATCCTGCTCACATGGTCCTTCCAGCCGTGAAAAATATCCATAGGCTTATCTACCCCGAAGGATAAGTGCAGATCGGCAATAGCAAAAAGCTTCAAGCTTTTCCTCCTTTCAAGGAAAAAATTCCCTGCTATATTTCACTGACCTTTGCAGACAATAATAATGCATCAAAGCAGCGCAGGCTGCGAAAGGAGTGTTATCTATGGAAAAGGATAAGATAAACGGTATCAACTGTGACGTTGAGAGCTGTGTTTACAACCACAACTCATGCGAATGCACCGCAGGCAGGATACAGGTGTGCAGCACCTGCTCAGAACCCGACTGCTGTGACGAGACGGTCTGCAAGACCTTCAAGGCAAGAGAAAGCTGATAACGCCGACCCTGATAAGGGGTCACAAGTAAGAGGTAAGAGCTGTTCTTACCTCTTTGCTTTTTACTTAACGTTTAAAGACCTGAACACGAAGTCCTTCATCTCGTCCTTGGCAATTACCTCTGTAAATCTTATATCCTTGTCTTTAAGCTCTGCCAGAGACTTAGGCACAGGCAGCTTTGATACCTTTGCAAGCTCGTCAACAAGACCGAACTCGTCGCAGTCTGCGTTATTTCCCACAGCGCTGAGCACCGAGCCTGAGAACTTATAGGGGCTTGCGGTGGAGGCTATCACCGTCTTGGTCTTGTCGCCCGTCGCTTTTACATAATCCTCATACACCGTAACTGCAACAGCTGTGTGAGTATCGCAGGTGTATGAATACTTATCAAAATACTCCTTGATAGTAGCCTTTGTTCTGTCATCATCGCAGTAGCCTGCGCAGAACTCCTCTTTAAGAGCAGCCTTTACATCGTCTGTTACCTCATATCTGCCGCTCTCGGCAAGTGCGGTGAACCACTCTCTTATCTGTGCGTCATTCTCGCCGCTGAGGTGATAAAGAAGTCTTTCAAGGTTAGATGATATGAGTATATCCATAGAAGGCGATATTGTGGCATGGAAATCTCTGTTTCTGTCATAAACACCCGTTGTGAGAAAATCAGTAAGAACGTTATTTGCGTTTGAAGCGCAGATAAGTTTGTTGACAGGCACGCCCATGTGCTTTGCATAATAGCCTGCCAGGATATTGCCGAAATTGCCCGTGGGAACAACAATGTTTATCTTCTCGCCCTCAGCTATCTCGCCGTCTTTTAGCAGCTGTGCGTAGCTTGATACGTAATAGATTATCTGGGGTGCAAGTCTGCCCCAGTTGATAGAGTTTGCTGAGGAGAACATCATGCCGTTCTCTGCCAGCTTTTCGCCTATCTCCTTATTGGTGAATATAGCCTTTACACCGTTCTGGGCGTCATCAAAGTTGCCTTTGATAGCGCATACGCCTACATTCTCGCCCTCCTGTGTGGTCATCTGCTTTTTCTGCATTTCAGAAACGCCGTTGTCGGGATAGAATACCAGTATCTCAGTACCCTCAACGTCCTTGAAGCCTTCAAGAGCAGCCTTGCCCGTATCGCCCGAAGTCGCAACAAGTATGACCACCTTCTTATCAAGGTCGATCTTCTTTGTGGCAGTTGTCAGCAGGTAAGGCAGTATCTGCAGCGCCATATCCTTGAATGCGCAGGTAGGACCGTGCCACAGCTCCAGCATATAGGTGCCGTCAAAGATATGCGCCAGCTCTGCGATATTATCGGTATCAAAATTCTTTGTGTTATAAGCTCCCTCAACGCAGTAGCGTATCTCGGCTTCGGTATAATCTGTAAGATACTTTGAGAAAACAAAGAAAGCTCTCTGAGCATAGGTCATCTCACCCAGCTTTTTAAGGTCCTCCATAGTTACAGAGGGTATCTCCGAGGGGACAAAAAGTCCGCCGTCCTCTGATATACCCTGTGCGATAGCCTGTGCCGATGTAACATTTACATCACTGTTTCTTGTGCTTCTGTAAAACATATACAACAACCCTTCTATATTTGATTGGGAGCACGAAAGCAAAGTCCGCCCTCCTGAATGATATACCTATTTTTTGCTGGCATCAAACGCAGCCACGTAATATTTTAAATGCCTGACCTTATTGTTATCAAGGGTGACCACAGCCACATCAAAGCGGCACCGGGGCAGTTCTTCAAGTTTATTAAGATAAGCCTCGGCAGTTTTTATTATCCTTCTGCGCTTACCCTCGGTGACAGCCTCCTCGCCCTGAGTCAGCCCGTCTGACTTTCTTGATTTTACCTCAACAAAGGCGAGGATATCGTTCTTTTCAGCAATAATATCTATCTCTCCGCCCCGTATGGTAAAGTTCCTTGACACCACCTCATAGCCGTGCCTTTTGAGAAACTCGCAAACAGCGTCCTCACCGATATTGCCGATACTACGGCTGCTCTGATCTTTTTGCATAATACTTTTTCAGAAAGCTCTGCCTGTGTATCTCACTGGCGCCGTATTTATCAAGCATCTCATAGTGCAGCTTAGTGCCGTAGCCCTTGTGCTTTTCAAACTGATACTGCGGATATTTCTCCGCCATTTCAAGCATATACCTGTCCCTTGCCACCTTAGCAAGAATAGACGCAGCCGCCACAGCCTGCGATTTACCGTCGCCCTTTATGACAGCCTGTGCATCACAGTCGAGCTCAGGCACTTTATTGCCGTCTATCAGGCAGATATCTGGCTTAGTCTCCATAGACTCCACCGCCCTTTTCATGGCAAGCATGGCGCTGTTTAAAATATTTATCTCCTCTATCTCTTCCACCGTTGCCGTCTGTATTGAAAAATCCAGAGCCTTTTCGACTATCTCATCAAAAAGCTTTTCCCTCTTTTTTTCGGTCAGCTTTTTGCTGTCGTTTATGCCCTCGATAACGGTGTTTTTATCGAATATTACCGCCGCCGCAAAAACATCGCCTGCCAGCGGTCCCCTGCCTGCTTCATCACAGCCGCACACCACAGGATATTTTTCCCTGTAGCTGTCGTCAAACTCTTTAAGCGTCATAAAAGCTCAAACTCCTTGGTTCTTACTTCTTATCTCTGATAGGTTTTTCAAGCGTAAGTCTGCCGATCTTTCCGCCCCTGTATTCATCAAGCACAGTGCTGGCAGCCCTCTCGGTATTTATCTCGCCGCCGGATATAAGAAAACCTCTTTTTCTGCCTATGCGTTCAAGCAGCTCAAAGCCCGTAACACAGCCTGACATTTCGTCCATAGCCTCGGGCAGATCATCAAGAGATATGCCGTACCTGTCCACCAGCAGCCGGGGGTAATCCTCATTCAAAAACTCAAGCAAACGGCAGGCAAGATACTCGGTATCGAGTATAACGTCCTTGACAGCCCCCGTGAAAGCCAGATGCTCGCCCACCAGCTTATCATCAAACTTGGGCCACAGCACCCCAGGCATATCCAGCAGCTCAAAGCCTTCATCAAGGCTCACCCACTGCTTGCCCCTTGTAACGCCCGGTCTGTCCTCCACCTTTGCCATTTTAGAGCCTGCCAGCCTGTTTATAAACGAGGACTTGCCCACATTGGGTATGCCTACTATCATTATCCTTATGGGTCTGCCTGTCATGCCCCTGCTGTTCCATTTTTCAATATCACCAGCCAGCAGCTCTTTCAGCAAGCCGTAAAACTTATTAACATTCCTGCCGCTGCGGCAGTCGGTGGCAAGCGCCGTAAGCCCCTGTTTTTTGTAATATTCAAGCCACATCGAGGTCACATCGGGGTCAGCCGAGTCAGCCTTGTTGAGCAGCACCAGCCTCGGCTTGGAGCCGCATATTTTCTTTATCTCAGGATTACGGCTCGAATAAGGTATCCTTGCATCGGTGATCTCAACGACCGCATCAACAAGCTTCAGATTAGCAGCCATTATCCTGCGGGTCTTAGCCATATGCCCCGGGAACCACTGCACCTTTGCAGCTTCACTCATTTTTCACCGCTCCTTTCAGTAAAATATATCATTGCGCTTTCTTACCTACAACGTCTTAAAGCCCTCTGCGCAGCTCGCCCTAACGGGCATTAGATCGCCGTCAGGCGATATCTTAATTATGAATTATGAATTATAAATTATGAATTAATAAAGCTTTCCTCCCCTGACCCTCTCGGACCAGAACCTGTAAAAAGCCTTGCCTATGATGTCCTCCTCATTCACAAAGCCGAAAGACCTGCTGTCGGCAGAAACATTTCTGTTATCGCCCATAACAAACACGCAGTTTTCGGGCACGTCATATTCGTAAATGCCCCTTTGAGTATTATAAAAGCTGTCTGCGGCATTGCCTGTGGCTATCATAGCTTCTTTTATGTACGGCTCGTCAAGCAGCTTGCCGTCAACAGTGACTGTGCCGCTGTCATAATCAATTTCAAGGTGCTGACCCTCGGTGGCGATAATACGCTTGATTATTATTTCGTCCAGCGCCTTGCTGTCTACCACCACGATATCCTGCTGCCTGGGAGTATACATAAGGTGAGTCACCAGCAGCTTGTCGTTTTCAAACAAGGTATTCTCCATCGAAGTGCCGTTGACCGTGGCTATCCTTACAAGAAAAGTAAAACAGAATATCACCACGAACACCGAAAGCACCAGCGTTTCTGCCCATTCAAGGGCAGCGTCTGCGACCTCCCACAGCTTTGAGCTTTTTTTACTGCGCTTTTTCATAACTTAATCGACTTTGCCGAAGTTATCCATAGGATAAAGCCTGAAAACAGCCTTGCCCAGCACGTCATCTTCATCAATAAAGCCTATCTCACGGCTGTCTCTGGAGTTATTTCTGTTATCGCCCATAACAAACACCTTATCCTTGGGCACCTCATACTGATAAACTCCGTCGCTCACCCTGTAGCTGATATCAAAATAGCCCTTTTCCAGCATAAACTCGTTTTTCTTGTGCTCGTCCTTGATCTTCTCGCCGTTTACGGTAACAGAGTTATCGTTATAATTTACCACCACAGTGTCGCCCTCGGTGCCGATAACACGCTTGATGATCGTTTTCTGCAAAACATCGCTGTTGATTATAACTATATCCCCGTCCTTGGGGGTGTAGTTAAGGTGTGTTAGCACAAGTCTGTCCTTATCCACCAACGTATCGTTCATAGATGCGCCGTCAACCAGCACCACTCTCAGAAAGAATGTGAACACGAATATGACCACGAACATGGCAAACACAAATGACTCAGCCCATTCAAGCAGCTCGTTCTTGATATCCACAGGGGGCTTTTCCTTTATATCCTCAGGCTCAGCCTCCTTGGCGGCTTCTATGGCCTGCTCGCTCACCTCGCCGAACTTCTTATCCTTGTTCTCCTCTTCGCTGACTTCTATATTTTCTTTATTCTCATTATCCATAACACAAGCCTCGATTTCTGCAAAAACTCATATACAGTTATTATAGCAAATTTATCACAAAATTACAAGAGCTTTTTTAAAAAAGTCTGAATTTATACTTATTTTATTAATATTGCAAAAAAGAGCCGGCAAATGCCGACTCTTTCAGGGAAATTACTTGATAGCTTCCTTGACCTTAGCAGCCTTACCAACTCTGTCACGGAGATAGTACAGCTTAGCCCTGCGGACTTTACCGTGTCTTACTACCTCAACCTTGGCAACAGCAGGTGAATGAACAGGGAATACTCTCTCAATTCCGCAGCCATGTGCTACTCTTCTTACAGTGAAGGTCTCGCTGATACCGCCGTGCTTCTTGGCGATAACTGTGCCCTCAAATACCTGTATCCTTGACTTGTCACCCTCGGTGATCTTTACGTGTACCCTTACTGTGTCACCAACGTTGACAACAGGTGCCTCGGCTTTCAGGCTTGACTGTGCGATCTGCTTTAAAGCGTCCACTTAAAATTCCTCCTTATTTTTTCAGACGTTCATACGCTGCTAAAATGCTGCCAGAGGACCGTCCGCTTTAATGTCTGCCCCGATGGGCGCGGCATTAACTCTCGTCGGCGAAGACCGACGGTAATTCAAATGCTTAAATATTATACCATATTTTGTTTCACATTGCAACAATTTATTATGTAAAATTTTCTCCGTCAGCTATAAGTATTTTTGTGCGTTCTATACAAAGCTCGTCACAGTTGAGCTCATACATTTTTAAAAATGTCTCTATCACCACATTGGCATTAAGATTAAAGCTGCCCCCTGCCGGCAGAACTGCCGTCAGCCGCAGATGTCCACCGTCTGCTTCAAGCTCTCTCACATCAATAGAGGGTCTTATATCCACAAGGTTCACCGTCTTTTTCTTGGTGCGTTTTTCTATCTCTATCCTGTCCTTTGCGAGAAAGTCCTCAAAAAACCTTTTGCACTCCTCCGCCGTCTTATCTGCCGAAAGCCTGATCTTATACTCTGCATGGGTTATCTCCGTATGGCTGTGAACAGGCAGACCGCAGGATACTATCCTCATGCCCTCGGGCATCTGGGCATCAAGACTTTTCAGGGTCTCCTCAAAGGGGGTGTCCTCCAGCAGCGCAAAATCCATTACCTCCACCCTGCTCTCAAAGCCCAGGGGCAGCGTTAAGGGGAACATTATATAGATATGGGGATTGAACCCCTGAGTATACCATACGGGCAGCCTTGCACGCTTTATCGCTCTCTGCATAGCTCTCATAAGGTCAAGGTGAGAAATATATTTCGCCCTGCCGCATTTTTCGTAAACTATTCGCCTGTCATATCTATCGGGGCGCAGGTTGACATTTTTAGGTTCAAGCCTTTTTTGTGCCACAGTAAACACCTCCGCATTCGGCTTTAACGCCGCAGCCCGAGCAGCCCTCCTTACAGTTTCGGGTAGTCTGCGCCATATGTGCCTTTTTATTCTCCCTGACCAAAAACTCATGAGACACCATATAATCAAGGTGCGACCAGGGCGATACCTCGTCATAGCTGCGCCGTCTGTTTATGTAAAAGCCTATGTCTATATCATTTTCCGCAAAGGCTTCCAGCCATTTGTCATACTGAAAATGCTCGTCCCAGCTGTCCATATAGCAGCCCTTTTTCCATGCAGAATACACCGCCTTGCAGAGCCTGCGGTCTCCCCTAGCCAGCACCGCTTCAAGGATAGACGTGTTCTGAAAATGCATACTCAGCTTTATCTTTCTGCTTTTTATTGACGAGCGAAGCAGCTCCTGCTTGCGCATTATCTCGTCGGCAGTCGCCTGGGGCTCAAACTCAAAGGGAGTAAAGGGCTTTGGCACAAAGGTGGCAGTAGATACCGCTATCTGCACCGAGCGTCCCCTTTTCTCCTTGGGAGTTTCATAGTAAAGGTCGAGTATCTTCTGCGCCAGCTCAGCTATGCCCACGATATCCTCGTCCCGCTCGTCGGGCTGACCCAGCATGAAATAGAGCTTCACCTGAGTGTAACCCCACTCAAAAGCCATTTTGCAGGTACTAAGTATCTCCTCCTCGGTGATATTTTTGTTTATAACGTTTCTCAGCCGCTGGGTACCTGCCTCTGGGGCGAAGGTCAGGCCGCTTTTTCTCACCGCCTGTATGCGTTCAAGCAGCTCCTCATTAAAGCTGTCAAGTCTCAGCGAGGGCAGCGAGAGGTTGATGTTTTCATCATCGGTATAATCCGAAAGGCTCTGCAAAAGCTCGTTTATCTTAGTGTGGTCGCTGGTGGAAAGGGAGGACAGCGAGACCTCCTCATAACCCGTTTGCTCGCAAAGCGACTTTGTCTCGCTCTTGATAGTGTCGATATTCTTCTCACGAAACGGTCGGTAGATAAACCCTGCCTGACAAAAGCGGCAGCCCCTTATGCACCCTCTCAGCACCTCCACCACCGAGCGGTCGTGAACTATCTCGCTGAACGGCACCACAAAGCTGTCGGGGTAGTACACCTTGTCAAAATCAGCGATTATCCTCTTTGTTACCCTGGGCTTTGCTTCGGGCACATTGGGGGTTATGCTTTTTACGGTGCCGTCCTCATTATACAAAACATCGTAGAACTGCGGCACATAAACGCCCTCTATCTTAGCGGCTTCTCTTAAAAATTCCTCCTTAGTGGGAGAGTGGGGCTTCATCTTCTCATAAAGCCTTAAAAGCTCAAGATTGACCTCCTCGCCCTCCCCCAGAATGAACAGGTCGAAAAAGTCAGCCAGCGGTTCGGGGTTGCAAACGCAGGGACCGCCCCCCACGACTATAGGTGTCAGCCCCTTTCTCTCACTCGCCAGCACAGGCAGCCCTGCAAGGTCAAGCATTTGCAAAACGTTGTTGTAGGACAGCTCATACTGCAAGGTAAAACCTATAAAATCGAAGTCCCTTATGGGGTCAAGGCTTTCAAGTCCGTAAAGGGGTATGTTGTTTTCACGCATAAGAGTCTCAAAGTCCTTTTCGGGCATAAAGACCCTCTCGCACCACCAATTGGGCACCTGGTTTTTAAGACCGTAAAGTATCTTCATACCCAGGTGCGACATACCCACATCATAGGTATCGGGGAAGCAGAAGGCAAAGCGCACATCTACCTTGTCCCTGTCCTTTACCACGCTGCCTATCTCGCCGCCTATATACCGTGCAGGCTTCATAACCCTCAGCAGTATTTTTTCAAGTTTGTTCTTTATCTCTTCCATAGCTTTGCTCCGTTCGCTTATAAAAGATCGTTTTCAAAATTTGTTATCATCATTATACCAGATTATGTTTTATATTACAAGTCCTCACCGGACGGGGTAATTCCCCCCCCTGTGCCTCTAGAAGCAAGAGACTAGA